>DASCNB010000189.1:0-8536 GCA_036011265.1 Nitrospinota bacterium | reverse complement strand
CATCATGATGACCGACAGCGCCTCCTATATAGACGCTGGACAAAACCGAAAACACAACTGCCTGAATTAGAGTTGTCAAAAGACCCAGCACCAATATCGGAAATTGAATCGGTATAAAATATAATGAAACTCCCAGTCCTACCAAGATCGCGATGGCTGTATCCTCTCCCATAATATTCCCAAAAAGTCTCATGGAAAGAGAAAGTGGCCTCGCTAATTCCCCTATAATATGGATGGGAAAAAGAAGAGGTGCCATCCAAATAGGTTCGCCCACAAAATGTTTTAAATATCCCGCAACACCATTCCTGGTTATTCCAACATAATGGGTAACAAAAAAAACAATCACCGCGAGAGCAATAGTTGTATTTGGGCTGCTGGTAGGGGCATGAAAGAGCGGTATAAAGCCGAGAATGTTCATCAGATAAATATAAATAAAAAGACTACCTATAAGAGGTAAAAAAGAAGAAGCGCCGGATCCCAGAATCTCTCCAAAAAAACCCTGCATCCCTTCAATCACAATTTCGAGGAAAGCCTGCATCCCTTGAGGTATCTTTTTTAAATCCCTCGTTGTGTAATATGTAACAGCCAACAATAAAGACGCTACTATCAAAGACATAATAATGGGAACCCAGTGATGGATGGAAATTCCAAAGACTTCATGGTGCAGGTCCCCCAGGAAATCCATAAAAGAAGGGAGTTCCAGCGAAGTTTTTGACGCTTCGCTTGCTGCTTTGTGTCCTACTGCCATAAAATATCTCTAAAAAGTAATTATAAAAACAAACAACAAATTCATGGTTCGACAGGCTCACCATGACAGTCTTTGTCAAAGGGTTTTTTTAGATTTGGTTCGCTCTGTTCATATAGTTGACCATGCCCATTCCCGTTAATTTCAAAAAAATAATGCTTTGCGCTAACCCGATTCCTATTAAGAGCGCGAGATAATTAATAGACAGATGCTTAAAAATTATAAATAGCGCTGCGCTCAAAACAATAAATTTTAAAATAGTAACGATCACAAAAAAGGGTATTCTGCTATTTTTTTCAATTCTCGCAAGAGATTTCACGCTGCCGCACAAAAGCATAAAAAAAATAATGCTGATCCCCATTCCAACAGCAAGCCCGAAAGTGGCTTCAAATGACCAGTTAGAAATAGAAATTAAGAGAACGAGAGTGGCTATTATTAAGGATGTATTAAGAACCCTCCGTGGTAGTTCTTCATCAATTTGTAAAATGTTCTTTTTTATAAATATCATGTTTTGTTTTTTTTATTTATTACTTTTTTTATAATCTTTAGATATTCCATAAATCCGCCAACAACGCCTAAAACAAGAAAAAGGATAAGAAATGTCGGGGAAGTATCAAAATAGTCATCCAAAAAATCTCCGGCAAAATATCCCAGAAGAACGGCCCCTGCCATCAGGAAACCGAAGCTGCCGATAGAAGCTAAATCTCGGAGCATCTTTATAGAATCAGTGTCATATTTTTTGAATACCATTCTATAGGGTTATAAAGCCAAAAGAAGCAAACTTCTTCAAACATCAAAACCCATAATATAATCATATCAAGATATCAATGTCAATCGTAAATATCTCTTGAATGAGGACTCGTTTATTATTTTGTAAACCATTATTAGCATCAAGCTGTCCTGCTTTCAGGTTTTAGGTTAAATGAGGATTCAAAGATCAGCGCTAATAGATAAAATCAAAAAAATTGACTTCTAAACCGGGTTGTGTTTGAATTAGAAGGATTTGGAAAGAGAAGCCATGAAAAAGTGAAGAGTTTTCAATCTCACGTTTTAATTTTCAGAGTGAAGCTCATTTGGCCACTCTCCCAAAAATCAATCTAAAAAATATTTCATAATGGTTCGCGCTTTAAAAGGCTGTAATCACAACTAAAATATTTCACTTGCAGGCTTTAAGCTGAGTTTTGTTTTTTGTGACAAATATGTCAACTTCTTCTTCCCACATCCCTAATATCTTCATAATACTTGGTGGCCTCCTTTTAACTCTTCCGAGCCTGTTTTTAAAATTCGGGATCATCCCTCATGTGGAATCAGGGACCGAGGCGCTCTTGTTAGGTATCAGTATACTGGGAGCCGCTTTTATGATGTCCTGGGCGGCAGAGACTGCCCAGATGGATATTTCTCAAGGGTTTGCCCTGGCGATTCTGGCCTTGCTTGCTGTCTTACCGGAGTATGCTGTTGATATGGTCTTTGCATGGAAAGCAGCCGCTGATCCCTCATACGCGCCACTGGCCCTGGCAAATATGACCGGCGCCAATCGGTTGCTTATCGGAATTGGCTGGCCGATGGTTATCTTTCTCTTTTTTCTTTTTTCTAAAAAGCAGTCACTGTCGTTGAGCAGTGAACGCGGCACGGAAATATTTTATCTAACTTGCGCTACTATTTACGCCTTTACAATTCCGTTCAAAGGGAGTCTTTCTTTATTAGACGCCACCATTCTTATAGCTATTTTTTTCGCTTATATAATGCGAACTGCCTGGGCAGAAGTAGAGGAACCTGAACTTGTCGGTCCTTCTGCATTTATTGGATCGTTAACGCCATCTATGCGTCGTTTCTGCACTGTAATACTATTTCTCTATGCGGGACTTATAATTTTTTTATCAGCCGAGCCATTTGCCGAATCACTGGTGACCTTTGGCCGGGAACAGGGAATCGATGAATTTTTACTGGTTCAGTGGCTGGCGCCTTTGGCTTCAGAAGCGCCTGAAATTATGATCGCTGCTATATGGGCCATCAAGGGACAGGGACAGGCTGCCTTGGGGGCCTTGATATCTTCCAAGGTCAACCAATGGACACTTTTGGTTGGAACACTTCCGATAGTTTATTCATTTTCAGCGGGAAACCTCAGTTCCTTTACCCTCGACCTTCGTCAGAATCACGAGATATGGCTGACTGCGGGACAGTCGATTTTCGCCGTGGCAATATTGTCCAACTTAAAAATTTCGTGGCTTGAAGCTCTGCTTCTAATAATTTTATTCTCGGCCCAGTTAATTGTTGCTGAGATACGAATGGAAGTATTTAGCATTTATCTGGTATTAGCCGCGATAATTATGATCCGCAACCGGAAGCATTTACCCTTGCTAGTCAAAACAGGCCTCAGATTTAAATAATAGGAAATTAAGTAACTTCCAATAAGACGAGGAAAGCCTACACATCCCTATATTAGGGTGTTCTTAAAGAGTAAACCAGATAAAGCATCCGTATCCTAAAAAAAATAGTGTTCCTTTTGCTCGGGTCAATGTCTTTCCGTGCATTGCCAGTGGGAGTACTAAAATGCTAAACGCGAGCATAATCAAAAACTCCCTGTTTAATATTAATTGGTCTACTCTAAAAGGAGAAATCATTGAGACGAGTCCTATGACCATACAAATGTTGAAGATATTGGACCCGATGACGTTTCCCACGCTAATTTCCATTTTGCCTTTGTAGGCTGCAACCATAGAGGTTGCAAGTTCCGGTAAAGAGGTGCCGACTGCGACAATGGTCATTCCAATGAAAAGTTCACTCAACCCTAATATTCTCGCGATAAAAATAGCGGAATCAACCATAAGCTTGGCCCCTAAAACTATCTCGACTAATCCCACTATTGTTATTAATAGTTCATGCGCTAAGGAATATTTTTTTTTCTCGGAACTTTCATCGTCCTGATTAATATCTTTTGACTGTTCTGTATTATGTTTGGCATCGTATATACAATAGAAAATAAACAGAACAATACCGACAAACAGAATGAAGCCATCGACAGGACTGATCAATTTATCAAAAGCCAAAAAATAGAGTAGGAGAGAAACTCCTATCATAATAGGAATTTCTTTTTTTATTGTTGACAGGCTTATTTGTAAAGGCTTGATCATGGCTGATAAACCTAAGACGAGGCCGATGTTCGCGATATTGCTTCCAATGATATTTCCAAGCGCGATATCCTTGGATTTATTGATTGCCGCGACAACGCTTACGACAAGCTCAGGAAGAGAAGTTCCTATAGACACGATGGTGAGGCCGATGATAATAGGCCTGATTCCCAAAAACATCGCAATGTTTGATGAACCCTTAACAGTCCATTCTGCCCCAAAAAAGAGAATGAAAATTCCGGCAATAAGTAGAAAAATCGATAAGGCCATTTATGTTTTGGAAATCCAAAAATAATTGATAAGAATGGCTTGAGAGAGGTTTAAGTCTTGCCTCGAAAAGGAGGTACGAAGCACCTGAATCCTACCAGTAATAATTATGGCTATTTAAGCACCCACCAGCAGAAGATGCTGGCCGCATAGCCCAATGCAATAACAGGCGTCCATTTAAGATGGGTCATGAAGGTATAGACATCTCTTCGTACTCCCATTACAGCGACTCCGGCAGCGGATCCTACTGAGAGTAAACTCCCTCCTACTCCGCATGTTAGAGTTATGAGAAGCCACTGGTCCAATCCCATATCAGGGTTCATCTTTAATACAGCAAACATAACCGGTATGTTATCTACTATGGCGGATAAAACACCGACTAGCACATTCCCTCCAGTAAAACCGAGTCCGCCATACATTGCTGTGCTAACAAGAGCAAGATAGCCTAAATATTGTAAAGCGCCAACTGCAGTAATAACACCGAAGAAAAAGAGCAAAGTATCAAATTCCACATTTTTTACTTTTCTTAGAATATCGAACCGCTCTTCTGCTGGAAGTCCGTTAGCACGGTCCATAATCTTCAAAAAGTAGGCAAGAAACATCAAATAGCCAAGTCCTAACATCATCCCGAGAAAAGGTGGAAGATGAAGGAATTGATGAAAACTAACGGCTGTCGCAATAGTAGTTACACCAAGAAAAATAATCGGCTTTGCACCGGTTTTCATCGTTATTTTTTCTGTTGATCCTTCTGGAACGCCTTTTGGAATGAATGGAAACATTACGGCCGCCGGTATTATCCAGTTTACAATAGAGGGAATAATTAATGCGGAAAACTCCAATGTTTGGACCTTTCCAGCGGTCCAGATCATGAGTGTGGTAATATCTCCGAAAGGGGACCAGGCGCCTCCAGCGTTCGCCGCAACTATAATATTTATAAACGCGGGAATAATAAAGCGGCGGTCTCCGCCACTGACTTTTTCGGCAACTGTTGCCATTAGAAGAGCGCTGGTCAGATTGTCGGCCAGAGGAGAAAGAAAAAAGGTGATAATTCCGGTTACCCAGAAGAGAGCGCGAAAACCAAGTCCCTTTCTCAAAAGCCAGCTTCTCAAAGCAGCAAAGACATTCCTTTCTTCCAGGGCATTGATGTATGTCATTGCAACCAGCAAAAAGAAAAATAACGCCCCGATCTCTTCAATCAAATGTTTTACATGTTCTTCGGCATGATGGTTTCCCCCGTGACTCGCTTCATAAATGCCTATAAGCATCCACATTAAACACCCGATCAATACAACCGGTTTTGATTTACGCAGGTGGATTTTTTCTTCAAAAACGACCAGGGTATAAGCCATTATAAAAGAAATAACGCAGACATAGCCTACCCAAGTGTTGGTTAGTGAGTCCATTTAAAGAGTCCTTTACAATAGTTATTTTTTAATACAGATATCTAAATCTGATATGTAGATTAGGATTGTATTTGAAATATATGGCATTAGTCAAGAAAATATCAGGTCAAAGTAGATTAATCTGCAAAGAAAAAAGGAACTTCTGTGGACGCGGTTTCAGGCGAGTCTGATCCGTGAACAGCATTCGCCTCAATATTCTCACCAAAATCTTTTCTTATGGTCCCTTCTGCCGCCTCAGCCGGATTTGTCGCTCCCATAAGGTTTCGCCAATCCTTGATTGCGTTTTCTTTTTCTAAAGCGGCCACAATGACTGATCCGGAAGTCATGTAGCTCACGAGAT
Source organism: Nitrospinota bacterium (assembly GCA_036011265.1). Lineage (GTDB taxonomy): Bacteria > Nitrospinota > Nitrospinia > CAJXCL01 > CAJXCL01 > CAJXCL01. The sequence goes on along the minus strand of DASCNB010000189.1, from coordinate 2,653 downwards.
CTTTATAGAACGGTCTTTCCGCGTGAACTTTGTAAAACTCATTGGCTTGATTTTCTTTCAGTTGGAGCATTTTCAATCCGACGATGTTAAAGCCTTTCTCATATATCCGGTCAATAATTTTCCCGGCCATTTTTTTCCTCATTGCGTCCGGTTTGATAATAGCTAACGTTTTCTCCATTTTTTTTTCCTCTTATCTCCTTAAGGGTAAAATAAACTAATTTTTTAAACAAAAAAAAATCCGCCATTGGGGCGGTGAAGTAGCATGTTATTGTATCGCCATAGCTTATGTCAATATTATTCTATTAAACGTACCTGAAATAGTTCATACGCTAACGTATGCCTATATAAGAGACCGTAGCAAAATCTATTAAAAAAGGGAAAAAGCTTGGAGGATTACAGGCAAAAAAAATCCCCTAAAAAAGGGGATTTTTTAATTCATTTCTTCGTTATCTTTGTGTCTTTGCCCCGCTGAGCGCGGTTTCATGATTTAAACCTTAAATGTATCTATTATAGCTTCATAATCCGGATTGTCTGATGCTTTACTTTTTTCTTTGATACCTTCCAGCATGCTCCAGTAATCCGGCTTTTCCTCTTTGTAATAAATTCCGGTAATCAGCTTTCCGCCCGAGTTGATGGCAATATCAAGAGCTTTTACTTTATCCGTAACATCATGATCTTCCGGAATCGGTTCCAAAACTCCCTTATATGCTTTGAAAGTATCCTTTTTGTTAAACGAGGGACAGGGAGAAATAACGTCAATGAAGGAAAATCCTTTATGCTCAATAGCTTGGACAAAAATATTTGCCAGTTCTTTTGGATTACCTGAGAAAGCTTTGGCAACAAAGGTCGCGCCATAGGTAAGGGTATAAGCCATCGGGTTTACCGGAATGTCAGGGCATCCGTAAGGAGTTGTGCTGCCGGGTAGTCCAACGGAACTCGTTGGTGAAACCTGACCCTTGGTCAGTCCGTAAATGCTGTTATCCATGCAAATCCAGGTGAGATCAATATTTTTTCTTACCACATGAGGAACATGACCGCCGCCAATAGAAAAACCGTCACCGTCGCCACAGGTGACAACCACAGTCAGGTCCGGCCTGGCCAGTTTTACTCCTACTGCAAGAGGCAAAGACCGACCATGCAAAGAATGAATGCCGTATGTTTTTACAAAAAAAGGAAAACGACTGGAACAGCCGATTCCCGACACAGTGACAGCCTTGTTGTAATCGATTTTTAATTCGGACAATGCTTTTAAATAAGAATTCAAGACCCCATAGTCGCCGCAACCGGGGCACCAGACAGGAGTTACTTCACTTTTATATTCTTTTGCTGGTATAGCTTCCATTAACATATTAAATAGTCTCCTTAATTTTGTTGTGTATCTCTTTTGGCGTAAAAGGAAAACCACCATAGATATTATATTTTATAACCGGGATACCGGTCGCAGCCTGAATTAAGTCCGCGAACTGTCCCTGGTAATTAATTTCAGGAACCATGATTTTCTTAACTGTTTTATTGAATTTTTCTATAGCTTTTATGGGAACCGGGTAAACCAGTTTAGGGAAAAGGGCTGCTACTTTTAAGCCTTCTGCCCGCGCTCTGTTAACTGCTTCTGTTACATCTCCCTGGGTCGAACCCCAGGCGATTAATCCAATATCCGCCTGCTCATCACCTATCCGTTTACTTTCAGGCAGATCGTCTTCAACATTCTTGATTTTTTCAAATCTTTTTTTACCCATCAGTTCATGATTGTCCGGAGTATATTTCGGTGCGCCTGTTTCTCCGTGTTCGATGCCCGTAGCAACGTAGGCGGCCCCCTCCATGCCGGGGATTGACATTGGGGATATCCAGTTGTCGGTAATTTTGTATCTCATGAACGGCTCATCTCCGTTCGAAGAAGAGTCATGTTTTAATCTTTCAACTGTTTTCACTTTTGAAAGGTCCGGTCTTTTAATTCCCTCTTTTCTCATGCCAAGTGAACCGTCGCTCAAAAGGATAACCGGGGTCTGGTATTTTTCTGCCAGGTTAAACGCTTCAATTGTCAGGCTAATGCAATCTTCAACATTGTCGCATGACAGAACGATCCTCGAAGCATCTCCATGGCTTCCATGGGCAGCCAGGAAAAGATCGGACTGCTCATGCTTAGTCGGGAGACCGGTGCTTGGTCCTCCGCGTTGGACATTCACGATTACACAGGGAATTTCAGCCATGCAGGCCATTCCAAGAAGCTCACTCATCAAAGACAGGCCGGGACCTGATGTGGCGGTCATAGCCTTTGCCCCGGCATAAGCAGCGCCGAGAACATTGCCCAGTGAAGCTATTTCATCTTCCGCCTGAATGAGGGTTCCTTTAACTTTCGGCAAAAAATTCGAGAGCCAGTTGGCGACCTCAGTTGCCGGTGTAATGGGATAGCAGGAAAAGAAATCGCATCCCGCGAGAAGCGCTCCAAGCCCTATCGCCGCATTCCCGTCTATTACTATAATGTCTTCTTTTTCTTCTAACGAAGCAACTTTCAGAGTATCTGTTTTTTTAAGTTCCTTTTCCACATAGCTTTTTCCCGCCTGTAAGGCTTTGATATTTATCTCAACGACTTCATCGCCTTTTCTTTTAAATTTGCTTGTTACTATTTCCTCCAGGTTTTTGAAGGAGATGGAAA
>DASCNB010000188.1:0-25951 GCA_036011265.1 Nitrospinota bacterium | reverse complement strand
GCGTCTAAATCATTTTCAATAGGGAGTGAAAAATAATTTGCTGATCCGAAATATGCCAGGTCAGTCGCGGCGCTGTCTGATTGAACATCCCCAACCCTTGTTTCCACGAAAAGATTACGAAACCGGTTGGTGTCCGATTTTACTATGGCTCCAAAAGTTGCTCTGATTTTAACACTCTGATGGTCCTTTACCTGGTAACTTAAAAAATAAGGAGGTTTGAAAATATCCAGCTTTAAATCGCTCAGGGAGCGATTCATCTCCTCTTCAAGAGCCTTGAAAATAACCTTTGCGTCCAGCTGATTACTGGCAAAAGTCTGCAGGGGGAGCAGGAAGGAAATAAATAAAATTATGCCTGAAAAATAGATACAAGACTTTTTCATTATAAAACCAGCCTAACATAAAACAATTTTTTAATAAATGAGACAGGATAAAAGAGTGATGTAAAAGCGGTGTGACATCTGTTAAAAAATTTTTTTTAACTTTTCGATTCTTTTAACAACCTGCTTGCTGCTGGTGCCGCCAACTATATTTTTATTGTCAATTGATTTTTTTATGTCGATAGCTTTTAATACGTTTGAATCAAATTTGTCGGAAAAGCTTTTCCACTCCTTAATGGTCAGCTTGGACAAGGGCTTATTTTTCTTTTTGCAATACTTTACAATTTTTCCTGTAATCTCATGGGCTCTTCTAAAAGGAACGCTTTTTTTAGCAAGGTAATCCGCTATTTCTGTAGCAGTGCTGAATTCTTCCGATGCAGCTCTCAACATTTTATGTTTGTTTATCTTCACATTTTTCATCATTCTGCTGAAAACGGCAAGAGAGTTCTTAACTGTGTCAACAGTATCAAACAAAGGTTCTTTGTCTTCCTGCATATCTTTATTGTAAGCAAGAGGAAGAGACTTGAGCATTGTAAGTAATGAAACAAGGTTTCCATAAACCCTGCCTGTTTTACCCCTGACCAGTTCAGGAACATCCGGGTTTTTTTTCTGAGGCATGATGCTGCTGCCTGTGCAAAAAGAATCGTCCAGTTCAATAAAGGAAAATTCAGAGGACGACCATATGATCAACTCCTCACTCATTCGGCTCAGGTGCATCATTAGTAATGAAGAAGCGGAACAAAATTCCACGGAAAAGTCCCGGTCGCTTACAGCGTCCAGACTATTCTCAGAGATTTCAGGAAAGTTTAAAAGCTTCGCGACATAATTCCGGTCAAGCGGAAAGCTTGTTCCTGCCAGAGCGGATGAACCGAGCGGGAGCACATTGACCCGCCTGAGGATTTCTTGGAATCGCTGTTTATCTCTTTTAAACATCTCCACGTAAGCCAGCAGATGATGAGATAGAAGAACCGGTTGCGCTCTCTGTAAATGGGTATACCCGGGCATTATTGCATTTAAATTGTTAGCGGCAAGCTTAATTAATACCCGGCAAAAATCTGAAATAAGTTTTTGAATTGCTTCGACTTCATCTCTCAGATAAAGTCGTATATCAAGGGCAACTTGATCGTTTCTACTCCGCGCCGTATGGAGTTTCCCCCCGACAGGCCCTATTTTATCAATAAGTTTTTTCTCAATGTTCATGTGGATGTCTTCCAGCGCGTCGTTAAATTGAAAGCGTCCGCTCTCTATAGATTTTTCAATAGATTTTAACCCTTTAATAATTTTTTTACTTTCTGCTGGAATAATAATCTTACATTTTTCCAGCATTCTGCAATGGGCAATGCTACCCATAATGTCATACTTATAAAGCCGCTTATCAAAACCGATAGACGCGGTAAATATTTCAACAGTCTTATCGGTTTCTCCGGTAAATCTCCCTTGCCAGGGTTTTTTCGCCATAATTGTTTCCTTTAAAAAGCTAAATAGTTAATCATGAAGATCAAAGCGCGAAGCACGCGATAAAATGAATTTGCCACTAAGACACAAAGATAATTTATTTTTAGTGTCTTAGTGGCAAAAATTAGCATTTCATTATAAACGATTTTGCCTTTAAAAAAAATGATATCGGTTAAATTATCTAACTAATTTCTTGACAACTATTTTTTTATTGGTTATATGTGATCAATTTTAAATCATTTGTGTTATTACTGAAATTAGAAGGATTTGAATGTCCAAGTCACTTGTGATCGTTGAGTCGCCGGCTAAAGCTGTAACCTTAAAAAAATTTTTAGGGAAGGACTTTACTATAAAAGCGTCCGTGGGTCACATTTTAAATCTGCCCAAAAGCAAGTTAGGCGTTGATGTTGAAAATGAATTTAAGCCGGAATTTGTGACCATTAAGGGGAAAGAGAAGGTAATAAAAGAACTCCGTGCCGCGACTTCCAAAGTAGATAATGTTTATTTAGCGCCTGACCCGGACCGCGAAGGAGAGGCGATTGCCAGTCATATTTTACAGGTAATTAAAGACCAGAAAAAACTGAAGATTTATCGTGTCCTCTTTAATGAAATTACAAAAAAATCGGTACTGGAAGCAATAAAAAATCCATTATCAATAGATGAGAATAAAGTTAATTCACAGCAAGCCCGCAGGATATTAGACCGTCTGGTCGGATATAAAATCAGTCCTCTTTTGTGGAAAAGGGTCCAATGGGGCTTAAGCGCCGGGAGAGTACAGTCTGTCGCGCTTCGCCTGGTTTGCGAAAGAGAGAAAGAAATTCTAGCTTTTAAACCACAGGAGTACTGGTCGATAGTCGCGTGTTTGGAAGGAGAAACTCCACCTTCCTTTGAAGCCAAACTATTTCAAATAGACGGAAAAAAAGCTGAAATTGAAAATGAACAGCAGACAAATAAAATTCTGTCCGATTTAGACGCGGCCTGTTATAAAATTTCGGACATTCAAAAAAAGGAGAGAAAGAAAAATCCTATCCCGCCTTTCATTACAAGCACATTGCAACAGGAGGCGTCAAGAAAACTGAGGTTTTATGCCAGAAAGACAATGAGCGTTGCGCAAAAACTTTATGAGGGCATCGAAATTGAGGGAGGGGAAACCACCGGCTTGATAACTTATATGCGGACAGACTCCACGCGAACAGCGCCTGAGGCTATAGAGGAAGTTCGAGGATTCATTAAAGATAAATTCGGCAAAGAATATTTACCCCCTAAACCAAATTTTTATAAAAGTAAAAAATCTGCTCAAGAAGGCCACGAAGCTATCAGGCCTACTTCATCACTTCGGGAACCTTCCGTTGTAAAAAAATATCTCAGCAAAGATGAATATTCCCTGTATGAATTGATCTGGAAAAGGTTTGTTTCTTCGCAAATGGTTCCGGCAATCATGGACACAACCGCCGTTGACATTCTTATAGGACGTTATCTTTTCAGAGCCAATGGGATGATTGTAAGGTTTCCAGGCTTTATGAAACTCTACACGGAAGATTCTGATATTTTAAAATCACCAAAGAACGCGAAACAGGATGATGATAAAACAACAATTTTACCTCCATTAAAAATCGGGGAAGAGTTAAAACTGCTTGAGATGAAACCGAATCAGCATTTCACTCAACCCCCGCCGCGTTTTACAGAGGCATCCCTGATTAAAGAACTGGAGGACAAAGGAATAGGGCGCCCCAGTACTTACGCGTTTATTTTATCTGTCATCAAAGAGAGAGATTATACCAGCGAAGAAAACCGGCGTTTGAAACCTACCGAGCTTGGTTTAATAGTGACCGATCTGTTAGTAGACAGTTTCCCGGATATATTAAATGTGGAGTTTACCGCAAGAATGGAAGAACAGCTTGACAAAGTGGAAGAGGGCTCCATGGGGTGGGTTGAAATTTTAAAAAATTTTTACAGCCCTTTTCAAAAAGTCCTTAAAAAAGCGGAAAAGAATATGCGAAATCTCAAAACGGAAGTGGAAGAAACAGATGAGGTTTGCGAAAAATGCGGCCAGAAAATGATAATTCGATGGGGCAGATTTGGAAAATTCATGGCCTGCTCTGGTTACCCCAAATGTAAAAATACGAAGGAAATTGAAGGCGGAGATGGAAACGCGGCTAAGCCCGCTCCAGAGCTTACTGACGAAAAATGCGAAAAATGCGGATCAAATATGATTATTAAAACAGGTCGTTTTGGAAAGTTTATGGCTTGCTCAAAGTACCCGGATTGCAAATTTACCAAAGCTATTAGTACAGGAATTTCCTGCCCGGAAGAAGGGTGTGACGGGGATGTTATAAGCCGGAGCTCAAAAAGAGGCAAGGCTTTTTTCGGTTGCTCCAAATATCCAAAATGTAAATTTGTGTCATGGTATAAACCTGTTTTACAGAAATGTCCTTCCTGCGGCAATCATTATATTGTTGAGCGATGGACCAGGAAAGATGGAAAATTTCTTGCGTGTCCTATAAAGGAATGTGATTTTAAACAAACAGTTGAAGAGGAAGCACAGACGGCAGTATAAAATTTTTTTTAACTTCGTATCTTTGTCTCCCCGTGATTTTGTGGCAAATCATTTTTAGTTCCGACCCTACTTCATTATTCTAAATAGAAAATCTATCGCCCTTCATTTTGGGGTGAGGAAGATCGGGCGCGTTAAGTTCTTTTTTAAAACTCTGAATTTCATCAAGAAATTTCACATACTCTTCAATGGTAACAGGTTTCCACCTGGAATCGTCCAGCCATCTTTTTGAAGAAGCGCCTGCGGCTTTTCGCAATTCATCCGAATGCGTTAATTTGCTCAAATCACCCATTATTTATAAGTCCTATTTCTTTGACCATACTTTCGAGTAATCATCCAATTTATCAAACATCTCATAGTATGATTTTATCTTTTCCAAATCGAGTTTGATTTTAGCGTTTCTATGAGCTTCATTCAACAAAAGTATATCGCTTTTATCTCTTTCCTCTCTTGATGGGTCATTTGAATACGCTAACACTTTAAGACCTATAAGATCCTCAGGGCGTACAATTTTCAACTTCACTCCCAAAAAATCACATTTTTCTGCATCCTTCAATATCTGCTTGCCCTCTTTTCCGCTTGCATGTAAAAAATCAACACTTCCAAAGACTTTAAGGGGGGATTCAAATTGAGAAAAGAGTTTTGTTGTCTGGACTGCTTCATAAGTTAAATTGCTCATTACTTGTTTCACTCTTTCTAAATCTTCGGAAAGAATCAGGAAATCAATGTCTCTTGTAGCTCGTTCTATGCCGGATTGTAAAAGGGCAAAAGCCCCGATTAGCGCAAAGTCGATATTATTTTCAATAAATTTGTCTGTGATGGCTTTTAAGCATTTCTTGAAATCCATTTTTTCTGTAAAAAAATTTTTTGTTTTAAAGTTTATTTTTTTTGTCTACTTCTTTATAATATAACATAAATCTATTAGGAGATGAGAGAAATATTTTTTTGCAAAATTTTTTTTTGTTAACGGAGCGTTATGAAAAAAAGAGTGTTGGTTGTTACGACCGGCGGAGATTGCCCAGGCCTTAATGCCGTTATGCGGGCCATTGTAAAAAGGGCCAGCCAGGAAAAAAACTGGGAAATATTAGGGAGTGTGGAGGGATATTATGGCATACTTCATGACCCCACAGATATTATCCCGCTGAATTTAAAAACCGTTGCGGGAATTCATGTGCACGGCGGAAGCATTATCCGCACCACAAGCAAAGGAGGCCCCTTTAACTGGCCTGTCAAGAATCCCGATGGAAGCTGGACCACGGTGGACAGGTCAGACGATTTGATTCGCAGGCTTCAATATCAAAATATTGATGCGGTCATTTGTATTGGCGGGGACGGGTCCCAGAAAATCTCTCAAAGTTTATTTGAAAAAGGGGTCAATATTATCGGAGTGCCTAAGACCATTGATAACGATCTTTTATGTACGGACTTCACCTTTGGCTTCCAAACAGCGGTGGAGGTGGCGACAGACGCGGTGGATAAACTGGTTACTACTGCGACCAGCCACAGCAGGACAATGATCCTTGAGTTAATGGGGCGAGACGCGGGATGGATTGCTTTAAACGCGGCGGTTGCCGGAGGATCCCATATTTGTTTGATACCAGAAGTTCCTTACAATATAGGTAAAGTTGTTGAAAAGATTCAAAAGCGCCTGGATGAAGGCAAAAAATTTTCCATTATCGTAATCGCCGAGGGAGCGAAACCTGTTCATGGAGAAGTTACCGCGACAAAAAGTTCAGAAGTGGGATATGAGAACGTTCTCCTTGGTGGTGTTGGACGTAAATTAATGGGCGATATAAAAAAACTTATTGATATTGAAATGAGGGTTACTGTCCTGGGACATTTACAGAGAGGCGGAATTCCTGTTGCCTATGACAGAATATTAGCCACACAGTTTGGTGTCAAAGCGTTTGAACTTGTGCTGGAAAAAAAATTCGGGCAGATGGTTGCTTATAAACAACACGATATTTTGTCCGTGCCAATAACCGAAGCCGTCGCTCAAATGAACCATATAAAACCGGATGATTATCTTCTAAATACCGCGAGAGGTATTGGCATTTGCATGGGTGACTGATTTTGGAATATTTATCTCAAATATTTTTAAAAGGAAACATCCCACCCCCGGAATTAAAAAAACTATTGGCAACTGGTTCTCCTGTTGAAAATGTAGTTAAAGCGCTAACAGGAGGAAAACAGGACGCCAACCTGCAGACCCTGCAATTATCCCTGCTGAAAAACTATCTTCCGGAAAAAATTCCATTAGTAAAGGCATTCGATAATCTCATCCGATTTCTGTCTTCACTTCCCAAGAGTGAGCTGACACCGCAGACAAAAGAAACATTAATAACTACTATGAAGAGCGTCATTATTCAGGGGGAGAAGATTGACGAAAACCTGTTAAAGAATTTCATTACAAAAACCGGATTGAACTATGAAGCTGATATTAAGAAACTTGTCTTGAGCAAGCCGGGAGAACTTATCCGGAGCGATCAAACACCGGAAAACCTGAAAGCATCTCTGAATCAAAGCATTAAAGGTCAGTTGCTGAAAATAGTTCAGGAACTTGAAACAAAGCTCAGCAAAATGCAGCAGTCGCAAAACCAGTCCCAATTAAAAGAACTACAAGCATTGCTGAAAAATGTCAAAACAACTCTGTCTAATGTCGAACTGAACCAGATTTTAAATTATTACTCTAAGCAGGAGGACGGTTTTCTTCAGTTCCAAATTCCACTTTCTCCATCAGAAACCGTCAACTTATATGTAAAAGATAATTCGGAAAAAGATGAGCAGAAAGATAGCAGGAAAAAAGAAGATGTAAGCCTGATATTTCATTTGAACTTAAAGACAATGGGAAACCTCAGGATAGACGTTCAGGTACTTGATAAAACCATGAGTTGTCAATTCTATGTCGAAGATAAAGAAGTCTCTAAATTCATTTCTTCCATGCTTCCGAAATTAGAGAACCAGTTAGGAGAATCTTATAGCATTAATCATTTGAGCTGTAGTATAAAAGAAAAAAGTTTTTTTGAAGATGAAATGCCGGAGAAAAAACTTTTTAAGAGAAAAACGCAAATAATAAACATCGAAGCATGATATTTCTTCATCAAATAGGGAATAACAATTCTTTCTGCAGGAGAGAGAAAATTAATCTAATAATCTAAGTACACTAATTCAGGTGAATAGACTGAAGACGAAAATAAGGCTTTATACGTGAGCTTCCTTCAGTTTTTAGCCTAATAAAAGAGAACTTTATATGCTGCTAAATGAAGGCACACCAAATTTATTAATCGTTGATGATGAAGAAAATAATATTTACCTGCTGGAATCCCTGCTTGTTTCGTCGAATTTTAAATGTATAAATGCCACAAATGGGGAGGACGCGATAAAGATTGTCCGCTCAAAACCGGATAAGTTTGATCTCATTCTCCTGGACATAAATATGCCGGGAATAAACGGTCTGGAAGTCGCGAAAACTCTCAAGAGTGACGAAGCTACTAAACATGTGGCGATTATTTTCTTAACTGCAAGCGTGCTAGAAGAAGACAACCTGGGAAAAGGACTGGAAACCGGCGCCGAGGATTATCTCCACAAACCTTTTAATTATGTGGAATTGTTGGCCAGGATCAAGGCGGTTTTAAGGACCAAGCGGCTCCAGGACGAACTGAGAGAGCTTAATAATACTCTTGCCCAAAAGGTAAAGGAGAGGACAACGCAAATTGAAAAAACACAGGATGTTGCTATATTCGGACTGGCAAAACTCGCGGAATACCGCGATCCGGAAACCGGTCTGCATTTGGAGCGTATCAGGACTTACACAAAGGTCTTAGCGAAAAAACTCAAAAAACTTGAAAAGTATAACGGCTTAATAAATAAAAAATATATTGAAATGATTTATAAGTCGAGCCCCCTCCATGATATCGGGAAGGTCGGAATTTCGGATAAAATTCTTTTAAAACCGGGAAAACTTACGGATGATGAATTTGATATCATGAAAACACATGCTAAGATTGGTGGAGACGCTATTGCGGCGGCTGAAAAGGATTTAAAGGATGAACATACTTTTCTTACGATGGGTAAGATTATCGCCTATTACCATCATGAGAAATTCGACGGTAGCGGATACCCGAACGGTCTTAAAGGAGAAGCCATTCCTCTGGCAGCAAGGATATGCGCTTTGTGCGATGTTTTTGACGCGTTGATATCGAAACGCCCCTATAAAAAGGCATGGAAAGTAGACGACGCGCTCGCTTTAATAAAGAAGGAACGGGGAAAGCATTTTGATCCGACACTGGTGGATGTTTTTAAATCTTCTTTTAATGACATATTGGCAATAAAAGAGAAATATGATGAATGATAGGAATGATGAATGACAAAATTAGCAAAAAAAGTTTGTACATAAAATAATGAAGTCATCTTGGGGCCAAATAATAAATTAGCTTCTCGATTACTCAAGATAGATAAAAAAATTGAAATTATATTCTGAATTACTGCTAAAAAATTCTCAATGCTCAGTTGACAGTAAAAGTGTTTAGCGAGTGTATTCCCCTCAACAGGTTGTGAAGAATACGCTCGCCAAACACTTTCAAAGCGAAGAAGTTAGCTTATCAATATTTTTTGGATGAAAATGAGAAAAGATTTCAATAAATTATTTTTATTTTTGGCGACAATCTCCTCCCTCTTTTTCTCTGGCGCCTATTTTGTTGGACCTGCTTTTAGTGATGACAGAGTAAAGCTTACAGAGCTGGAACGAAAATGGCTTGCTGACCACCCGGACATTCGTCTGGCGCCGGACCCTTTTTATCCACCGGTAGAATTTATTGACAAAAGCGGAAAATTTAAAGGGATTTCCGCGGATTACGTCGATTTGCTGGGGAAAAAGCTGGGAATCCAGTTTCAGGTTATGTCGTTTCAAAACTGGGATGAGGTCATGACTAAGACAAAGAAAAAGGAAGTAGATATGTTGAGCGCGGCGACAAAATCGCCACAACGCTCCGAATTCATGGCATTTACTAAACCCTATATTGAATTGCCGGGCGTTATTATAGTGCGGAGCAAAGTCGAAGGTAAGTTTAATATGGAGAAGCTCCAGGGTATGAAGGTTGCGGTAGTCTCTAGCTACATATGGCATGAATTAATAAAAACTGATTATCCGAATGTTAAAATTGATCCTGTACCGGACATGGAAACGGGCCTGAAAAAAGTATCGTTCGGTATGGCAGACGCGATGGTGGCAAACCTGGGAACAGCTTCCTATTATCTTGAAGAGGCCGGGATTACAAATCTGCGTGTTGCCGGTGAATCCGGCTATTATGCTAAATTAGCCATGGCCACAAGAAAAGACTGGCCGCAACTTAATTCAATTCTTCAAAAAGCGCTTGACAGTATCGGGCCTGATGAGCGACAGAGTATTTTTAATAAATGGATTCATTTACAGCAGAGTCAGTGGCAGCCGAGCAAAAAATTTATCATTACTTCTTCCGTAATCTTCGCCCTGCTTTTTTTGGGGGGCATAGTATTATGGAACCTTATGCTGAAACGGAAAGTTAAACAGCGCACAAGAGAGCTCAATTTTCAGAAGTTTGCCCTTGATGAGCATGCCATCGTCAGCGCGACCGATCTCAAAGGAAACATCACATACGCCAATGACAAGTTTTGTAAGATTAGTGGCTATTCAAGAGATGAGGTTATGGGCAAGAACCATCGCATTATCAAATCCGACGAGCACCCACCCGAGTTTTTCCGTGATATGTGGCATACCATCAGCAACAGCAAGGTATGGCATGGCGAAGTAAAAAATAAAAAGAAAGATGGCGGCCATTACTGGGTGCAATCCTCAATCGTTCCTTTCATGGATGAGACAGGAAAACCACACCAGTATATTTCAATTCGTACAGACATCACCGAACGTAAACAGATTGAAGAAGCCCTTATAGAGGCAAAAGAACAGGCGGAAGATGCAACAAAATTAAAAGATAAATTTGTGGGCATTGTGGCACACGACTTGAGATCTCCCTTCGCTTCTATAACAGGTTTGTTGAATCTTGTGATGGAGGACAAAACTCAATCCTTAAATCCAAAACATAAGATGCTCATTGAAAAAGTTTTGGTTAGTGGCAGTAACTTGAATCATCTGATTGATCAGCTTTTAAATATTAACCGACTCCAGACAGGACGGATTAAACTTAAGCGCAAGTTTATGGACGCCCGTATGCTGGTGGATTCTCATGTGGAAAGTCTTTCCTACCTTGTGGAAAAAAAAGGTGTAAAACTTGAAAACCAGGTGGCCCTGCATACCCGGATATACGTGGATTTTGACCTTTTTGGAGAGGTGATTCAAAACCTCCTCACCAATTCCATCAAGTTCTGCGAAAAAGGAGATACTATAAAGGTGTTTTCTGAAATAAAAAATGGGACAAAGGGTATTGCGGTTAGTGACACAGGTGTTGGGATACCTGATTGGCTTACAAAAAATATTTTTAATCATGATGAAAAAACCTCAACCACCGGAACTGGTGGAGAAAAAGGCACCGGTCTGGGACTCCCATTTTCCTATGATATTATGAAAGCACACGGTGGGTCGCTTACTTTTGAATCCGTGAAAGGAAATGGCGCTACTTTTTACGCGAAGCTACCGATTGTCCGGCCGACCATTTTGCTTGTAGATGATGATTTATCAATACGCAAGTTGCTGGTAAAAAAACTGGGACCCGTTGACGCAGATATATTGGAAGCGGAAAGTGGAGAAAAAGCCTTGAAATTTATTGAAAAGGCGGAGCCGCATCTTATATTACTGGATATTGTAATGCCAGGTATGGATGGTTTTGAGGTTCTGGACCGTATTAGAAACCGGTTAGAACTAAAATCGATCCCTGTAATCGTCATTACTTCAGATAACAATACAGAAACCCGAAATATGGCTTTTCAGCTTGGAGCGAATGATTTTATTACCAAACCGATTAGAAAAGAAGATCTTATTCCAAGAGTGCGAAAGTTTATGTAATGGTTGTTTTTAGGTTCGTATAAATAGGCTGAAGGTTACAGGCTGAAGACTGAACTCTGCCCCCTGCTCCTGAACCCTCAACAATGAACTATGAAAGGAGGAAAAAATGAGCATCCTCATAGTAGACGACAGTAAAAGCAGCCAAACTTTGCTGCAAGGTCTGCTCAAAAGAGCCGGCTTCAATGACTTGGTTATAGCATCTTCAGCAAAAAATGCTTATGAAGTCCTTGGAATCAACGATTCAAAAAATATAAATAATAATATTAATTTAATTCTAATGGATAATTATATGCCTGACATTGATGGTATTGAAGCAACCAGCCATATAATGGGAAGCAAGTATTTTAAAGATATTCCTCTTATTATGATTACAGCTTCAGATGATGTCAAAGTGCTTCAAGCTGCCTTTGATGCGGGAGCTGTGGATTTTATCAAGAAGCCTTTTACAAAAGTAGAACTTGTGGCCCGTGTAAAATCATCATTAAAATTAAAATTCGAGTCAGATGGACGTAAAGAGGCGTTAGAAAAACTGGAAGAAGCAAACAAAAAATTACAACTGCTATCCTCATTGGACGGGCTTACCGGAATTGCAAATAGACGTCACTTTGATGATTTTCTTGATAGGGAATGGAGGCGTTCTGTTCGTGAGAAGACTCCTCTCTCCCTGATTTTTATGGATTTAGATTATTTTAAAAAGTACAACGATGGATATGGGCATCTGGCAGGTGATGAGTGCCTGAAAAAGGTAGCCAATAAGGCAAGTGAAATGATGAGTCGTCCGGGAGACCTTGCTGCACGTTATGGTGGGGAGGAATTTGTCATTGTTCTCGGTAGTACAGAAACAAAAACCGCAGAAGATCTCGCGGAAAAAGTCCGGTCCGGCATAGAAGAAATGAAGTTGCCTCATAAATATAGAGAGGGAGGTAGTTTGGTAACAACGAGCCTTGGAGTTGCAGGCTGTTGCCCAGACAAGACCAAATCTACGACAGAGCTTATTAAAACAGCGGATGAGGCCCTCTATAAAGCAAAAGAAGAAGGAAGGAATAAAGTAGTGGTTTCAGATTTATGATTTTTCCTCCAAATAATATTTTTGCCACTTGTACACCAGGACAAATGACACAGGAGGTAAGTGGTCATCAACTCCAGCCATGTCATTCCCGGATGCATTTATTGGGAATTCAGAAATTATTTTGAGGAAATCGAGAAGCAAAAAAATAAATTTGCTTCTCGATTACTTCAAATATTCGGAGGAATAATGATGAAAAGAGTAATCCTCATATTTGCGTTATGTTTATTGCAGACCTTCGGCGCAAGCACTTCGGAGGCGAAAGACAATAAGGTTTTTAAAGTCGGCATTTCCGTCTGGACCGGTTATCCGGACAGTGTTCGTGGATTTAAGGAATCGATGACTGCGGGAGGATTGATTGAAGGAAAAAACATTGAATATATATTTGGTCAAAGCGGCATAGATAAGAACAAACAACGTCAAATTGTAGAAAGTTTTAAAAAGGCAAAAGTTGATCTTGTCTATTCACTTACCACTCCCGGCACAGTAATCGCCAAGGAGATAATGCCGCCTATCACACCCATAGTTTTTTCAATTGTTTCATATCCTGCAGACTCGGGATTGATAGACTCTTTTGAGTTTTCAGGCAATAACCTTGTGGGTACAAGCAATTATGTGGAATTTAAAAATTATGTAAAACTTTTAAAGACAATGCTTCCAAATGCTAAAAAGTTAGCCATTTTTCACAGAAAAGGGGAGCCCAACTCCAAGATACAGGCGGCAAATATTATACGCCTGCTTAAAAAGGAAGGCATTGACACCATTGACATGGAACCCAGGACCGTTGATGAGATGCACAGATTAGCCATTGATGTTGCCGATAAGGTTGATGTTTTTATGACAACAACAGATACGCTTTGTCAGGGTGGAGGGGAAAGCGCGCTGATAAAAGTTTCAAGGGAAAAGAAAATACCCATCTTAAGCTCCAACAAGAACGGAATCGCGGAAGGATCAACATTTGGCCCCGTAGCTGATTTTTATACCCTGGGGAAAATATCAGGTCAGATGGCTGTAAAAATATTAAAGGAAAAGATTAAACCTTATGAGATTGAATCGCAATTGCAAGACCCTCCTCTTATTCTAATCAATAAAAAGAGCATTAAGTCTATTGGCATTAAAGTCCCTGAAGGGAAATTGCCAAATATGATGTATCTGGAATGATCAAGAAGGCAGATAGTCGTTTATTGATTCACTTTTAAGATATTCAGTAAAAAAATGAAGATAGCACCGAAAATTTCTCTTTTAGTAATTGCAGGTATGCTTATTATTATGGGAGTGCTGAGCTATTTCATTATCAAGCAGACCGAAGATACGCTTAATATAGAGATTAGCCGGTTGCTGACTACAAATTTAAAGAATGTAGAAGATAAAGTCCAGGAAATTACCGAAAGCATTAAGAAGACAACAAAAACAATTGCCCGCCAAACCCCTGTCCAAAAGGCCCTGACGCTTGAGCAGAGCAGGGGAGTCAATCGAATACTTAATGACTTTGTCGACATTTATTCGTTCTACAACTACATTCTTATCGTGGAACCGGGAGGAAATATTTTCGCTGCCAGCACAAGGGGCAGGAGTGGCAAAAAGATTTCCGGAGAACAGCTTTTAGGAAAAAATATAAAAGAAAACCACATGCATGTCTTGTCTGCCTCCAATGATACGGTCATTGGGCCAGTGGATGTGGATCCTTTTTTGGATACGATTGGATTGAAGCGTGGTTTGAGTCAATGGTTTATAACTCCTGTCATAAAGAAAGGAAAGGAATTAATTGGATGGGTTGTTGTCTCGTACGATTGGAGTGGCGAGATGTCAAAAATGCTCGAGGATTCGGTCAATAAACTGAAAAGTGCAGGCAATCAAACAACAGAAGTGTTCATGATATCTATGGAGGGAAATATTGTTGCCGGAATTGCAGGCAAAGACGGAAAATTCATTGCATCGACAAGCAGACGTTATATGGAAAAGGACCTGACATCAGGCCGCACGCAATTGAAACTTATTATATCAAGCGAGATAGACGAGATAAACAAGCCGGTAAAAGAAATACATGACCTGCTGGGTTTGATCATTTTTTTAGGTAGCTTGTTATTGATTGCTTTCTTTTACGTATTACTTCAGAAAACACTTTTACAAAGGTTAAAAATGTTGTCCACCGGCGCGGAGGAACTAAACAAGGGTAGTTATGATTATCGAATAGCTGATATCGGACATGATGAAATAGGTAACCTTGCAAGAACATTCAACCGGATGAGTCAGTTTCTCGAAATGACTTTTGCGGAATTGAATAAAGAAAAAGCTTCACTGGATAGACAGGTTAAAGAGAAAACACAAGAACTTGCTTCTCAAATTTTTGCACTCGACGAGCATTCTATTGTTAGCGCCACAGATATCAAGGGCAACATTAACTATGTTAATGACAAATTTTGCGAAATTAGCGGTTATACTCGCGACGAACTTATGGGAAAAAATCACCGCATGATTCAATCAGGCGAACATTCAAAAGAGTTTTTTCGCGATATGTGGCATACGATCAGCGGAGGTAAAGCGTGGCATGGTGAAGTAAAAAATAAAAAGAAGGACAGTGGTTTTTATTGGGTATTGGCTACTATGGTCCCCTTCTTGGACGAAAGCGGGAAAGCATACAAGTATATTTCAATCCGTACAGATATAACTGAACGCAAAAAATCTGAAGAGGAGCTTAAGAAGGCCAAGAGCGCCATCGAGACCTATGCGGATGATCTGAAACAAACTTTATCAGTGTCTGAAGAGTTGCGCTTTGAATCGGAAAAAGCAAAAGAGATGGCCGAAAGGCTGGCGGAAGATGCGGCAGCAGCTAATAAGGCTAAAAGCGAATTTCTGGCAAGCATGAGCCACGAAATAAGAACGCCGCTTAATGCCATCATCGGCATGGCGGAACTGCTTAAAGAAACAGTTTTAGAAACTGAACAGGAAAAATATGTAAATATTTTTAATAACGCGGGAGAAAACCTTCTTAGCATCATAAACGATATTCTTGACCTCTCGAAGATCGAAGCGGGCCACCTGGAATTGGAAAAAACTCCCTTTGATCTTGAGGAACTCATTGAAATAACAAGCGAAATTATGGCATTTCGCGCGCATGAAAAAGGCCTTGAACTGATTGCTTCTCTTGCGGAGGAAGCTCCGAGAGGTCTTATCGGAGACGTGACACGCTTACGCCAGGTAATAATAAACCTCGTTGGAAACTCCGTAAAGTTTACCGAGAAAGGAGATATATCCATTTTCGTCAGGCCGGAGCGGGTCGATAAAAATGAAGTCGAACTTGTTTTTTCGGTCAAGGACACAGGGATAGGAATCCCGCCTGACAAACAAAAAAAAATTTTCGAAAACTTTTCCCAGGCCGATTCATCTACTACCAGAAAATACGGTGGCACAGGGCTGGGACTTTCAATTTCCAGACGCATTGTGGAGTTAATGGGGGGCCGCGTCTGGGTTGAGAGCGAAGAGGGAAAGGGAAGCACTTTTTATTTCTCAGTTATTTTTAAAATAAACAGGAAATATAAAAAAAGAGCTCAAAGAGACAGTGTGGATGTGAAGGGAGCCAGGGTCCTTATTGCTGATGATAACGAGACAAACCGGATGATATTGCAAAAGACTCTTATTTCATGGGGAGCAAAAACTGACGAGGTTAATAACGGCATGAGCTGTCTTGCCGAATTAAGAAAAGCCACTAAATCGAGCAAACCCTACGAGCTGCTTTTGCTTGACAATGAAATGCCGGAAATGGACGGGCTCGGAGTTGCAAAAGAGATTAAAAAGGATGAAAGACTTC
The DNA here is from genome assembly GCA_036011265.1 of Nitrospinota bacterium. GTDB lineage: Bacteria > Nitrospinota > Nitrospinia > CAJXCL01 > CAJXCL01 > CAJXCL01. The sequence continues at coordinate 9,694 of DASCNB010000188.1, read as the reverse complement.
ATCTCCCTGTAATTTTACTTACTTCATTATCCGGGCAGGAGAAATTTAATACCGCAGAGGTTGGAATATCAAAGTGTCTGAGCAAACCAGTTAAAACGTCTGAGTTAAGAAGAGCGGTTGATTTTTCTTTTCGTAAAATGCGGGCGGAGGAAATAAAACCTGCCGGGAAAGCTGGGCCCCGCGTTACTGAGCGACCTTTAAATATTTTGCTTGTGGAAGATAATCGTGACAATCGATTCCTGATACTTGCCTTTCTGAAGAAAACACCCCATACGATCGACATTGCTGAAAATGGTCAGATAGCCTTGGATCAATTTATTCCCGGGAAATACGATATTGTCCTGATGGATATTGAAATGCCTGTAATGGACGGCCTCACCGCTACAAAAAAAATCAGGAAAATAGAAAAGGAAAATGGACATAAGCCCGTTCCTGTCGTGGCGCTTTCCGCTCACGCTTTGAAAGAACATGAGGAGAAAAGTATGGCCGCAGGCTGCAACGAACATGTGACCAAACCGATAAAAAAAGAAATACTCTTGAAAACCATAGCTAAATTTAGTGTTTAACAATGCTTTAAATTTTTGTAATCGGTCATCACGATTATTTTTTTTGTAACCGTTTATAGATTCAAAGGTTCAACGTTGAACTCTGGACCTGTGAAAGTTTACTTTATTTTTTGCTACCAGTGGATAATAAAGCTTTTAAAAACAGAAGAGACTCAATATTTAGCGACGCGCAAGGCTGGAATGGGTTAAAAAACAGCCGAAAACATGTTCGATACGGGAAATTACCGATAATATCTATTTCTTTAGACTTTTCTTAAGATCATCGAGTAATTTGTCCCGTTGATCATACAGCCTTTTTGATTTTCGCGGAGCGCACCTGGACAGGAGATAAGAAGTAATAATCGGAAGAGCAATGGTGGCATCTGTATACGAGACAATGGAATGAGGAAGCATGCAGGGGTTTACTTTTCCCCAGCTTACTGCTTCGCTTGGAGTTGCTCCTGAAAGCCCGCCTGTATCTGCCCGGGCGTCGGTAATTTGAATAAAATAATCATGGCCTTCAACATGCTCGTTCAGCAGATCATTCAATTGCGGAATGGTCTGCATGATAAAGTTTTTTGGGCTGCCACCTCCTATAATAAACACACCGCTTTTGCAGGTTCGTTTTGCCATTAAAGCAATGGCGGTAATTTCGTTTACATCCCTCATAACATCATAGTCTGTTTGAATACCGTTAAATTTTTTCTCCGCTATGTCAAGGCCAATGGCGCTGTCGCATGGAGAAGGAGTATAGATAGGAATTCCATGTTTGTAAGCCGCTGCCAGCATTGTCGCGCTGCTTTCCCCTGATGCCTTTTCAGTCTTTGCCATCTGTTTTCCTAATAAATAATGAAGCTCGGAAGAGGGCATCTTTTTTTGAAACTCCGGTTGACAAACCAGGTCGCGAATATATTGGTTGGTATTTTCTAAAACATCATCACTCATCAAAATATCATAAATTCGTACTAATTTTTCTTTTTGCAACTCTTGATCGTCCAGAAAAGGGCTGCTTTGATAGAGCTTGTATCCAAGACCGAAATGCATATCATGGTAAAGGTTGGCGCCGGTGCTGACAATGTAATCCACAAACCCGTTTTCAATTAATGGAACCATGGCTGTGGAACCCAGTCCTGCCGGTGTTAAAGCCCCGGTAAGGGTCATGCCCACTGTAACATCATCCTTAAACATTTTTTCAGCCATTAGCCTGCAGATTTCACTTAAGCGGGCGGAGTTGTACGCGTTAAAATAGTTGTCAACTAAGTCCACTACAGACAAATCTTTTTTGACCGGGTTAGTAGGAATGGCTTTACCCTTAAAGTTCATTTTTTCCCTTAATTGTTCAATAGTCTTTTGTTATTTGTGATTGTCATGCTGAGCGAAGCAAAGCATCTCGCCTCTGTCCCTCATTCTAAGACCCTTCGCTTTGCTCAGGGTGACACATAGCGATTCGCAGCATTTTAGGTCTCAGCGTATAATGACAAATGAGCAATGACCAAAAATAAAAAAAGCATTTTAACACAAATAAAGTTTCTTCCAAAATTAGTTGACCACGATATTAGGCTACGCTAAGATATTTAAGTTAACACTGAAAGTGTTTAGCGAACGCGGTTGCAGCTTTGCCGCGGAGAGCTTAATTAAGCGTGACTTATATAGTCATGCTTAGTGCCTGTCCTGAGTTAATCGAAGGGCTCCGCATGACACGTTTGGCCATCATGAACCTTCGGCGTGAGTTCTGGCAAACACTTGTCGGAGGCACTTCCTATTCATCCTGCAAAGCTGAGCTTAGCTCATGTCTAAAAAGATGAACATCATTGAAGTAACAAACCTGACAAAAGAGTTTAAGACATATAATGTCAAAAACGGTTTCTGGGGCGCTATTGCAAGCGCTATTACAAGAAAAGCCGCTTATACAAAGGCAATTGACAATATTAACTTCTCCATTAAACCGGGTGAATTTGTAGGCTATGTAGGTGAAAATGGCGCCGGAAAATCTACCACTATAAAGATTTTAACCGGTATTCTTGTTCCCACTTCCGGAGAGGCTCTTGTAAACAATATTGTTCCATATAATAACCGGAGAGAAAACGCGAAAAATATTGGTGTTGTATTTGGACAACGAACACAACTCTGGTGGGACCTTGCAGTCAGGGAATCTTTTGATCTCTTAAAATCGATTTACAAAATACCGGAGGACCGGTTTAAAAAAAATATGGAGCATTTTTATGAAATCCTTACCATAAATAAATATCTTGATGTCCCTGTTCGCAAATTAAGTTTAGGCCAGCGCATGAGATGTGACCTGGCGGCGTCACTGCTTCATGAACCTGACGTTTTGTTTTTGGATGAACCGACAATCGGGCTCGACGTGGTTGCTAAAGACGCAGTCCGGAAATTTTTAAAAGAAATAAACGAAAAAAAAGGCACTACTATTATTCTCACAACTCACGATATGACGGATATTGAACATTTGTGTGACAGGATTATTATTCTGGATGAAGGGAAAATTATTTCCGATGGTAAAACTGATCTGTTAAAAAAGAACTACGGGCAGCACAGGGTGCTGGAAATTGAATTTCAGGATAAATTTTCAGGAATAAACGGAATTAAGGGCCTTAAACTGCTCCGGGAAGAAGGCAGCAAAAAATGGATCCGGTTTGACAGCCGCGATCAATCGGCATCCGATGTCATCTCAAAAATCGCTGCAAATCATCAGATTAAAGACCTTTCTATTCAGGAACCCACGGTTGAAGATATTATAAAGTCGATTTATAGCGATTCATAACAATGAAGGTATTCTTGAGAAGGTTATTTAATCTCGCAGTTTCACCGGGTTGGAGCAATGCTGACTTGCGCTAAAAAAAAATAGATAATATAATATTAATTTTTTTTAATAAAGCAAATTGAGTTCATTATGGCAACTATCGTTGTTTCTCTCTTCAACGCCGATATAAAATCCGAGACGGAAGAGTATTGCAAAAATAATTCTCACCAGTTTATTTCCGTCGAGTTGGACAAATTTATTGAGTCTTTAGGCGGGAAAATTCCTGATCTTTATGTCCTCGAAATCCAGGAAATGAATTACGATACGGGAAAGAAAATTGAAAAATTAAAAAAAGAGCCTACTTTTAAAAATATGACTATTATGACTTACCTTGATCAAATGGATGTAAAGACGGAAATATCGTTAAGAAAATTAAAGATAGACAGATTCATATTGAGTGGTAAGGAAAAGGAGACGAGCAAAAAGAATTTGTTAAATAGCCTGGATACATATTTCGAGCATAAAAAAATTAAAAAAAACATGACAGGGAAGAAAGAACAAAGTTTTGAAAATAAAGTTATATCAGAACTTTCCAAAAGAGAGGATGGGCAAATAGACGTTGGCAAACTGGCGAACCAGTTTGACTCTATGGTTTCAAACGAAGTTGGCGATAGCGATGTTGACACCCATTATAACCTTGGCCAGTCCTATTTGGAGATGGGGTTATACGACAACGCTATCAAGTCTTTTTCTCTGTCCGCAAAGTCACCTGAAATGTATCTTGCTTCATGTCACATGATCGGGGTTTGTTATTACAGGCTAGGCCAAAAAAACAAGGCTGTGTCAACCCTTTTTGCCGGATTTAAATCATCTAAAGGTAAAAAAGAGGGAGCAGGTATAGGATTTGAGTTGGGAAATATTCTCTGTGAATTTGATCGAAAAAAAGACGCTTTGAATATTTTTAAAATGGTAGAAAAGGTAGATCCCGATTTTATGGATATCAAAGAAAAGGTCGCGAACTTAGAGAAAGAACTTTCACCATAAGGTATAGTTATACATTTCAATTAACGGTATTAATCTGAAAAAAGAGCAACAAACAAGTTTAAACTACTGTTGTTTTGAGAATTTAAAAAATACTTGCATGGAGCAAAAAATGTATCATGACGCTTTTTAACTACGCCGCAAGAGAGATTACAGCAAAAATAGTCTATTATGGCCCCGGTAAATGCGGAAAAACCACCAACCTTGAATTTATCCATACAAAAGCTGATCCGTCAAAATCGAGTAAGCTTCTATCTATGGCCACGGAAACGGACCGAACTATATTTTTTGACCTTCTTCCTATGCATGTTGGAAGTATCAACGGGTTTAAGGTGAAAATACAGCTTCTGACAGTTCCTGGCCAGGTTTATTACAATTCCACTCGCAAAGTTGTACTGTCAGGAGCTGATGGAGTTGTATTTGTTGCTGATTCCCAAAAGGAGAAGTCAGATGAAAACATCGAGAGTTTAAAAAATCTTGAGGAAAATCTTCGTATAAACGGCCTCTCCTGTGACACCATCCCTCTGGTATTACAGCTTAACAAACAGGATATGTCGGACCTTATTCCAAATGAAGAACTAATAAAGTTAGTTGATAGACAGGATGTAAAGTCTTTTCCCGCTGCGGCCATAAATGGCCAGGGTGTTATGGAGACTTACGAAGCAATTGTTAAAGAGGTACTTGATAAAATAAAAGCCACAACAGGAAAAGGGGTTAAACCTCTCGCAACATCGGCTCCACCCAAAAAAGTTGATGCCGGTGAAAAGGATAAAGTCAAGATTGTATCCGAAAAAAAACTTCCCCCAATTAAAGGTGATTTAAAAAAGCTTGATATCTCTGCATCAGGGCACGATACCTCAGCGGCTTCCTCTTCTATTAAAGTTGAGGACTTAAATGAAATCCGTAATGTCGTCAATTCGCTTGTAGAAGAAAATAAGAAGATAAAAAAATTCTGCTTTCAACTAAAGAAAAGACTGACAGCGATTGAAGAAAAGTCGAATTAAAGTAGAAGCTAAAAATTTTTAAACAGAGTCAATGGAAGAAAGTTAATCTGCTACAAGTTAATTTTTTTTGTAGCAGAAAATTATAAATAGTCAGCAGGGCGGTATTCCTTCGGAAACCGTCCAATTTTATCATTGTGATAAAATTGTTTTTCGGTAAAGCTGAGCCTGGCTCTACTATCCATAGTCTCAACCCTTCGGATGGCTTTTTTAAAAGCCATCCAATTTTGCCCTCATCGCAAAATTGTGATTCCGGTCATGCCGGGTGAGGAACTTGTTATGCCTGATAATGATAAAATAGTGTTTACAGGAGATTTGAGTTTTATCTCTTTGCCGGACATTTTTCAAACGCTTGGCGGCATCAACAGCACCGGGATATTGCGCATGAAGTGCAAATACGCTCCGAACCCGGGCCAAATATATTTTGTGAACGGTAATCCCATAAACGCTTCCGTTGGGCCCTTGAACGGTTTAGATGCTGTTTACGACATGTTTGGATGGACTGAAGGGAATGTCGAATTTCACCGCGAGGATGTTGGAGTTCAGCCTGTGATTAACAATAGCCGAATGGAGATTGTACTTGAGGCCATGAGGCTGCTCGATGAAGGAGAAATCAAAAAGATAGGCAGTGCTTCAGACCAGACGATCAGGAGTTGCAGAGATGAGTCGCTAATTATTAGAAGACCTATCGTGGATAGTCTTACTATTGTTGAACATGAGAACTTTACTGATGGAAGGGCTGTTGTCAGGGAAGGAGGGCACGGAGATTGGATGTGGGTTGTTCTGGAGGGAGTCGTCAGGATATCTAAAAAAACGCCTAAAGGTGACATTACCATGGCACGGCTTGGTGAGGGCTGCTTTATAGGAAATCTCGCTGCTTTCACAATCCATAGAAGAGGGAGAAACGCGACAGGCATCATAGAGGGTAAAGCAAAATTAGGAGTGTTGGATTTCCAGTCTTTGTCTGATGAGTTTGGTTTTTTATCAAACGAATTGAAAGGTTTGCTTCTTAGTTTGGACGGCAGACTAAGAAAGATTTCTGACAGGGTTGTAGATATATACTCAAAAAAAGATACAACCAATCAGCTAATTAACAAGAAAGCAATTTTAATAAAAGAAGGCTCATCAAGTAAGGAGACATCAGTTATAACTAAAGGCGAGGCCTATGTTGTCAGGCGAATGAAAAAAGGTTATTTGTTGTTAATGACTCTTGGGGAAGGGGATGTTTTTGGAAATGTTCCTTTTTTGGAAGTAGGTCATGAACCTCGAAAGGCAGCGATATTAGCTTCAGAAGATTTAAAGGTGGATAAACTTGATTTGAAAAGCATTCATGAGGAATACAATCAACTTTCAGGGACGATGAAAGGTTTGATCGAAGGGGTTGCTCTCGGTATTTCTCTGACAACTTTAAGGGCGTCTCAATTAAAAATAAAATATTCGACAGCAGACTGATGATGTCGCTCACTATTTCCGCAGCACGCTGCTGAGAATGTGCTCACTAAACACTTTCGGAAAGAAAAATAGATAATTTAAAAATCTATCTCAAATTTGTATCAAAATCATTCCAAAAGGAATTTGCTTACCGGATTGAATTCTTTATGGGGATTTTGAACGGTCTCCTCTTTATATTTATTTTTACTTCTGTGTGGAAGGCCATTTACAGTAGCCCTGTGTCCGCCTCTCTTGGTTCAGCCTTCAACGTTCATACGATCATTGCTTACGCTGTTTTTGCAATGATTCTCAAAATTGCGTTTACAATGGATGACGAGTTGACGATTCAAAGAGTGCGAACCGGGGACATCGCCATGTTTTTAATTAAACCCTTTAATTACTTTCTAATGAACCTCTCCGAATGTATCGGCCAGTCATTATTTCATTTCTTTGCGCGGGGACTTCCCCTTATTGTTTTAAGCAGTGTAATTTTTAACATTAATCTTCCCGCTGATAAGGAAACTTACCTTCTTTTTATACTATCCGCGACATTAGGTTACACCATACTTTTTATTGTTAATTTCATTATTGGTTTATTTTCTTTCTGGTTCATCGAGGTTTTTTCTTTTCAATTGATGAAATACGGCATGTTTACTCTTTTTTCCGGGGGCATGCTTCCAATTGATTTTTTCCCGGAATTCATGCAGCCGTTAATAAGTTTCTTACCTTTTAAATATATGCTTTATGTACCAACGTCTATTTTTATTAATCATTTTTCAAGAGACCTGATATTCTTTCAAATTTTGATGCAATTGGTCTGGGTTATATCTTTGTACCTGATCTCCAGAATCATGTGGAAAGTGGCAGAAAAAAAACTGGTTATTCAGGGAGGCTAGGAAAAATGCAAAATACGAATTTTGAAACTCGAAACCGATAGAACGTTAAGATTTTTATGTAAAATCCAAAGCTTTAAATTAAAGAGTTTAGATTTTTCATATTTGATCGTTTGGTATTGTTTCGTATTTCGTGCTTCGAGTTTCGTATTTATCTTTATTAAGGACTAATAACGAGTGACTAATGACTAACAACGCTTATTTCAAATTAATCTTAGCGGCTATCAAGAGCAAGATGGAATATAAGTTTACTTTCGGCTTCCTTGTCTTTGCCATTATTGTTTTTTATACGGGACAATTAGGCATTATCCTGGTGATTATGAATAAATTTAAAACCATTAACGGCTGGACTTTGGGGGAAATGGCGTTTTTGTACGGACTGCTGGTTTTTTCACAGGGAATTACCTTCCTTCTGTTTAATGCGTTAAACCGTTTTGAACGGTTTATTATCGAGGGAGAGTTTGACAGGGTATTAATCCGCCCATTAAACCCCCTGATGCAGGTTTTATGTTCCGGTTTGGAAGTGTCCTCTCTTGCTCATTTTATAATCGGAGTTACCGCCATTATCTTCGGCTCTAGATCTGCCGGTCTCGAATGGGATTTTGGAAAATTAACTTTTTTAGCTTTAGTAATAGGAGGGGCGGTTTTAATTCTCGGCGGCATCAGGATCATTATTTCCGCAGTTGCTTTCTGGACAATCAGAAACAGGGCCCTGGTGCATATCTTTGTTTACAGTTCAAAAGAATTTATTCTTTACCCTGTTTCCATTTATAACCCCTGGGTTCAGTGGTTTTTAACCTTTATCTTCCCACTGGCGTTTGTTAATTTTTATCCGGCCGGATATTTTCTTCAAAAGAGCGGACAATTCATGTTTCATCCGGTTCTTCAGTTTCTAACGCCTGTAGTCGGCATTATCATATTTACACTAAGTCTACTGATCTGGTATTATGGCATTAATAGATACCAGAGCACAGGGAGTTGAAACATCAATGCCTTTAGAGCGCTGCAGTTGCGAAATACAAAAAACGCTGAAAAATCTCATCTTGAACTTGATTCAGAATCTTTTGAGACCTTGAAAAAGTTCAGGGTCTTAAAAAGGGCTATTTTGTAATTGCTTATCAGGTAAAGTGGTACTTTTTTTCTGTAATTTATGCTATAATTTGTCCGTTAAAATCATTATTAACCGGTATTTACCTTAATAAAATGTCTTTAAAAAACCTAAAAGATGGGCTTGAATCCCTCCGTTCTCTTTATTCCTCAGGCAAGGAAAAGGGAGGCGAGTCTTTCCGGGAAACTGTACTCAAGAAGTTAAAAAATATTTCAGGTATTGCAAAATCAGCGGATTGGCAGAGCATTGATGACGTATGCCAGGTTGGAGACGATCTCATAAAAAAAACATCTTCCGGGGATATTTCAGACGATCAGAAGGCTTACCAGCATTTTGAATCGCTCTTAAAGGTTTTTGATGATTTATATAGTGATATTGAGTCAAACGGACAAAGTACTATCTCGGTTAAAGGCCAGTTAGCCAGGGTAAAAATGTTCATTGGCGACTTTGCCAATGTCTCTGAAGAACCAAAGGATACGGAGTCTGAAGACGAAGGCCACGTTTCAGTGGATGTAATACATGAATTGACCGGCCGTGTTGAAAGCATGGAACAACTTGTTTTAGGAATAAAGGGGTTACACATTGAACCTGATGCTATCAATGGTTTATTTCGTGAATTTCATACGCTCAAAGGCGAAGCCGGGTTCTTAGGTTTTGAAAATCTCGGAAAATTTTGCCATAGGGTGGAAACCATACTTGAACCTCTCAGAGGTAAAAAGGTTTTAGTTTCACAGGAAATTATTGATATTTTGTTGTTTTGTGTTGATAAAACAAAATTGCTGATTATGAACGTTCAGAATAAAGAAGATACGGTTGATAATGGCGAGATAAATGAAAAATTATCTGCTCTGGAAAAAATCATACTGGAAATGGGAGATAAACAGACAGAGACCCTTCAGCAGGCTGAGGGTGAC
>DASCNB010000187.1:0-3067 GCA_036011265.1 Nitrospinota bacterium | reverse complement strand
TCTGGCAGTAGCGTATAAATTAATCGCTGCATTTATCGTGACCGCGCCGTGATGAAAAAGATATAACGGCCAGATATCAATAGTTCCCCCCGCTAAATCAATGCGGGTCGGTGCTTTAGACTCAATAATCATATTATTTGCCCATTACCATTACCAACGAAGCAGACGAAGATCACCAAGTATAATATTTGTATTCTTTGTGGTTAAGCATTGTATCATTATATAAAGAAATGTCTCCTATATAAAAAGCGTGAATCTTACAAAAATGTTTTTTGTCTAAACTAACAAAGGAGGTTATGACTATGAATGAATTGGTGCAAAAAGAGTGTGTTCCATGCAAAGGAGGGGTCCCTCTGTTAAAGGGAAGTGATTTAAAATCTTTATTGGAAAAACTGGAAGACAGTTGGCAGGTGGTTGATGAACGCCATCTTGAAAAAGAATTTAAGTTCGAAAATTTCAGGAAGGCCCTTGATTTTACTAATAAAGTCGGCGAGCTTGCTGAAAATCAGGGTCATCACCCTGATATTTATCTTGCATGGGGGAAAGTCAAACTGACCATATGGACGCATAAAGTAGGCGGTTTGACGGAGAGCGATTTTGTCCTGGCAGCGAAAGCAGATCAATTGTTCTAATTGTTAATCGAAATATCAAATATCTCACATCGAACCTTTCTGTTGACGCAGTTTTCGCCAGAGAGTGGATCTGGCGATTCCCAGTTTTTCTGATGCCTTTGTCTTGTTCCCGTCGCATTCACTTAGTGCCCGCTGTATCTCTTCGTATTCCACATTTTTTAAATAAAACTGTCCTGTAGAATTTTCATCCGGGATGTTGTTTGATTTAGCTTTTGATTGACTGAGATCAAATTGAAGATGAGAAGGTTGAATATCATCTTCTTTACAGAGAATGAGGGCCCGTTCAATCACATTTTGCAGTTCCCGCGCGTTGCCGGGCCATGAGTAGGCTAAAAATTTCTCAACAGCCTGGGGAGATATCCCTTTTACAGGGTTGCCCAATTTTTCACTACAACGTCTTATAAAATGATTGGTCAGGGGCAAAATATCTTCTAACCTTTCTCTCAGTGGGGGTATGTTGATAGGAAGGACAGCCAAACGGTAATAAAGATCTTCCCGAAACTTTTTCCGATGCATTTCCTCTGAGAGATTTCTATGGGTTGCGGCAATAATGCGAATGTCGATTTTGATTGATAAATTGCTTCCCAAAGGACGTATGGTTTGTTCTTCTAATACCCTTAAAAGCTTAACCTGGGTGGCAAGGGACAATTCACCAATTTCATCCAGGAATATGGTCCCGCCATCCGCTGCCTCAAAAAAACCGCTCCTCTCAAAAATTGCGCCGGTAAAGGAACCTTTAACATGGCCGAACAACTCACTTTCCAGGAGGGTTTCCGGTAAAGCGCCGCAATTGACTGTAAAAAAAGGTTTAGCAGCCCTGCTCCCATACCTGTGTATCGCCCTGGCTATCAGTTCTTTGCCTGTCCCGGTTTCTCCAAGAATTAAGACAGTCGTGGAGAGGTCCGCTACTTTCGCTGTTAGTTCCATTACCCTTTGCATTTTGGAACAGCCATAAACAACTTCATCTCCCATGTACAGCATTTTATCCAGTTTGAATTGGAGGGCTTTGATCGTTTTCTGGGATTTTTTGACCTGTTTTTCCAATTTTTTTTCAGGGGTTTTGTCGGTAAATATCCCCTGGGCGTACCATTCTCCATCAATTTTAATACAGCGGCTGTATGCTTGGACAGCTAAATTCTCTCCATTTCGATTTGCAAGACGAAGATCCATCCCTTCCACTTTATGAAATTCAAGTAAATTTTCAAAATAGTTTGCCACAGAATCTTTGTGGCTGATAAGTTTAGCCATCATATCCTCAAAGTTTTTTCCAACCATATCCTCAATTTCTTTATCAGTAAGCCCAATCATTTTTAAAAGATTTTTATTGATGTATCGAATAGGAACTTTTTTGACATCTTTTGGTTGTTTAAAAAGGTGAGTAAAAAATACCAGAGGAAGAGCGTTACTGATAACTTCTCTGAAAATTAAAAATTCTTCATTAAGTTTTTTCATAATAAGATATTATCACAATGAAACAGATGTTTCAATTGAAACGAGGTACTGTTTTATATTGAACCAAACTATGGAAATCTGCTTTCATCCTAAATGCCTTAAATAGTTGACTTTTTAAGGAAAATTTGTTTTAAACCTGGGAAGAAACCTACAGTGGCATAAAAACTGCTGTTTTAAGGGATCCCCTATTGAATGAAAGCATACTTTTTTGAATTCAATAGGGGATTTTTTTTCTTGACAAAAAAGATTTGCTATGGTTATATATCGCACTTCAATAATCATTGATGGGAAATAGTGTCGCAGTTAGTCAGGCAAATTTGCCTCACTTTAGGTTGCAACCATAATTGTCTGTACTTCAAAACTGAAAAATTGTGTTTTTTAAGGCGCTGTTTGGTTCTATCTTTTTTAGCCCCGCTGTTTAGCTTTTGTTTTTTACAGCGGCTTATGCAAAGCTTAGCAAAATTTTTTATCAGTTCGGAGCGGTAGCTCCATTTGGTTGAGGCCACTGACAGATCTGTGATAATCCTTTTATATTTTATAAATTGAGTTTGTTAAAATTTTAACTTTTTTCTAATATTTTTTTTGGAGGAGGATACGAAGCTATGAAAAAGTTTTTTACTGTACTTTGTTCAGTAGTCATGATGTTTGCGTTATCCGGGTTGGCAAATGCCGGTTCTATCAGTGGTAAGGTTAAATTCGCAGGGAAAGCCAAAGCTCCAAAAAAGATAAAAATCACAAAAGATCCGAAAGTCTGCGGAACAAAAGGGGACCTTGTTGTAGAGAAATTGTTGGTAAGTGATGGTGGTCTCCAATATGCGGTCCTTCAGATTGAAGGAGAAGCTGAAGATGCTCCTGCCGTTTCTGCCGATCAGAATAATTGCAGCTTTCAACCCCATGTTTCCCTTATTCAAGCGGGAGCAAAAGTAACATTAAATAATAAAGATGGATTAACCCATAACATTCATTCCTTTGCCGATGAAAAC
>DASCNB010000186.1:0-8276 GCA_036011265.1 Nitrospinota bacterium | reverse complement strand
AGAGGTATCAAAACTAATTGTATTTAAAAAAGAACTTTTTGATGAATTTCTTAATGAGGACCGGGCGATTTCAGAAATAATTTGTAAAAATGTAATCCATACACTTGGTGAACGAATAAAAAGATCAAATTCGCTTATTGAGCAATTAAAAGCACTAGCTCATGAGCATCTTACATACTGAAGAAAATATTACATTTGACCATTTTGAGAACAGGTTCCTAGCAACCCATCTGAACGTTTTCCTATAAAGCTCATTTATACAAATTATAGGAAGGACTTATTTAAACAATCTTCCCATTTTTATGAGTAACTTAGACAGTTGTGGAAACCAGCCGGAAAAGAGTTTTTCCCTGTAATACTGATCTGCGCCTCTTTTTACTATTTGTCCCATTGTGGGATAAATATGTACTGTGCCGGAAATTTTCTGAACAGACAGGTTGTTTTTCATGGCTAATATATATTCATTGATTAAATCACCGGCACCGACGCCAAGAATACTGGCGCCAAGAATTTTCCCCTTCATGTCGCACACAAGTTTTATCAATCCTTCAGTCTCTCTGTCTATAACAGCGCGATCGTGATCTTTAAAAGGGTATTTGTACACTTTTATTTTGTTGTGTTGTTTTCTCGCTTCATCCTCGAGTAATCCCACCCTTGCCAATTCCGGGTCGGTAAAGGTAGACCAGGGAACAATCCGCTTATCTATTTTCCGTTTTATTAAAGGAAACAGCGCGTTTGAAACAACCAGACCCGCTCCATATTCCGCCATGTGAGTGAAAGGAAACATCCCTGTTACATCCCCGCAGGCCCATATGTTCGGAACAGTAGTTTTCATCGTGTCGTCAACCACTATTCCAGATCGAGAAGTTTTAACACCTATTTTATCAAGGTTTAAATCTTCAATGTTTGGTGCACGACCTATTGCGACCAATAGTTTCTTTGCTTCAAACTTTTTTTTGTTACCGGCAAAATCTGCGTCGACAATTATTTTATCTCCGGACTGTTCTACTTTTTTTATATCCACGCAGGTGTTTACTTCAATACCTTCTTTTTTAAGTATATTTTCCAATGTATCGGCTAACTCTTTATCCTCTCTTGGCATTATTTGTCCAAATTTCTCAATGACGGTGACCTTAGTTCCAAACCTGTTAAAAACCTGGGCAAACTCTAAACCGATTGGTCCTGCCCCTATGACGATAAGAGATGCAGGGAGTTTGTCTAAATCCAAAATTTTAACATTATTTAAATAATCTACTTTATCCAGACCATTGATAGGAAGCATAATAGGTTTTGATCCGGTGGCAATAAGAAATTTTCTGCTTTTTATTTTTATGCCTTTCACCTCAAATGTGCTTGTGTCTATGAATGATCCATTTCCAAAGAAAAGCTTCACCCCCATTTTTTTAAATCGTTCAGGATCGTCGTGTTTTCCAATCTTTTCCTGGATGGATCTCATGTGGTCCATTATTTTCTTAAATTCAAAGTCGATTTTTACCGGGTTTAAACCGAAATCGGAGGATCTGCGCAATAATGAAATAATTCTTGCCGTGTGCAGAAGCGATTTTGTTGGCACACAGCCATAGTGGAGGCAGTCCCCTCCAAGTTTCTCTTTCTCAACAAGAGCTACCTTTGCACCCAGCTGGCTTGCACCGCTTGCCGTAACAAGACCAGCAACTCCGCCACCTATAATTGTTAAATCAAATTTGCTCATTTTATATCACTTTTTTGAGTATGTTTTTGTTTAACATACCACAGTGCTATGTCGCCCCCAAAAATGGTTTGTCACTAAATCACTAAGACACAAATATAATCTCTTAGCATCTTGGCACTTTATTGGCTAAAATCCAATTTTAGCGCTGTTACATTTTCCCAGCGCATCGAAAACCTATAAGGATATGGCGTGATTGGGAAGGACGACCATGACGGGCGGCAGGTCTGCAAATGCCAGGAGAATCGTCCCATGAACAACTTTTTACGATATGCTTTCCATTTGGAAAGGTGCTGGATGTCCACTCAAACACATTCCCTGCGGCGTCAAGCAAACCGTAAGGGCTCATTCCGGCCGGGTATTGATTGATTTCTGTTGTAAAATATGGTCCGCCTTTCCAACTGTTAAGTTTAGCAGGATCCCACTGGTTTCCCCATGGAAAGTATCTCCCCTTAGTTCCGCGGGCTGCTTTTTCCCATTCCTCTTCAGTGGGTAAACGAAAATATTTTTTAAATTTACTTCCCTTCCATTTGCAGTACTTTGAGGCATCATCAATACTTACTAAAACAACTGGGTGTTTGCCAAGCCCATTAGGGTATCCTTTCTCGCTCCATAGAAAGGGACGCACCGCTTTGTACGGGTGAACAAGGAAGCCTTGCTTCTGGTAGTTGGCTGGTGAGATAAATGGAAAGCGGTGAGATGTTTCTTCTATAAACTTCAGATACTCATCATTTGTAACAAGAGTTTGATCAATGCAGTACTCTTTAAGGTAAAACGTCTTCTTTACTTCAATGTCATACCAGCCGTATTTACGGGTTGTGCCTCCGTCCAGATTATAGGCAAACTCCTTTTCTTTTTCATCACTCCCCATAATAAACTTTCCGGCAGGAATAAAGACCATTTTAGGGTCAGCGCAAAGGATTGCTTGAGAAGCGCTAACGCTGAATGTGTTCATAATAAGTAACAGAAGCACGATGGGATAAATCTTCATAGATTGCATGAGGGTAGATTACAAATTTGACCTGGAATCTAAATTTGCAACTTGTTCCATATTTCATCGATCTTTTTCTTAACATCATCTGTCATTTCGATTTCGTCCGGCCAAAAACATTTTTTCATCATAGGGGAAGTTAAAGGTATTAACTATTCAAGCGCTTCTTACGTATTTTTTACTTTTTTCTAATAATTTAAGTTGCACGTGATGTGAATTTGAGGTTTCCTCGTAAAGATTTTCATTCATGCCTTTGTCGCCAACCGCAGAACAAACTTCTCCCCAATCAATAAAATATTCATCAAAATATTCAATTGGATAGCTACTATATTTTTTGATGTCTTCTCGTGATGGTTTACTGCCAATTTTTTCAGCGATTTGTTTAACTTCCAATTGAAGCGTTTTTTTAGGGATAATATAATTTTGTTTTTTAATCCTTTTAACCCTACTATTTTTTGCAGTGGGATCGGTTTTTCCTTTTGCAAAGGGATCGATGCCGATATCTAAATCTCGGTGTCTTTCTAATGCTAGTTGATGGTATTGCTTTGATAATTCAATTCCTATATATTTTCTTTCTAATTCATGAGCGACTAAAGTTGTTGTTCCTGCTCCATTAAAAGGATCAAGTACAGTTTCACCTTTATGTGTATATAGTGAAATCAATCTACGCATCAAGCTAGGTGGCAATTGACAGGGGTGGTCAACTCGGCGAGAATTATGTTTTATGCGGTGGATGTCCCACCACAAATCTGTTAGAGATTCTCTATCTGAGATTTTGTTTCTTTGCCTAACACAGGATTGGCGTTTACAATACCACTCCTTCAACGAGTTTAATTGATAATGTTTTGTGAATGAGTTTATTTCGTCTGTAAACCCGACTGTACCACGGGAGTTCCCTTTTGCCATGCAAATGATACCGTAATGAGCAGGCATGATTTTTCTAACAGGCAAACCTAACCCTTCCCAAGTAATCCATGTTTGAAAGTTCAAAATGTTTTGCATAAATGCATAGTGTCTAACTACCCACAGAGGAATATTTATTATAGCAACTGTTCTTCCAGGCTTAAGAATCCTTGTCATTTCATTAAGCCATCTATCACACCACTCAAAATATTTTTTAATATCTAAACCGTCATTCCAATTTTCATATTTCTTTTTTATGTTATAGGGAGGGTCAGCAAAGGCAAAATCGATAGAGTTTTTAGGTATTGTTCTTAAAGCGTCTAAGCAGTCTGCGTTTATAAGTTGGCTTTCACCGCATAAATTGATCTTTTTATCTTTAATGGTAACTTTATGCATTTTTTTATGTGGCATTAAACTTGCCAAATTCCTGAAATCAAAATAAAAAAGATTTCGATAGGGAGTTATTCCAAAAACATCACTTAACCTTGATAATATGCTTTCAGGAGTTCCCTGTGATTTATAAACGATATCTCGCCAAACATCGGATATCAATGTACCGTAAGGTGAGTAAAGATGTTTTTTTCCTCCATAGTCTTTTGTAGTCTTTTTACAGGCAGGGCAATAAGTATAAGAAATTTGTGTCTTGCAGTGTTTTAAGGAATCCTTGAACTTTGTAAATATGAGCAAACTTGCGTGGTTATTTGGCAATTCATTTCTTATGGATATTGTTTTTTCCCTTTTTACACTTATCCACAACTTAAAATATAAATACTTTTGAATTATGGGAATTATGGTTAGAGCGGTTTCAGAAGAAGCCAAAATACATAATACTGACCTTTTATGAAGTTTATTCAAAAAAGCATTAAGCTTTTCAATGTTTTCTTTAAAATGAGTGATAATATAAGTTTGCTCTGTTGGGAGATGTATAAAAAAGACATCAGATGAGTTAGTGAGTTGGTGCTGTAAACGGACCCAATCATGAATTATATTACGATGAATTTTTAAAGGAGCAGAATTTTCACTTCTATGTACCATAGATTTAACTATTTCATTATTGTTTTAGCTAGTCGTTCTATTTCTTTATCGCTATATGTGCCACTACAGTCACTAAACGATAAAATTGTTTGCAAAGCTGCTTGTCTTTCAAAATTGCCAGCGCCATCAATAATATAGGCAATTTTGTGGCCGTATCTATGTAATAAACGCTGTCTTTCTTTAGCTTGGCCAGCTTTTCTTTCTATTGTGCTGTTTGTTGTGACCTGAAAGCTGACCTCTATAGCCCAATATTTATTTGTAGGTGATTTGGCAACGATATCAAATTTTGTATCTGTCTTTCCTGCATTCTGACTAATTTTAGGAATGCTTTTTTTCGAGAAATCCCACAATGGAAGAAGCTTCTCTAATTTATCCAGCACATAGTTTTGCGCGAGGTATCCCATAGCATTTGCAGTAGCACCACCTGTGATCCTGCTCACCCATATATACCGTTCTTTAACAAATTTTTCTATTTTTCTTTTGTCACCAAGCATGCCTCCTAAAATGCATTTTTCTTCGATTTCATTTGGCAAACCAGCATTTATTGCCGAACCTCCAAACAATAAAAGCATACAGACATCTTCAATAGAAACGTCAAAATCACAGGCAGTCTGAAGACCAATGCCATCAGTACCTAATGCTTTATTAGACCATGAGGTTTTATTAAGCAAACTTTTTAACTTGTGACGATAGGTTGAATTTTTCCAATTAAATTCCATTAGACCGTTTCTTAAAACTTTCGGTAAGGTTGTTCTAAAGCGTTTTAGCCTTTCACCACCAATATCAGATAAGACACATAGATGCTTAAGGAAAAGGTTAGCAGGCATATTGGGCAAATTTTTAACAATTCCTTTCCATGATGTTGGTTTTGAATCTGCCAAATGGAGAATGCTAATAAACTTCTCCTGAGTTTTGAGGAGCATAGGTATTATACTTGCCCTTTTCTCTTTTTCGCAGAGTTCATTCGGCCAAAAAACTACGGCTTTACTTTTAAGTTCTTTGACAGTTTTTGGATTTTTCACGGTATGTTTTTATTAGGAAATTATAGAAATCTGATCTTCATGCTTGCCATGAGCATTGTAAAGTTAATTTAAAATAAGGCATCATTCAATTTTTTCTCATTTTAAGCATAGATTATTTTTAAGTCAATTTTTACTTTTTTGATTTTTGAAATGCTGCATTATGACATTCCTAACTTCTCCCACATTTCATCGATCTTTCTCTTAACCTCAACTGTCATTTTAATTTCATTTGGCCATTCTCTATGATAGCCTTCTTCTTTCCATTTGCGTGTGGCGTCGATACCGAGCTTTCCTTCGATAAAATGAAAATCTCGTTTCGGGTCCACATTATTAAAAAACTTCCAGACAGCATATGAAATATTTTTTACATCAACGTCTTCGTCAAATGCCAATACGATTTTAAATTCTGCTGATCGGGGGTCGTTAAAAATTGATTGTGCGATTTTTTTTCCTGTATGAGGGATTGCTTTTTTTAGAGAAATAAAAAGGATGGGGGATTTTACGTTTTTGACAGGGACAGAAATGTCCCTTACGTCTGATGAAAGCTCTTTTGCAAATTTTAAAATTTCTTTGTCAGATGGAATATCAGGGATCTTACACTTTAATCTTTCGGTCCCGGTTGCATCGATACCAAGTTTGGAACCGAATAAAGCTTTAGCTGCTGAGTGATCAAGGACGTCCAGAATTCCCTCCGAAAAAAATAAATCTTTGGATAAATCAATATGGTTAAGGAGATATTCTGTTACTTCGGAATAATTATGGATATTCATACCATCATCCACCGCGAGAATCATTTTAGAAAAACTCATCTGACCGGTGCCCCAAAGGTTGTTCATAGTATGCCTTGCCTGATATGGATAACGCTTGTTAATAGCGACAATGACGCAGTTATGGAAAACTCCTTCCCAGGGTAAAGAAATGTCGCTGATATCCGGGTTGATAGTTTTTAGCATTGGAAGGAAAATTCTTTCCGTAGCTTTTCCAATATAGCAATCTTCCATAGGAGGTTTCCCAACAATGGTTGTGCTGTAAACCGGACTATGCCTGTGAGTAACTGCCGTAACATGAAAAATAGGGTAGGGTGCGGCAAGGGAATAATAGCCCGTGTGGTCTCCAAAAGGTCCTTCTATTCTGCTTTCTTCCGGGTCAACATACCCTTCGAGAATAATTTCCGCATAAGCCGGAACTTCTAAATTAACAGTTTTGCACTTAACCAGTTCTACTCCTTTTTTTCGAATAAAACCTGCTAACAGCAATTCATCAACTCCGGGAGGCATTGGTGCGGTAGCCGAAAAAGTAACGACAGGATCGGTCCCTATAGCGACTGCCACTTCCATTCTTTTCTTTAGTTTTTTATATTCCTCAAAGTGTCCTGCTCCGTCTTTATGAATATGCCAGTGCATTCCTGTAGTATTTTTATCATACACATGCATACGATACATGCCGGTGTTTCGTTTACCGGTTACCGGTGAACGCGTGAAAACAACAGGCAAGGTAATGAATCTTCCGCCATCGTTGGGCCAGCACTTAATGACAGGAAGTTTCTTTAGATCGATATTGTCGCCGGTTAAAATAACTTCCTGACAGGGAGCTGTTCCCCCTTTAAATTTTTTGGGCGGTATTTTAATGAGGTCAAATAATGTTGGAATTAAACCAATCTTTTCAGAAAATTTTTGGGGAGGTTTCGTTTCTATCAGTTTCTTTATTTCAGAGGCGATTAGTTCTATATTATTAACGCCAAGAGCCATAGCCATTCTCTTTTTACTTCCGAAGGCGTTTATAAGTACAGGCATGGAATGGTCCTTAACGTTTTCGAATAGCAGCGCTTTTCCGCCGTCTGGAGATTTTGATACCCTGTCCGTAATCTCGGTAATTTCCAGGATCGGCGATACCTCTTCCTTGATTCGGATAAGTTCACCTTCCTCTTCCAATCGAGCAATAAATTCATGCAATGATTTGTAGTTTTGTCGCATATAGTAATTATGAAAAGCTTTTAGCAGTCAGCTATCAGCGTGAAGCAAAACTATAGTTTGTCTGCTGAGAGCTGATCGTTAGTTATCGGGCTATTACAAATTATTTATGGGAATAAATCAAGGTCAAATTAAGCAAAGAGAGATCTGAATAGTTTTAACAGGTGATGTGAAATGCAGCCATAACATCTTCTTCGTCGCTTAAGGAATTGAAAGTTTTCCAGGTGTTTGAAGTGGATTCTATGATGAGTTCGATACGCGCTTTTTTTAGGTGTGATTTGGCATCGGAATCAACTTTCATCATTTTAGAAAATCTCGTACCGATTAGTAATTTTTTGGGATTCTTTTTGAGATGCTTTTCAATATCATCTATTTGGAATAAGTGGCCGCTCATCCGCCGCCAGTTAGGATAAACAATATTTTTGTAGATGATGACGTCGCTGTCGTAGCTCTTCCCATCGATGACAATCCTTCCAAAAGTATAGGAATCTATTGTCATAAAAAATTAACCGTAGGAGATGCAGAGAAAATTTTACTATTTTTTCTTGCCTCGCTGAAAAAAACCTTTGGTCTTATCTATCACTTTTTCTCTGTTTATTTTAGCCAGTTCTCTGAAAAGTTCTTCCTGCTGTTTTGTGAGCTTCGTG
>DASCNB010000185.1:0-9164 GCA_036011265.1 Nitrospinota bacterium | reverse complement strand
AATGGGTATTGGCCATGAAAAAAGCTAATGATTTACGCAAAGCCGGCTTCGCGGCATACCTTGTTAAATCTTCCGGAGAGAATGAAGTTTTAAAGTTTCGGGTCGTCATAGGTAGATTCAGAACGGGAACAGATGCTTATCATTTTGCAGAAAGGTTGATCAAGGGTAAATATACAAATCATGCTAATGTTCAAAAATTGCCATATGCGATTTCTCTCGGTTCTTTAAAAAGTGAGGCAGAAGCATACGAGTCAATACAAAGTTTTCGTAAAAAAAGATTTTCTCCATACTTGTTTTCTATAGGGGATGAAAAAGAAATTTTACATCATGTATTAGTAGGTGGGTATAAAAACCAGGAACGAGCAAATAAAGTTTCCATGGAATTGTCAGAAAAAGGAACTCCCCATATGATTATTCAACCTTGAAACCTGTTGGTATGATCTTTTGTGTTATAATTGAAAAAATTGGCGACATCTGTTCGATATTGATTTGGATCGGTCTTTTAAAAGCTCTGAGCTAACGGCTGACATCTGAAAACTTAAGAAAAATTATGAAGATAATCGTTTGCGTTAAACAAGTTCCTGATACAGCCACAAAAATTATTATTAAAGAAGGCTCCAGAGAAATTACTACCGAGCAGGTTCAGTTTGTTTTAAACCCTTATGATGAATATGCTGTGGAGGAAGCCCTCCGTATAAAAGAGAAAAAAGAGGGAACAGAAGTAGAGGTAATTACTATTGGCCCGGGCAGGGCGCAAGAAGCGATAAAGACAGCCCTGGCTATGGGCGCTGACCGCGCGCATCATATTCAAGATGACGCGTTTAATGGATCGGATAGTTTTGCTACAGCTTCCATTTTAGCAAAAGTAATTGGCGCCATGGAATATGATTTGATTCTTTGCGGAAAGCAAGCTGTGGATGATGATGCTTTTTTTGTAGGGCAGTCTCTGGCACAAACGCTTGGTATTCCACATGTGTCCGTTATTACCCAGTTAAATTTTTTCGAAGACTATCATACGGCTACCGTGAAACGACAGGTGGAAGGAGGCAGCGAAATTATTGAAGTTTCAATGCCGGCGTTATTTACCTGTCAAAAGGATTTGAATACTCCCCGTCTACCTTCTATGAAAGGAATAATGTCAGTTAAGAAAAAAGAAATTATCAAACTTGACCTGGCCGGGGTTGGTCTGGATAAAAATCAAGTGGGAGAAGAAGGCTCCTTTGTGAAAACATTGTCCCTTTCTCTTCCACCTGAAAGAAGTGGAGGAAAAATTCTTGAAGGGACTGAGGAGGAGACCTCAAAAAAGTTAGCTCAGCTTCTCCGTGAAGAAGCTAAAGTTGTTTGAATGTTATTATTTAGGACGCAAATTTTAAAGATTTATTAATCTGCGTTATCACTAAAAAAATCTGTGTCCCATTCAGTGTAAGGAGCATTATGGAAGAAGAAAAATCAGAAGAAAATGAAAAAGCAGGGTCCGGTGCTTTACAGCCAATCCGAAATTTCTGGGAAAAGTATAAAGGAGAAATAGGTCTCGCAGTAATGGTAATCTATTTGTTCTTACTTGGATTGGGGACTATCGGAGAAGTTTGGGAAGTCGAATGGATTCTTGATTTACCCATTTTCAGGTCCGTGGGTAAGTGGGAAAGATAGTTATGGCTGGTGAAGTTTGGGTCCTCGCTGAACATAAAGAAAATAAACTGAAAAGGGTTAGTTTTGAGTCACTCGGACAAGGTTTAACCCTTGCGGAAAAATTAAATACCGACTGCGCTGCTCTTTTGTTGGGACATGAAGTGGAAAACCTTGCCACTGAGCTCTTCCACTATGGAGCAAAGAAAGTTTACCTCCTTGAAAACCTCCATTTAAAAAATTACACTTCCGATGGCTACACTGCTGTATTAACAAAGCTGATCAAAGAGAAAAAACCAGAAATACTTTTAATGGGAGCTACCTTCCAGGGTAAAGACCTGGCGCCAAAGTTATCCACTCGTTTAAATGCTCCTCTTTTCGTTGATTGCATTGAGTTTTCGTTAAACGATAAAGGAAAATTAGAAGCCGTTCGTCCTGTATACGCGGGTAAGGCCCACATGAAAGTTACGGGAAATGATAGATTGCCACAAATCGTTTCAATTAGACCCAGCGTAATGAGACCGCCGAAAAAAAATGAATCACTGACCGGCACTGTTGAAAAAATACCTGCTGAATTGGATTCTAAAGATGTCAGGACAATAGTAAAGGAGTTTGTAGTGGATGCCGGCGTAAAACTGGATTTAACCGAAGCAAGGATTATTGTTTCCGGCGGTCGCGGAATGAAAGGACCCGAGAATTTCAAAATATTGGAGGAATTAGCAGATGTCGTTGGAGCCGCTGTCGGAGCGTCCAGGGCTGCCGTCGATGCCGGGTGGCGTAACCACTCCGCCCAGGTAGGCCAGACAGGGAAAACAGTAACCCCTGAACTTTATATCGCCTGTGGTATTTCAGGCGCTGTCCAGCACCTTGCCGGCATGTCCAGTTCCAAATATATTGTTGCAGTTAATAAAGACCCAGAAGCGAATATATTTAAAATATCTGATTATGGAATAGTAGGCGACCTGTTTAAAGTTGTTCCTTTATTAACAAACGAGTTCAAAGAACTATTAAGTTCATGAATCAGCTGTTAGCTATCGGCTATCAGCTTTCTGACCTCTGACAACCGACACCTGACAACTTTTTAAATCATGCTTGAAATCAACATTTACTATGAAGATACGGATTGTGGCGGAGTAGTGTATTATGCCAATTATCTTCGTTATTTTGAGAGGGCGAGGACAGAATACATTAAAGCAAAAGGAATATCCTTGTCCGGATGGCAGAAAAAAGGAATTGTCTTCACGGTTTCCAAGGTGGAAATTAAATATCTGTCTCCCGCTCGTTACGGTGAAACATTATTAATTTCAACAGAACTCTCGGAGATTAAAAAAGCAAGTTTTTCTATTCATCATGTAATAACAGACAAAAAAGACGGCAGAACTATTGTGACAGGAAGCACCAGGCTGGCCTGTGTCAACAGCAATGGACGCCCCACCCGGTTTCCGGAAGAATTCCTTGAAAAGGTATTATGATTATTTATATTAATGATGTGACCCCTTTAACAAAGAGCTTGCTATTGGGACATTAAAAAGCGCTATACGTCAAGCATCTATCACTAATGAAGAATCTGTTAGTGCCTGCGAAAAAAGATAACAATTTATTATGCAAAATCAATTCAACTGGACTTTATTTGAAGAGTTGCCCGTTATTGGAATACTGCGTGGCTATACTGTGGACCAGGTGAAAAAAATTGTCCAATATTCAGGCAAAGGTGGACTAAAGAATCTGGAGATCACCATGAACAGTAAGAATGCAAGCGATCAAATTGTACAGGCAAAAGAAGCAGCACGGGAAACAATGAACATTGGGGCCGGAACGGTATGCACTTTGAAAGATCTCGACTCTGCCCTTTCTGCGGGGGCAACATTTATTGTCACTCCAATAGTGAATTCCGATGTGATACAAGCTTGTAAAAAAGAAAATATCACTGTCATTCCGGGTGGGTTTACCCCTACGGAAATATATAATGCCTGGCAACTTGGAGCAGATATGGTAAAAGTTTTTCCCGCTAACCGCTTCGGTCCGAGATATTTCTTGGATATTAAAGGCCCACTTGACCATATCAAGCTTGTTGCTACAGGCGGGGTTAATTTATCTAATTTTCAGGAATATATCGATTGTGGAGCTTATGGGTTTGGAGTTGGAAGTCCCCTTTTTAATAAAGAACGGGTTGGAGCAGAAGATTGGGATTGGGTTGAAAAACAGGCCAGACTCTTTGTTGAAATCTATAAAAAATAGACTTAGGACCGGGGAAAAATGTCGTGACATTCTTGTTTGTTTAGGGTTATGCTATAAAGTTTAACCATACTAGAGTTATTTTCAGGGAGATTGGAAGATGTTTCGTGAAGAAATTAAAGTTTTGGATTGTACCATTAGAGATGGCGGACTGATTAATAATTATAATTTCACCGATGAATTTGTCCGTGCTATTTATCGAGCGGCTTGTGACTCTCATGTAGATATTTTTGAGATTGGGAAAAAACTCTGTGAGAGTCCGGAATTTTCACGAGAGAAATATGGTAAGTGGAACTTTTGCGATGAAGACGACATTAAAGGAGTAGTTGATTCCTATGAGTGCGAAAAGCCACCTCTGCTGGCTGTAATGTTTGATGTGGGAAGGGTAGATATTTCTTCACTCCTTCCGGCTGAACAGAGTGTTATCGGAATGGTCCGTACTGCTTGTTATGTAGTAGATATCGACAAGGGAATCGATCTGGCAAAACGAAGTAAGGACCTTGGTTACAAAACTACCATCAACATTATGGCAGCTTCCGCGGCAATAGAAACAGACTTGATTGAGGCCCTTCAACAGCTTAATGATGTCCCCGAAGTAGATTATCTCTATCTGGTGGACAGTTTTGGAGCATTCTATTCAGAACAGGTAACCAGGTATCTGAAACTTTATAGAGAGCATGCTCCTAACAGGGAGCTTGGATTCCATGCCCATAATAACCAGCAATTGGCTTTTTCAAACACTCAGCAGGCGATTATAGATGGAGTAAATCTTTTAGACGCTACAACAAATGGTATTGGTCGTGGCGCCGGTAACTGTAACCTGGAACTTTTAATAAGTTTTCTGAAAAACCCTAAATTTGATGTTAGACCCTTATACAAAGCAATCCAGGAGCATATGGTGCCTTTACGCAAGGAGATTGAGTGGGGCTATAATGACATCTATGGAATCAGTGGTCACTTGAATCAGCATCCACGAACAGCAATGAAGCATAGGGCAAATAAAGAAATAAAAGACAACTGTTTCGATTTTTATAATGAAACCATTTCTGATGTAATATAGCTCTGACTCAATGAAAATTTTGTTAAAACTTGCATTTCTCCTATTTTCAATATCACCCAAACTGTTTTGTGGAACAAAATCTTCTATAAGGTAAAAAGTTCACTGATTATTTTTTTAATCTCTTCATCATTCCATTCCCCCAGCATTTCATCAATTCGCTTTTCGTCTATGAATATTTCCACACCGTGAGCCGCCGCGATCGGTTTCTTTTTTGCAATGAGCTCCATGGTCTCTTCGTCATTTTGAATCTGCTGTATAGTGAGAAATCCTGTTTTTAGAAAATGCTGCTCCAGTCTCTTTCTCTCCCCGCTTTTGAAAGGTCTTTTTTCTTGAATGGCTTTTTTCGCGTCCTCATAAAATAATTTAGGCAGGTAAAATAAGCCCTCCATATATTCTTTTAAATGAACGAGCCGGGTCCCGGATTCAGGACTGTACTTTTTTAAAATGTCCCGAAAATCTGTATCAATGGTTTCGAATTCATCCGGGTTACTTGCCACCATAAGAATCATTGCTCCTAAATTTTGCCTGTCTTCCGAAGAAATATTATCGATTTCAACGGGTTTGTCCCTTGTTTGATTCCAAATAAAGAAAGACGCGAAAGAGATGACAATTATTGTGACGAGGATTAAAATAATATTTTTTTTATTAAAAGTACTCTTGGACCCGGTTGAAGCAGTAGAAGATTTTTTTATTTTTTTATTTTTTTTCAAGTAATTATTTCCAAAGCCAGGAACTTTTTTAATAGTTGACTTATAATCACGAAGAACACGAAAATCACGAAGGAAAAACTTTTAATATTAATTAACTAAATTTTTGTTCTTGCTCCTTTGTAACTTATTATAAAGCGTCTATGGCTTTTAATATGAACATAAATCCATAAGTTTGTAACAATAAAAATTCTTCGTGTCTTTCGTGAGCTTCGCGGTAAAAATTGCGGTAAAGCTACTCTTCGTCCTTTGCGCACCGAAAACCGATTGTATTATTCCTTGTTGACGGAACAAAGGCGCCTCTGTTAAAAGATAGTGCGCTTATGCCACAGCCGTACTCAAGGCAGTCGAACCATGAACCTCCTTTTATAACACGATTCTTTTTTCCGTACTGAGGACTTGGTATGTTATTGCCGGGGTGAGGCAGGTACCAGTTTGAAGTCCACTCCCAGACATTTCCGGACATATCATAAAGACCGTATGGGGATTTCCCGGATTCATAAGACCCTACAGGTTTGGTGCCCTTACTTTCGCTTTGAGGATTGTTTGATTTAGCGGGATCAAATTCGTTACCCCATGGGAGATCATTACCCGACTTCCCTCTTGCGGCTTTTTCCCATTCCGCTTCAGCGGGTAAACGCTTTCCGGACCACCTGCAAAACGCGGACGCCTCCTCCCAGTTAACATAGGTAACCGGGTGATTTTCAAATCCTTTTGGAATTTCTTTTCTGTCCCAAAATACCGGGGGCGAATAATCGGTTTCATCTACAAATTTTTTATACTGAGAATTGGTGACCTCGAAGATATCAATTAAAAAACTATTTGTTTTGGAAATAAACTCTGGCCCTTCATCATCCCACCTGTCATCACTTCCCATAATAAATTCACCCGCGGGAATTATTGCCATGTCCTGGTATCTCATATTTTTTGTCTTGTGAATTGAAGAAGGGGATCTTTTCTCTACATTACTAATGGTAAGAGCAGATACATTGTCTGAAGTATGGCATTGAGCACATTCGGGCTGATGTTTCATTTCGTGGTGGAGTATTTTTTTATTTGAATGGCAGGTAAAGCCACATTGCAGTTTAGATAATTCTTTTGAATACGAAGGCGTCCTGGCGGGCAATAAAAAAAAGAAAGATATTAAAACAATAACTACCCAAAACTTTTTCATTCAGTTTTTCTCTACGACACCGGCTCTGTATGACTAACTTGCAAGATTTCTTTTTTTAAAATTTTTTTGCTATCTGGAGCGGTAGCTCCATTATGGTAGCGGCAACTTGCCGCGCCGTGGTGAATAAAAAATTACTCTGCCTTTTTTACCTGTTGTTTCAGAGATCCACTAACTTCCTCAACAAAATTTTTCTCGCCGTTTCCCTGATATACATATTTAATTGAGTAGCATCCTTTTACTTTCTCTTCGCCTTTTTTGCAGTAGTAACTGATGATTTGCATCTTCGCGTAATTTCCTTCGGCGGTTTTAATAATTAAGACGTTTTTGTATGAGTTGAGATTATGGTCCATAAAGTTATATGAATACCAGCTATCCAGGCTGACGTTTTTAGGATCGGCTCCGGCAGAAGTTCTGGTATCTTTATTAAATTTCGCGTCTGCAGGGACAGATGTTACAGAATCAAAATCAGTTGTCTTTAAACTTGCGACTCCCACAATACCATTTTTATTTGTGCCCCCTCCGTTAGAAGCGATTTTGGCTCTCCTGAACGCCAGGTCCCATCCTTTCGGGTCTTTAAAATCTGAAACATCCGCAACAATACTGCCTCGTGAAAAATCAAAAAATGCCCAATTTTCTAACGTGGATGAGTCAAAAGTATAAGTTATCGTGTCTGTTAATTTTGCTCCTACCTCCACGGGATTGAGAGGTGAAATAGAACGCAATTTTTCAGCTTTTTTTTCTTCAAAACCGGGAGTTTGAATGTCCGTCTGAGGCAGCGTAAAAGTAAAGAGCAGCCATAAAAAGAAAATAGCGAGAACAAAGATTCCCATATAAAGTGTATATTTCATTAGTTCTTTTCCTTATTGTTGATATGAAAATTATGGATCCCCCGGAAGTTTATCCTCATGAAAATGTGTGCGGGAATCTGACAAATAATATTTTACCACTAATTAAGATCTAATGACAAATGACAATATTCATCAGTAGTGGGTCAGTTTAAATTAATTTTATTTATCTATGCACTGGACTACAAATTAGAGTTAAAAAATTATTAACCTCCCCTTAATCAGGCTGTCCGAAAACGCCCGAAACGCACATTTTGTCATTCTGAACGAAGTGAAGAATCTCATGATTTCAATAAGTTGTAAAACAGAGATTCTTCGGCAAAGCCTCAGAATGACATTTTCGGACAACCTAAAGGAGAAAGCCACTTTTAACAAGGCTTTTTGCGGGGTGGTCAAAAAAAATTTAATCTATTATAGTTATGATATCATCCAACCAAAATGACGCACTACCAATTCATCAGGAAATCACAAACATCTTCCCTGACTGCTGCTTGATAACATCCTTTAATTCCATCTGAATTAGCAAGGCCGAGACCTTTTGCGAAGTCATCTTGCTTTCCTGAATTAATGTATCAATATGAGTTTCTTCTTCAGATAACAGAGAATAGAGTTTCATTTCATCATCAGATAATTCCGGAAGTTCTGTTATTTCTTTCTGCTTACCGCAGCTTTGAAGCAGCATTTTAATTTCATATGGAAATTCTTCAATTACATCATCCGCGTTTTCAACTAATTTCGCTCCCATTTTTATTAGTCGGTTTGTCCCTTTGCTTTTTGGAGAATTTATATTGCCCGGAATTGCAAACACGTCTTTCCCCTGTTCCAAAGCAAAGTCGGAAGTGATCAAGGCGCCGCTCTTTTCCGCGGCTTCAATTACGATGGTGCCAAGGCTTAAACCGCTGATAATTCTGTTTCGCATCGGGAAATTTGTCCTTTCCGGTCTGGCGTTCATTGGAAATTCAGAGAGAACTGCCCCATTCTCAATTATCTTTTCTTTCAAATTAATATTTTCCGAGGGATAAGTCATATTTACTCCGCAACCGAAAACCGCAATTGTTCTTCCTCCGGCAGCGATTGTAGACCGATGCGCTATAGAATCAATTCCACTTGCCATTCCACTGATGATCGTTACCCCTCTTTCAGCTAATTCAGAAGAAATTTTTTCAGTAACCAGTTTGCCGTATCGAGAAGGGATACGAGTTCCTACAATAGCGACCGCGATATTATCCATTTTAGTAATGGAACCTTTCATATATAAAATAGGTGGAGGGTCGTAAATCTTTTTTAAATTTTCCGGGTAAAGATTATCTTGAAAAGTAAGAATGGATACGCGGTTGAGCTCAACTAATTTTTTTTCCCTCTCAATATTTTCGTCTAATTTAAAAGAGCTAATTGCCGCCGCCAGGTTCTCACCCACGCCTTCTATTTGCAATAACTGGCCATGAGAAGCCTGGAAGACTTTTTCAGGAGAATGAAAATGCTTGATTAGCCGGTGATATAATTTCCGCCCAACCCCC
>DASCNB010000184.1:0-2755 GCA_036011265.1 Nitrospinota bacterium | reverse complement strand
GACGGAGAAGACAGTAGTGGTTGGTGTTGGGTACGCTCAATTAACCGCGATCCCGAAAGAAGGAGCGGAGCCTTTTAGTGAAGACGTCTACTGGACGGTCTATCCTGTAGGCGATGACGGTAAACCTGCGAAGAAGTATGTGGACTCTGGCTTTGGTGATCCCAAGCATTTTACACTACCAGCAGGGCGGTATCTGGCTGATGTGAGAGTAGGCAAAGGTAAAGCGAAAACAGAGCTCGAGGTCACTTCCGATGAAACGACGGAGAAGACAGTAGTGATTGGTGTTGGGTACGCTCAATTAATCGCGATCCCGAAAGAAGGAGCTAAGCCTTTTAGTGAAGACGTCTACTGGACGGTCTATCCTGTAGGCGATGACGGTAAACCTGCGAAGAAGTATGTGGACTCTGGCTTTGGTGATCCCAAGCATTTTACACTACCAGCAGGACGGTATCTGGCTGATGTGAGAGTAGGCAAAGGCAGCTCAAAGACTGACTTCGAGGTTAAGGCAGGAGAGACCACAAAAGTCGTGGTAGTGGTAAAACAGCCTTAACTTTTTTAAATCCTAATAGTACCCGAGTGCAATAATCATTAGTCTATCAACTAAAGTAGGGTAACTTTTCTGGTTTGCTTATTCAAGGTTAAAACCTTATCCTGCAGTATAGTATTCTTGCCAGGTTGTTTACCAGCAGAGATATGTTGGAGGAAGCAAACCATGATGTTAGAATTCTGGTGGAAGGTTTTTCTTGCCAGCATTATCATTACTGTAATTGCAAAGCTATTTAACTCTTCCGCAAATGTAATTCAGATATTTTCCATAGCCTTTATTAGCTGCACTGTAGGATTAATTCTTTTAATTGTTATCTCTGATTTTATATGGGAAAAATAGAAAAACAGGAATAAAAAAAAGAAGGGGAGATATAACTTACATCATTAACCGGCTGCTTTTTTATAAACAAAATATATTGAGGACAAATGATAAATGAACAAAAGATGTCTGTTTCATTGGTTTCCAAGGTTTACAGGGTATTATCTACTTCCCTGTTTGTCATTATATTCCTTATAACGGGTAATTATTGCGCGCACAGCAGAGAATTGCCTGCGGAGGCGGTTAATATCCTTGAGGCATCATCTGAAGGGATTAAATTATTGAAGGCAAAACAAAAAGTTGTGGATGATATTTTTGATAAGGTGAACCTTGATGTTAGTTCCATTACGAAAATTTCACAGATTAAAGAAAGAAAATTAATTTTAAAAGAATTTATAAAAGCAAATGCAGAGTTGATGGAAACACGCAAAAATTCGGAAACCTTTTTAATAAAGGGACTTGAGAAAAGAGAGGTTAGCCGGAAAAGTATTGATGCCTACTTGAAAGGATACAGGGAGAAAAGTAAGAAAAGGCAACCTTTGATCCTTAAAATCGATGATACTAATACGCGAAGCATGGAAAAATGGATCAAAATTTTAGATCTTTTAGAAGCAAAATGGGGAAAATGGCAGCCTGATCCTGCAAACGCTTCCATAAAATCAGAGGATGAGGACCTGATAGTAAAGTTTAATACACTTTTAGAAAAAACGTGGGCCATAGCAGATGAACAAGCGGAATTTATAAAGAAACTGCAGTCCAGATGATTAATAGAGATATGCAAGCCTGGGGAAGAATTTTCTGTTTGCTTACCAGAGCGGCAGCTCTATTTGGTTGCGGCCCTTTGGCCGCCTTAAGATATGCCTGCTCTGAAAAACAGCCGCCCCAATAAAATCAGCCGTGACATCACCGATTGAAGATTCTCTACCCGGAACAAAATATTGATGAATTTCATCGCTTATTCCATATAAACCTGAAAACGCTATCGCCAGGACAGCAACTATTTTTATGTTGTAAGCGGGCATGGATTTACTGAGAGAAATAAAAAAAAGAACGCTTAACAGACCATATTCAATTACATGAATCGCTTTATCCTGCATTGGAAACAGGCTGACTTTAACCGGAATTTCTTGAGAAGATAAATAAAAAATTAGTCCACAATAAGCAACTGTTGGCAGCCAAACTAAAATACAAAAAAGACTGCTATTGTTGAACATTTTTTGATTCATAGTTATAACTTAACTTTTAAACTCACCTCTCAGGAGAATGGATAAAAAAAACTGAAAACTGATTGCTGAAGCAGTCAGCTTTATTATTATCATCCTTTATATCCTCCCGGATGCTTTGAATGCCATTTCCAGGCGGTTTCAATGATGGTTTCAAGGCTTGAGTATTGCTGTTTCCACCCGAGTTTTTTGGAAATTTTTTCTGAACTTGCTACCAGAACAGCGGGGTCCCCTGCCCTCCTCTTTTCCTTGACCACAGGAACTTTTTTCCCTGTTATTTTTTCAGCAGTTTCAATGACCTCTAACACGGAATTACCATTTCCATTACCAAGGTTGAAAATATCGCTTTCCCCTCCATCAATAAGATGCTTCATGGCAAGAATATGTGCTTCCGCAAGATCCAGCACATGGATATAGTCTCTGATGCAGGTTCTATCTTTCGTATCATAATTAGTTCCAAAAATTTTAAGTGGCTCACTCCCTGCCTTTTCATTTAGGACAGCTTTGAGGGTTAGAGGCACTAAATGTGTTTCATTTTTATGATCCTCACCCATGCTTCCATCAGGGTGAGCTCCAGCCGCGTTGAAATACCTTAACGAAACGTACTTTAGATGATTAGCAATGGATAGACCGTTTAAAATTTCTTCAACCAGCATTTTGGAGGAAC
>DASCNB010000183.1:0-7034 GCA_036011265.1 Nitrospinota bacterium | reverse complement strand
AATTTAGATAAAAACCAAAACGCAATTCACAAAGCTGGAGCGGATTTTGTCGTTTCATATACAATGATAGGAGCTACCATTGTCAACAACATCTTCCAGAGAGGACACATGACCCTTCTCACTGAAGGACTTCATATTTTCAGATATAAAACTCCAAAGAGTCTGGTAGGGAAAACTATTTCAGAAACAGATATTGGCGCTTTGACCGAGTGTAATGTTATCGCCATACAAAAAAACGGGAAAGTTATCTCCCCGCCAGATTCCTCGACTTCTCTGGAGGGAGAGGATGTCCTGGTTATGATCGGGAATCCGGAGCAGGAAGAGAGTTTTAAAAAACGGTTTGAAAATTGAAGTTTTAAGGAAAATAGAGATAGTTATCACTTCCTTGGATGAAATTTATCATAAACCTCTCTCAACCGGTCTTTCATAACATGAGTATAAATTTGTGTGGTGGAAATATCCGCGTGTCCTAACATCTGTTGAACAGCCCGGAGATCAGCTCCTCCTGCCAGCAGGTGCGTGGCAAAAGAATGCCGTAATGAATGAGGACTTAAATTTGTTTTTATTCCGGCAGACAGGGCGTGTTTCTTTATGATTTTCCAAAA
The DNA here is from genome assembly GCA_036011265.1 of Nitrospinota bacterium. GTDB lineage: Bacteria > Nitrospinota > Nitrospinia > CAJXCL01 > CAJXCL01 > CAJXCL01. The sequence goes on along the minus strand of DASCNB010000183.1, from coordinate 6,429 downwards.
TGCCTGTCTTGTCATCTTTCTCCCAAAACGACTTAAAAAAAGTTCCGCCACAATAGGCCCTTTGAGCAATTGGGGACGAACGTTCTTTAAATATTCTTCAGTCTTCATACGGGCTGATTCTCCAATGGGAACGATCCTTTCTTTAGAACCTTTTCCCATAGAAACAAGATATCCGGACTGCAGGTTAATATTATTTGTCCTCAAGGAAACCAGCTCGGATACTCTAAGACCCGCGGCATAAAGTATTTCCAGCATGGCCTTGTCCCTTATGCCAAGTGGGGTTTTGGTGTCGGGCTGATCCAACAGCGATTGCACTTCTTTTAAAGTTAATACCGTAGGTATGCGGCTCCAGAGTTTTGGTGATTCAAGGTGTGTGGTGGGGTCTTCTTCCAATTTTTTTTCATTAGTTAAAAAACGATAAAAAACCCTTATAGAAGCTAAATGACGGGCTAATGTAACAGATGACAGGTCACTCTCCATAAGTTTTTTAAGATGAGAGCGGATGGTGTCTATCTTTATCTGTTTTATATTTTGAATTTCTTTGGAAGAAACAAAATCAAGAAAACGGAGAATATCTCTTTGATAAGATTCAACTGTATTGTCTGCAAGTCGCTTCTCTATAATTAAATAATTAATGAACTCATCTAATAGAAGATCAAAATGTTGGTTTTTAGTGGACATTATTTACTTTCCAGAATGAAAGTAACAGGTCCATCATTTGAAATGTTTAATTTCATCTTCGCCCCAAAATTCCCTTCCGCAGTTTTAACTCCTTTATTTTGCACAGAGCTGATGAATTCAGCATAAAGTTTTTTTGCAAGGTCAGGTTCCGCGGCCTTATCAAATCCCGGTCTTCTCCCTTTTCTGCAATCTCCGGCTAATGTAAATTGAGAAATAATCAACATTTCAGCATTGATGTCAAGCAGTGAGAGGTTCATTTTTTCCTGCTTGTCTTCAAAAATTCTAAGGTTGACCGACTTCTCAGCCAGATACTCAACATCCTTCGTAGAATCTCCTTTTTCACCACCAAGCAGGATAAGAAGCCCGCGTCCTATTTTACCGACACTAACTCCATCAATTTCAACAGAAGCTTCAGATACTCTTTGTAAAACAATTTTCATTGATCAAAAAGTATATAGCGATAACAAATGAAATTCAAATCATAGCCATTGTGTAGAGGTAGGATTCTAAAAATTCCCCTTTAAAAAATTTGTCCAGAGCAAAATCGAATGAGGGGGATTAAATGGGTTGTTAATTCATTTTCTTTGTGTCCTTCTTGAGCTTCTTGGCTAAAAAGCGTGGAAATCGGACAGGGACAAAATAGAAAGACCCTGCAACTGCTATTGCAAAAGCTACGTAAATTATTGTAAATGTCTCATCAGGGGCTTCATAAAACAGGATTTTGTGAAGCCAGTATTGAATAAAGCTCTGGTTATAAAAATCTGTTTCGCCTGCTGCGCGAAGATTTCCTTCCAAAATCGTAAGAGGGCAAGGAATACCGAACAATGATATAATAGCGACAAAAGCTATGGAAGTAAGATGAATGATACGAAACCAGAATAACTTTACCCACTGCCATTTCATGAATCCTCCCGCCCAAATGAGCAGCAGACCTCCGACAACAAAGAGGACATAGAGGAAATGGGTAATTAATACAAGATCCGCAAGGAAAACGTAATTCATTCTAATATTAGCTCACGGATCTACACGGATTAACAGGATTTTTTGTCGTTGTTTAGTTTTTGCCTTTTTAGGCACTGTTTGGTTCTTTCTACAGTGCCTTATGCAAAGCACAACGACTTATGCAGAGCTTTTATTTCTGGATATATTCAATAGCTTTCTGCAAACGCTTTAAAACTCTATCTTTGCCTAACAAAGTGATTACTTCGAATATTCCCGGACTTTCCTTTTTCCCAGTAAGTGCGACTCTTAAGGGCTGGGCGATTTTACCTAATTTAAGATTATGATTTTTCATTAAATCATTTAAAATGGGCTCCAAATTTTCATGAGTCAAAACCTTATCTATTACTTTAATTTTATCAATAAACTCTTTAAATATTTGTACAATATCAGTTTTTAAAAATTTTTTAGAAGCAGCCTCTTCATAGACAATTTCCTCTTTAAAATAGAACTCTGTTTTATGAGCCATCTCAATTAGAGTTTTACTTCGCTCTTGCAATAAAGGGATAATCTTTTCTATTTCATTATCAGCAAACTCATTCTCAGCAGAAATTATATTTTCGCGTATTAAGAATTTCTTCAAGAGAGGGCACAAATCAGCGGGCCTGCTTTCCTTAATATAATGCTGGTTTAGCCAGAGCGATTTATCGGTGTCGAAGACTCCAGCTGATTTATTGATATTTTCCAGGGAAAACTTCTCGACCATTTCTTCTTTAGAGAAAATTTCCTGGTCCCCTGAAGACCAGCCGAGGCGGACAAGATAATTAAGCATTGCTTCCGGAAGGTATCCCATCTCTTTATATGCCAGAACCGAAGTAGCACCATGTCTCTTGCTCAATCGTTTTTTGTCCTTGCCGAGAATCATGGGAATATGAATGAATTCAGGAATTGGGAGACCAAGGCCCTTATAAAGCATCACTTGTTTTGGAGTGTTAGAAAGGTGATCGTCACCGCGGATCACATGAGTGATTTTCATATCGACGTCATCCACAACAACTACAAAGTTGTATGTCGGGCTACCGTCTGATCGGGCTATTATTATATCGTCCATTTCAGACATCTTAAAAGTAACTTCACCATGGAGTTTGTCGTTTACAATAACGGAGCCATCAAGTGGAGCTCGGAACCGTACAACAAAAGGTTTATCCTTTGGATGGTCCGTTAAATCGCGGCATTTTCTGTTATATCGTGGATTTTCTCCCGCAGCCATTGCCTTTTCCCGTATTTCACGAAGGTCCTCCGAAGAGCAATAACATTTATAGGCTTTTCCTTCATTTAAAAGCTTTTCAAGATAAGATTGATAAATTTCTTTTCTTTCTGTTTGTCTGAAAGGTCCTTCATCACAATCTATCCCGATCCATTTGAGACCTTCGATGATCTGCTGAATTGACTCTTCAGTCGAGCGGGAAGAATCAGTATCTTCAATGCGAAGTATAAAAGTCCCGTTATTATGCTTAGAAAAGAGGTAATTAAAGAGCGCTGTCCGAACACCGCCGATATGCAGATGGCCGGTAGGGGAGGGTGCAAAACGAACTCTAATGGAACTACTCATATGTATATTTTGAAAGGATTTAAGGATAGACAGGATATAATATCTTTCACTAATTTATTCCGTGAATATCCGTGCAATCTGTGAGCCGATTATTTAATTACATTCAACTTGAGTTTCAATTCTTTTAACTGTTTTTCATCCACATCTGAGGGTGCTTCAGTCATAAGACAGGTGGCTTTTTGAGTTTTTGGGAACGCGATTACGTCCCTTATTGACCTTGAACCGGTTAATATCATAATGATTCTGTCTAATCCAAAGGCTATGCCGCCATGAGGTGGAGCGCCGTATTCCAGGGCATGGAGTAAAAATCCAAACCGCTTTTCAGCTTCTTCTTTTGAAATGCCGAGGAGTTTAAACATCTTGTCCTGGATCTCTTTCTTATGAATTCTTATGCTTCCCCCACCAATTTCTGTTCCATTCAAAACAAGATCATACGCCTTCGCTTTTATTTTACCCGGATCGGATTCAAAATATTCGAGATCACTATCAGCAGGAGATGTAAAAGGGTGGTGCATAGCGACATATCTTTTTTCCTCCTCATTATATTCCAGTAAAGGGAAATCCGTAACCCATACAAAATTAACTTTTAAATCATCAATAAGATTTAAGCGTTTTCCTATGGTCAAGCGTAAATATGAAAGAGTGTCTGCCACAATTTTTGGAGTGTCCGCCATAAACAACAGAAGATCACCTGTTTCTCCTTGCAACCGTTTCACGATTTGCTCCATTAACTCTTCGCTGAAGAACTTAATTATTGGGGATTGCAGTCCGCCTTTGTTAATTTTGATCCACGCCATACCTTTTGCGCCATAAACTTTCGCATTTTCTGTTAAATCATCTAATTCCTTCCGCGAAAAACCCGCGCATCCTTTTGCGTTAATTGCTTTTACCTGTCCATTTGTATCCGTTGCCTTTGTGAAAACTTTAAAATCAGACTGTTTGGCAAGATCAGTTATGTCTCTTAATTCCAGCCCAAACCGCGTATCAGGTCGATCGTTTCCAAACCTGTCGATGGCTTCCCGATAGGTTAAAGCATCAAATGGAAATTTCAGTTCAATTCCTTTGATCTCTTTGTAAATATTAACCATCATTCTTTCAACAAAAGAAAATATATCTTTTTGATCGACAAATGACATTTCCATATCAATCTGTGTAAATTCAGGCTGTCGGTCTGCCCTGAGATCTTCATCCCGGAAGCATTTAACTATCTGATAATATCGTTCAAAACCGGAAACCATTAGCAATTGCTTAAACAGTTGCGGAGACTGAGGTAGAGCGTAAAACCGACCTGGATTAAGTCTGCTTGGTACAAGGTAATCGCGTGCTCCTTCCGGAGTACTTTTTGTTAAGACAGGTGTTTCAATATCTATAAAATCATTTGAATCGAGATAATTGCGCACAACCCGGCAAAGCTTGTGACGCAACTTAAGATTATTTTGTAAATCTGTGCTTCGTAAATCTAAAAAACGATACTTCAACCTGTTGTTTTCGGAAATTTCTTCTCTATTGTCAAAAGAAATAGGGAGAGGCTTGGATTCATTCAGGATTTCCAAATCACTGCTATAGACTTCAATTTCACCTGTTTTTAGTTTCGAGTTGGCCATGCCTTCCGGTCTTTTCCGTACTCTGCCTTTCACTGCTATAACAAACTCATTGCGGATAGACTGGGCTGCGTTATGAGCTATTTGATCAATTTCAGGGTTAAGAACAACCTGTGTTATCCCTTCAGAATCTCTCAGGTCGACAAATATTAAACCGCCATGATCTCTGCGCGTATCCACCCATCCCATTAAAACCACTTCTTCTGCGTCATTTTTAATAGTAAGAACACCGCAGGAATGTGTCTTTCTCAAGTTTTCTGTCATCTATTATCTCTCCTTCGTGTTCGTCCTGAATTCTTGATCAGTTAGACGTCCGGTTTCGACTTGCAGAAAATAACCTCATATATTATAGTTTTTCTCGTGGTTTATCAAAAAAAAATACTGATTTATAACCACGAAGGACACGAAAATCATAAAGGGTAATTTATTTTCTCAATGGGTTTATCGTAAAAGAAATGAAAAAGATTCTTGTTTTACAAAATATAGGTTGTGAAGACCTTGGAACAATGGAAGCCGCTATTACAAGCAGGAACATGGAATATCAATACATCCATTTGCACAATAATGATAAAGTTCCTCAAAATCTTTCCGGTTATTCCGGGCTTATCATACTGGGCGGTCCTATGAATGTGTATGAAACAAAAGAACATCCTTATTTGCTTGATGAAGAACGCCTGATCCGCGAAGCAATCGACAAGAATATCGCGACTCTTGGTCTATGTTTAGGCTCGCAATTAATAGCCAAAACAGCAGGTGCAAAGGTAGTGGCCGGAAAGAAAAAAGAAATTGGCTGGTATCCTGTATCTTTGACAAATGAGGGGCTGAATGATCCTCTATTTGCTGGTTTTGAAAAAGAGATTACGGTTTTTCAATGGCACGGCGACACATTTGACATACCATCAGGTGGAAAAAGATTGGCTGAATCAGAACTTTTTCCAAACCAGGCTTTTAAAATTGCTGAAAGGATTGTTGGGCTCCAGTTTCATCTTGAAGTCACTGAAGAAGCTGCCTTTGAATGGATGGATGAATATAAGGAAGAACTGAATAGCCTCGAAGGCTATATCGATCCCGAAAAAATGAGAAAGGATACAACCGAAAAGATAGAAAATCTTAAAAAATTAGCCCTACAGTTTTATGAAAACTTTTTCAAGTTGATATGAAGGGCCTCTCACTTTACTTTCTTTAGAAAAAGAGAAAAGTGCTATTGACACAAACCATCAAGCTGGGTTAGCATATAAAATACATTCAGCATCATATTATTATGTTTAAATGAAAGGATTTTGAAAATGAAGACGTTTAATTCTGGTTTAAAATTAATTTCTCTATTGGGATTTTTTACCCTGTTCGCCTCCACGGCTTTTGCCCTGGAGTTAGATAAGTATACTATCTACGAAGGTCCTGATTGTAAAAAATGGCGCCCGCCTCAGCTTTCTATCGAAGATCGTCTGAGATGGGACATAGATGGGAGAAGTCTCATCAATGTTTTTTTTGATACAGACAAAAATGGGAAAGTTGATTATGTGGTGTTCTATCGACAGTCCCCGCATGATTATGGTTATAGTACTCCCTCTACAACGCCTGAGGAGATGAAAAAAA
>DASCNB010000182.1:0-4935 GCA_036011265.1 Nitrospinota bacterium | reverse complement strand
ATTTATTTTTAAAAAGATGAAACCCACCAGGAGTTTTTTGGGTTTGATAAAGGGTTCTGATATTAACAACCGCGGGTTTGATCGATTTCGCAACACTAATGAATGATTCCTGGAGGGAAATGATATATTTATATTCGTCGGTTTGAGTATGAGACGGGGAAACTTCCTTTAGGGATTCGGAGGGTATTAAATCAATATTTTCCGGACTAGAAAATAACAGGTAGGAGATAGAAATAATTAAAAACAGCCCAAAAGCAAACTTAATTATTTTCTCGTCAAGAAATTTTAACATGGTAACATTATTTAAAACCTGTATGCACCGTCACAATACCGAAGGTAAGACTAAAGTAATTTATTTTTTTCAGTCCGGCTTTTTCCATCACAATTTTTAATTCTTCCTGACTGTAAAAATTCAGCACGGAGTCCGGCAAATAGCGGTAGGCGCTGAATCTCCCTGAAATAAGTCCTCCTATTAAGGGTAACATTTTTTTAAAGTAAAAATAATATAAAAATCTGAAAAAGCGGTTTTCCGGGTTGGAAAATTCTAGGATAACTATACGGCCGTTTTTTTTAATGACTCTCCTCATTTCCTTTATTCCTTTAAACCGGTCGGAAAAGTTTCGAACTCCAAAAGCGCAAACTGCTGAATTAAAAGAGTTATCTTCAAATGGGAGGTTTTCACCGTCCGCCAAATGGAATTTTATCATATTTTCAAAATGCATTTTTTTAATTTTTTTCCTCCCAAAATCTATCATGTTTTGGGAAAAATCCACGGCCGTGACATGGATGCCTACTAGCTCCTGACGTACAATTTCTAGTGCCATGTCTCCTGTACCGGCGGCAACGTCAATGTATTTTTCTCCGGACATTGGTTTTATTTGGTCCACGGCAACACGCCTCCAGTATTTATCCATTCCCATGCTAAGCAAACAGTTAAGGAAATCATACCTGTGCGCTATGGAAGAAAACATTTCTTTGATGGCGGTCATTGTGCAATCGTCATTGGTTAATAGTTAAATTTTAACACCCCCCGTCCCAAGGGGACATGTTAGAGGGGAATTTTCTCCCCAAATTGGATTGTAATTGTGCTTGCGGCTCTGCCGCTCTGCGGTAAATTTTTTTTTAAGAACGTGCCTGGAGAAAATTATTCGCGATGGTACAAAATTGCCGGAACTGGTCAAGATAAGAATAATGACCGGCGTTTTTTAATATAACCAAACCGGAGTCTTTAATCTCCTTTTCCATGATTTTGCCCATATAAACAGGGGTTTCCATATCATTTTCACCCCAGATTAACAACGTGGGCGCTATTATACTTTTCAGTAACGGTTGAAGATCTTCGTTAATGACTTTAATGAAAGTATTTCTCATTGGTCCCGCGTTTTGAAAATCTTTAGAACCGATATGTTCATAAATGATCTTTTTAAATTTATTTCCCGGTTCTCCCAGGAATTTAGATGCCATTTTTCCTGTTTTTGCTAAAAAAATTTTGAAATAATATTTAAATTTTCTCCGTGGTTTAATCCCTGCACTATTTACTAAAATAAGTTTATTGATCATTTCGGGTTTTTCGACCGCCAGCTTGATAGCTACCCTGCCGCCAAAAGAATGAGCAATGATATCTGTTTTTGTTAAATGGATCTGTTCCATGAATTTAATTAAAAATGTGGAGTAGTCTCCCACTTCCCATGGAGTTCCTGGTGTATCACTTTTTCCAAAACCCGGAAAATCAAGCGCAATAACCTTGTAGCTCTTTTTCAGAAGGTCAGTGAGGGGTCTGAATGAAGATGTTTCTACACCCCATCCGTGGAGGAGTAAAACCATGTTTCCCTTCCCGAAGATTTCATAGTAGACATTAATATTGTCTATATTCACAATCATTTTTCTGCAATCTCACTGAAGTACCTTGAAGATAAAAACAGTAATCTTTCTATTAAGAGGGCAGGGGAGAGGAGGCATGAAACAACTACTTAAAACGGCTGACCACCGATCCCCGTCCACCGGACCCTTAAATAGCTCCACTTTTTGATCCAAAGTTTTGATTCAGGATGTTGGAGTCATAAGAGTAAGTGGTTTGAGTTCTATCCCGATGTCTTGTTATGGCAAGTTCAACCAATTCATCGATCAATTGAGAGAATTTCATGCCGCTGGCTTCCCATAGATAGAAGGAAAGGGAGCCGGGAATAGTATTTATTTCATTAACAAAGATACTTTCATTTTTTTTGTTTATAAGAAAATCTATCCTGGCAATGCCGTAACCATTAATGGCTTTGAACGCTTTTACCGCCATCTCTTGAATTTTAGCGGTTAAAGCATCGGGAATATCCGCAGGGAGAATGCGGTTGGTTCCCTTCATCCCCGAGTTTTTGGAACCACTACAGTATTTATCTTTGTAACTTAAAAGCTCGTCTCCTGAAAGGGGTTGTTCGCAGACTGATGGTTTTGGATTTTCAGTATTACCTAACACGGAACAGTTAATTTCCATTATCTCTTCCACTCCTTCTTCTACGAGGAGGGATGAATCAAATTCAGACGCTACTTCAATAGCAAAATTTAATTTGTCTACGGACTCTACTTTATTTATTCCCACACTGGATCCCAGGTTTGAAGGTTTAACAAAAAGAGGGAAGCGAAGCTTCTCTTTAATTTTGCTGAGAATAGCATCAGGTTTTTCAAAATATTCTTTTCTGGAAAAAGATATATATTTTGTTACGGGCAGTTGATGAGCTGTCAGTACCTTCTTGGTAAACACTTTGTCCATACCAATGGCAGAGGCCAATACTCCGGCGCCTGTATACGGTATACCTGCAAATTCCAGCAAGCCTTGAAGCGTCCCATCTTCACCAAAAGTTCCGTGTATAAGTGGAAAAACAACATCCAGGCGCTCACTCTTTTTCATGCCAAAAAAGGAACCGGATGAATATTGAAGGGTAGGGGAGGAGGATATGAAAACTTTATTCATCCCTTTAGTAATAGCGCTTAAATCGTTAAAGTTTTCAAGGTCCGTTAACTTATTTCCGGTAAACCAATCTCCTTTTTTATCAATATAGATAGGGATAGTATTATATTTACTTTTGTCCGTCGCGTGTATAACCTGTAAAGCTGTTATAATTGATACCTCGTGCTCTACCGAACGACTGCCGAAAATCATCCCTAAATTTATTTTTTTGTTTGATCCATTCATAAAACGGCAAGGGGCCGCAACCAAAAGGGCTACTGCCCGGTACACAAACGAAATCTTCCTAAGCCTTGCATAAGTTGTAGTGCTTTGCATAAGGCACTGTAAAAGGAAGACCCAAACAGTGCCTAAAAAAGGAAAAACCAAACTACAACTAAACAGTGCCTAAAAAAAGAAGGTTTTATGGTGTAATAGTATAAAAAAGGGATACTAACAAATATAAGAGGGATTATCAAACCCAAATCCCGATACAGAAAGGTCGGAACTTAGAAACTATCCAAGGTTTGATATATTAGCCGACTCGGCAGATTTCCAAAATTCTAAAAAGGATTTTTAGTATGCAGGGTGAAATGAATCGAAATGAGATTAATCTGCAAAAAATTACAATCAAAAAGTTATGATTTTATGATTCTAACTGAAAACAAATGATTCTTTCAGCAGTTCTTTTTGTGAATCTGCAAAGGAAATCTTTATATCATCTGAATTTTTTTCAAAGAAAAACTTTTTTTCTCCAAAGGCCGGTTTCAAATCATCAAACCACATGGCTTTTTTATCATATTCAGCAAAGAAAGGACGTCTGACCCAGTCAGGATTTCGCCCCTGCAGAAATTGCAAAACAAATACTTTTTCACCGTAAATCTCATTTATGCCCAGGATCTGTACTTTTCCAGGTGTGCACGACATAATTGGACCCCTGACCGTTCGAGATAGGCCGCTCACATTCCGGTAGGCTTTTTGATAAATATCTATGGCTCGTTCTAGTGAAATGCCGAAATAGTGCTGGGCGCCTGTATCTCGTACCAGAAACATATAATATGGAATGCAACCCAGCTTTACTTGCTCATTCCACATCTCAGACCATATTTTGGGATCGTCATTAATATTAGCCAGTAAAGGAGACTGCGTTCTTATTTGGGCCCCAGTTTCTAGGATTTTTGAAATCGCTTTCTTTGCAGCCTCCGTTTTTAGCTCTCTCGGATGGTTGAAGTGTGCCATGATGGCCAGGTGTTTTCCGGCACGAGTCACTTCTTTAAAAAGAGCCAACAGTTCATCCGCATCCGAATCTGTCAAAAACCTGTATGGCCAAAATCCTAATACCTTGGTGCCGATTCTTATTGTATTAAGATTTGGTGGAGCTGTCTTTAATAATGCTCTCAGATAGCTGGCCAAATTTTTGGTACTCATGAATAAAGGGTCACCGCCGGTGATCAGGATATCTGTGATTTCAGGATGGTTATGAATATACTCCATCAATTGTTCGGTTTCTTTTTCAGCAAATTTTAAGTCACTTGACCAAACAAATTGCGGCCAGCGGAAACAGAATGAACAGTATGCATAGCAGGTTTGTCCCTGACAGGGGAAAAAGAGAACCGTTTCGGAGTATTTATGCTGGACTCCTTTTAATTTTTGTCCATTTAAAGAAGGTACATTTTGTTCCATCTGTCCTGCAGGATGAGGGTTTAATTCCATGCGAATTTTGTTAGATGTATCCTGAATTTCCTGCTTGCTCGAGCCTTTTCTTAGAACTGCTGCCATTTTTTCAAAATGAAAAAAACGCAACATTTCTTTTTGGGGAAAAGTTAAAGCAAAAACAGGGTCATGGGGGACTTTGTCCCAGTCAATTAATTCCTCTACTGCATAATTATTTGATTTTAAAGGGAAAACATGTCCTACCACTTCCATGGAAAATTTTTGTTCCTCAGAAATGTTTTGAATTTGAGGCAATGTTTTGAAATTCTGAAGCGTATAAGCTTTGT
>DASCNB010000181.1:0-20894 GCA_036011265.1 Nitrospinota bacterium | reverse complement strand
CAGCCGATGAGATAGTTAAAATTTTGCATCATTCCCACTTCTATTTGTTTTATGTAAAAAGAATTCTTTTCCATTTTTACCTTAAATACTCTTTTAATTTACTTTCAATAATGTTCTTAACATAGTTCAGGTTCTCCTCACTATCGGCCTCAAAACGAAGGACCAAGACAGGCTGGGTATTAGAAGCGCGAACCAGACCCCACCCGTGCTCATAAATTATCCGAACACCGTCTATATCAACAGTTTTAAAATCTTTTTTAAGATCAGCCGCCACTTTTTTTACTACTTCAAATTTTTCATCATCCGGGCAATCAACTCGAATTTCAGGCGTTGAAAAAGTTTTGGGTACATCTTTCAACAACTGAGAAACGCTTTTACCTGATTCAGAAAGGATTCGAATAAACCTGCATGCCGCGTAAATTGCGTCATCATACCCGAGATACTCATCCGCAAAAAACATGTGTCCGCTCATTTCTCCAGCCAGAAGGGCCTTTTCTTTTTTCATCTCCCCTTTAATAATAGAATATCCAGCAGCGCACATCACAGGTTTGCCGCCGTTCTTTTTAATATCATCGTAAAGAGTTTGAGAACATTTTACCTCAAAAATAACAGACGCTCTCGGGTGCCGTTTTAATACGTCTCTGGAATAAAGGACTAACAGCTTGTCTCCCCATACAATATTCCCTTGTTCATCAACAATTCCAATACGATCCACATCACCGTCAAAAGCAATCCCAGCATCAGCTTTATTCTCTTTTACCGACTTGATGAGGTCTTGTAGATTTTCCGCGACCGTTGGGTCCGGATGATGGTTCGGATACCGGCTATCAAGCTCACAATAAAGAGGAATGAAATCGCAGTCCAGTTTTCCGAATAGTGCCGGCACAACAGTCCCGGCAACACCATTTCCACCATCTACGACTACTTTGATATTTTTCTTGAACTGGAATTTTTCAAGAAGGAGTTTTTTATAGGGCGTAATAACATCGGCATCTTCTATTTTTCCTGTCCCCTGATAAAAATTACCTTCTTCACAAACTTTTCTAATCTTTTGAATCTCTTCTCCAAAAATAGTATCTTTCCCAACACAAATTTTAAGCCCGTTATATTCAGGAGGATTGTGGCTGCCGGTTATCATTATTCCGCCGTCCGGTTTCAGATGAAAAAGGGAAAAATAAAGCAATGGGGTTGGAACGGTTCCGAGGTTAATAACATTGCAACCTGTTGATGTAATCCCTTCGCTCAAAAGATTATAAAATTCATCTGAACTTGCCCTGTTATCGCGCCCAACGGTTATCGTGTTGTACCCCATGCTTCTCATGTAAGTCCCGTAGGCTTTGCCTATAGTATTTACAGCATCAGGTGTTAGCTCTTCATGCGCAACTCCACGGATATCGTATAACCTGAAAATGTTTTTACTTATCTCGTTTTCCACAAGGTCTCCAAAATAGAATTTGTATGATACAATATTTTTTTGCAAAACGCAGTATTATAACAAACTAAGATTAGGAGACATTAATGGATTATTACGGTTGGATAGTTTTCGTTCACATAGTCTCGGCTTCCGCTTTTGTCATGACTTTGATAATCCACAACCCTATCTTCCTCATCAAAATTGCTATCGCAATAATTGCCTTGTGAGCCCTTTATAGCAACCATTTCTATTTCAGATACGTGAAAAGGAAATCATTAGGTATTGTTAGTTAGCTATTTATTTGTTTATAATTACATTAAAATGATCTATTTATTTACACGTTGCATAAAAGTAGTAAATTAATGCTTTCGGTTTTAAGCATTCATTTTAGATATAGAACTAAATGAATTTTTCTATCACAATTCCCCAATTATTTTATGACCTTATAGCAAGAGTTCTTCCCGGCTTCTTATTTCTTGTTGTACTAAAAATCGAGTTAATCAGTTTCACCGTGGATTTTCCCATGTTAACGCATTCAACTGATTCCAATATTATGGTATCTTTTGGAAGCGGTATTGGTTACGTGTTCATTTGCTACTTCACCGGCTTGACTTTGAGCGCTTTCGTTGTCCAAAGTAAGGAAAAGACAGCAGAAAAACATCAGACAACTAAGATTGATCCTAAATACAAAAGCATTTCTTTGAGGGAAATGCATGAGGGAATCAGGTTAAAGCGCCCAGAAGCCGGCTTCAGACTCACAAAACTGCGAGCTGAAGCAAGAATGTTTGAAATTGTGCGTATCGGCATGGCACTATTGGTTGCATTGACTATAGTTTTGGTGCTTGTCAATACCCATTTTCAAATCAAGAACGATTTTTCGTTCTCCCTTCAGAAGTTGCCGGTAATGCTACCACTGATTTTGAGCGTTTCCTTTTATCTATTGGAAAAATCCGCATGGGATCGATATTTTTCTCGCATCAGGATTCTCTATCCTATAGTTTTAAATGGTGGAACGGCGAAACCGCATGGAGTTCCTTCGAAGCCCGAATAAATAAGCTCAATTGTGTGGATAGCTATAAATTAAATACAAAATCTGGCAAGTACCGAGAGATGGTCGCTAACTTTTGGAGCAGGCGGCAGCACAAAACAATCTAATACTGAAAGTACTTTCTTAGGGTCATTATAAAAAATATGATCTACATGAATTTTTAATCCTGCATGGGTATAGATTTGATCATTCTGTTTTTCATACCAGCGAGGGGATAAACAACTGAAGTTCTCTTGTCGTAAAACATTAAGCTCCGGCGAATCCGGTTTTGCATTAAAATCTCCTGCAAGAACTATTGGAAAAGGTCCCACCTTGTTTTCAATCTCTGCCTCCCTGAGTTCCCGCACTATTTCGAGAATTGCCTGAATTTGGCCAATTCTTATTTCGGACGCTTTTTGAGATCGAGGGTTTTTTATATCATATCTATCTTCACCTTTTAATGTTGAGAGGTGAGTAGCCATAAAATAAATGACTTTATCTTTATCAACGAATAGAGGAGCTGTTATAAGGTTGCGCGGCTCCGTATCCCTGTTTCCTGTGCTGAACAAAGAAGCTCCGCTAATTTGAGTGAAGATCGGCGTATGTTTATCCGCTCTCGGATAGCCTGCTTTTGGGGAATGCCAGGGCCATTCTGCAAAGGGTTTGTTAGTGATTATTGCGTTACCTTGCGTAACGCGACTGAACCCTGCAAATAAGGGTTGTTCCCACTTATTGCTATGTCGATGAAAATCGCTGTCGACATACTCCGCAAAAAAACTCTTATATTCATTTTCATTCCCCAGTTTTTTCTCTAACTCCTTGCTGATTTCTAAAAACGAACCCGCCTCTGTTTTCCAAATTCGAGTAGATTCCTGAACAGCGATAATATCAGGTTTTGCATTTTTTTCTGATATATATTCACTTATTGCATGTGCATCCTGCCTCGGTTCTATCTTCTTAAGCCGATCCCGGCGACCGCCACCCGCATTCAATGTTACAACAATAAATTCACTGCTGCCTGCCATTTAGCACTCTTTTCTAATTTTATCAAATTTTTGATTAAAAAAATTTCGTAATGACATACCTGTCTTTTCCCGAAAGGCGCCACTGATTTTTTCGATAGGATCCTGCCCAAAAATTGTAAGCAACTCATCTACTCGCTTTTTAACTCCACCTCCTGTAATTTCATTTGCCCGCAATTGATTTTCCAATTTCAATAGTTCTTCTTCGACATCAAAATATTTTAATTTTACTTCTACCGGTAAGAGAGGAGAAAGCCTGAAACCCCGCTCCGGCATATTAATCCCCACACAATCATATGCAATTTTTGTAAAACCGTCCATGATTCGCTTTCCCAGAGCATCATGTCTTTTTTTCTCATTTTGGAAAGTTTGCTCATCTTCTCCTGCAGGTTTACCTCCAACCTCTACGTATATTTTTATTTTTGGTTCGGTTCCAGAAGGTCTGGCCGTAATTTTAATAAATTCGACTCCCTCCGGAGGTTCTATAAAAAAGCTCAACACATTACGTGAACTTTTATCGGTATCGGACAGGAAAGGCTCTCCTTTCCACCTGTCCACACACCGAATAACCTTTAATTTGCCCAATTTCCCCGGCGGATGGTTTCTAAAAGCATAAGAAATTTTTTCAATTTTTTCTTTTCCTTCTGCTCCTAAAAATACTAATGATGTCTGTTGATGGCTGTGATATCCAAATTTCTTATATACGCCATTCAGATAATCGTTTATATTTTTCCCTTGAGCCTTTAATTGGGATGCCAACTCACATAACAGTAAAGCCGCTCCGGCAGCGTCTTTGTCCCTGCAATAAGCACTCACCAAAAATCCGTGGCTTTCTTCCATCCCCAATACAAATCTATCTTTCTGTTGTTTTTCTTCCAACTTTTTAATTTCATTAGCAATATACTTAAAACCAACAAGAAGATCCCCGATTCCCTTTACTCCATAGTACTTTGCTATTTTTGAAATAAGCTCTGAAGTCACCGTTGTTTTAGCAAGAACGCCCTGTTCGGGAAGCCTTTGTTGTCTTTTCATCTCCTCCAGCACAAAGTGAGTAAGAACGATCCCTATTTCATTTCCGTTTAAATACCTGTATACGGAATCCCGCTCTTTGCCATTTATTCTTATAGTCAATCCAAGACGATCTGCATCGGGGTCACTATTAATCAGGATATCGGCATCTACAACCTTTCCTTTTTCTATAAGTGTCTCCATTGATTCCACAACTTCAGGGTTTGGAATATTAAATTTCACATTGGAAAAGAAACCATCAGGAGTAACGGTCAAATCATCCAAGCTAACGTTAAAACCGTGCTTTGTAAGGGCTTTATAAATAGAAGTCATTCCAACCCCGTGTAAAGGCGAAAAAACGATCGATAGATTACTCTTATCAATTTTATCCCCAACCAAAGTTAAAGAAGTAACATTTCTTATGTAAGCATCATCTATTTCTTTTCCACTTGTAAACTCTACTAAGCCATTTGCTTTCGCTTCCTTGATATTAAGACTTTTTACTTCCCTGACACTGTTTACAATATCCGCCAACCGCTGATCTTCCGGTGGAATAAGCTGGCCTCCGTCAGCTCCATAAACTTTTTTCCCATTATCCTCCTTAGGATTATGGGAAGCGCTAATGACAATGCCGGCTGCTGCGTTTAGATGCCTCACTGCATAAGATAATTCCGGTGTCGACCTGACATCATTAAACAGATAACATTTAATCCCGTTGGCGGCATAAACCTGAATTGCATTTAAAGCTAAATCTTTAGACGTAACATCGCGAATGGGGTTTGGAATTTCATTGGAATAGAGATTTGTTTCAGGATACTTCCTGACATCGTAACAAAGGACGATATTGAGTTTCTTTTTCTGATTTTCGGACAAACTTTTCAGATAGGTACTATGACCTTGGGCGGAATTCATAATGGCCCACGGATTAATTCTGTTAGGACCAATTCCAACCGGCCCTCGTCTTCCGCCGGTCCCAAAAGGTATTACTTGATAAAACGAATCAAGCAATAATTCAAAACTGCCTGAATCGATCAAGTAAACAATTTGGTCTTGATAATCACGGAATGGTTCATCCTGTAACCAGGTTTTGATGTTTTCCAGTGCTTTATTCTTATATTGCTGGCTCACATCAACACTTTGAAAGCCTTGTTCAATTTTGGTTATTATAGAAGATTCAGTTTTCTCCATACTATTCATCAGCGAACGTTATTATATAAATATTTGATTACATATCGAGAGAATTGGTTGCAGATTAAGACATTAAAATAACTGCCCTTCTTCTATGATACAATATTATCCCTCTAAACACATTATTAAAATTATGTAGAAACCAGGCAAGTTTCTTTGAGGTTCACTGATAAAGGAGAAATTAATTAATGAATTATTACGGATGGATAGTTTTTGCGCACGCCGTATCAGCCGCGGCTTTTGTTATGACCATGATCATCATGCAATTGGTCGTGGCCAATGTTATGAAAAGAATCCCGGACAGCCCCGGGAAAAAAGATGGGATCAGCTTTATTCAGAAACGCTGGCATCCTGTTGTAGATATCATTATTATTGTTCTCGGTTTGACAGCGATTGGAATTGCCCTGTTAAATTTCGACATGATAATCAGCAGCACGATATTCCTGACAAAAATTATCATTGGATTAGTTGCTCTGGGAGCCGCCTATTGCAACCATTTTTATTTCAGGTACGTGAAACGGGAATTAGCCGCTTCAGGAAGAAACCCTGACCGTTTAAAGAAGATTAGCAGGCTTATGCCGATATTGGATAAAGTCGCGTTGATTGGTGCAGTAGTTACCGCATTAATCGGCTGGTACATAAATCATATATAAGTGGTTAAGTTAATCTACTAATTTCCCCTGTTAATCCTGTTATCCTGTCAAAAAAATAAAAATCATTACACGAGTTCAACAAAAACTTCGTTAGAAAATAATATTCCCTTATGAGTCAGTTTCAGCTTCTTATCGCTATACTCCAAAAACTGTTCATTGCGTAATTTTCTTATTTTTTCACCAAATTCAGAGTCCAGGGTTTTACCAAACCTTTTCTCAAAATCAGAAACGTTAACTCCGTTTACCATTCTTAACCCGAGCATTAGGGTTTCCCCCATGCTCTTCTTTTGATCCAACGTTTCTTTTTCAAAAAGAGGAATTTCTTTTTTCTCCAAAAGAGTCTCAATGTATTTTCCAGGTGATAAAATATTTTTGCTCCTTGTTCCATTTAAATACGATGCAGCGCCTGGGCCAAAACTGAGATATTCATTATTATTCCAGTAGACCTTATTATGTCGACACTCATAGCCTTTCACAGCAAAATTAGAAATTTCATAATGGGTATAACCGGCTTGTGACAAATAATCAACAGCCCTTTCATACATTTTTAATTGAAGTTCCTCTGAAGGAAGAATTAATTCTCCTTTCCTTAATTGATAATAGAAAGGAGTCTCCTTTTCAATAGTCAGGTTGTACAGAGAAAGATGGGTTGGTTTCAGTTGAGTCGCGTTTTGAAGTGATTCTTCCCATATCTCAAGACTTTGTTCCGGAAGACCAAACATCAGATCCAGTGAAATATTTTTAAATCCAGCCTCTCTGGCAGCAGATACAGAGTGATAGATTTCATCACAGTCATGAATTCGTCCTATTTTTTTTAATAGATCATCATTAAAAGACTGGCACCCCAGGCTCAAACGGTTAAAACCGTTTTTTCTTAATAACTTTAAATATTGATAATCAATAGTTCCCGGATTTGCTTCGATGGAAATTTCGCAGTCAGGATCAATTGAAAAATTTTTAAAACAGGACTTGAGAATATCTGTGATTTGAGCAGAGGATAGAGATGTAGGAGTTCCTCCCCCGAAGAAAACAGACCCGATCTTATATTGATTTATACTTTTACTTCTTATAGCAATTTCTTCTTTTAAGGCAGTGACAAAATCCTTGTTAATTCCATTATCATAAGAATTAAAATCACAATAAGGGCATTTCTGTTTGCAGTAGGGGATATGGATATATAAAGCTATATTAACCATCTAAGTTTTCACTCGCAGTCCTTCAATAAACCGATTTGTAAATTCCACCCGCTTTTCAGCCATCTGGGTAGCAACTCTTTCAATGACTTTATTCTCTACTTTATAACCGGTTGGATAATGTTCAAACCAGAGTTTATTATAAGCTGAATTTTTCGGGCTGGTGCCGGAGTTTCGTGTAACCACTCCTCCCGCGAGACAATGGTTGCCCTCATGATCCTTAGAGTAGAAAGAAAGGTTAATGTCTGCGGAACCGGCCCAATCTTTATCTGTAAGACGTAACCTGATTTCTATTTCTTCTATTAGAACATCTTCCGATGTTTTAATATCTATTTTCCCAACACAGAGATATTCGAATAGACTATCAACCGTCTTTTCCATATTCAAAAGTCTACTGTATTCATCAGAAAAGGAAATGGACTTTTGAACTTCTGGATATTTACCAAGATTCTCCGGAATGTTTTTATAATAGGCATCTATATAACCATCTGAAAAAATATTTATATATTCAGGAATGAATTGTTTCGCGTATTCCGTTAAAATAACTTTCTCACCACCCCGTTCTCTTAATTCCAGTTTTATTTTTTCTCTTAAGGAAATTCCATTGCTGTCCGGCTCTCCTGCCCAGGCCTCCGGCTTTCTGGCGGTAAAAACCTCTTCTACTTCATCAAAAATTTCTTTTAAAAGAGTATCGAAATCCTTTCCTGTTTTTCGCATCAAACCAAGAATCTTTAACTGAGTAATAACAGGATCGTCTATCAAAACCATCTTTCCGTTTTCAATTGTCCCAAACATCATATGTCCTGATGGCTCTCCTCCAATTATTTTATGTTGTTCCTCAGGCTTCACTGTTTTCAATCTCTCCTGATCCATTATGTAATCAGCGATAGCCCTGTCTCCTACTGTAACTTCCTCATATTCGATTCCCTTTTTTTCTAGATATTTTCCGATGGAGAGTCCGCTCTCAAAAGTAAAGACAACCTTCTTAATCTCTTGCTGATAATTTGACGCGAACAACATGATCATAAGGTCTCCTGATAAGTACGGGATCGGCTGTTTTGATAAAGAAGGTGATGCTGCTAAAAACCTATCTTCATCACAATCTACTGAGCAGGCAGGGAGGAGTTCATATCCTTTTATCTCTGCTGTAAGTTTTGAAAGGAGATTTTTCTTTGAATGGTTATCCACGTCAATGAAGAGATATGTGTCATCTAATTCAATCGCTTCTTTTTTGAGGGATGGTTCTTTAAAAACATAATCTGCCGGGAAATAAAAGGATCTGCTGATATGCCCTCCATTTTTGTTATCGCCATAACCGTATTCACCTCCCGCAAATGCTTCCAATTCCCCCTCAGCAATGACATCAGGAGTTTCACCATATGGATAAGCGGCGCCTATCCTGTAATTCGTCCGAATGCCGTCCCTTTCCGTTCCATACCCGATGATGATCGTACCGGTCTCCAACAGTAATTTGAGTTGAGGACTGATGCTTTTCTGGGGAATATCGTTCAAAATATTCGCACCGGCAGCTCCAAAAGCAAGATCAAGAGGCATTACTGTATTCTTCAGTTTGCTCTTGATTATTTTTACTTTATTGTCATATTCACCTAATTTTTCCTGAACAATAATTTTACGTCCCAGCTGCAAATATTGTGTGCTGGTTTCCGTGGCAGTATTAAAGACATTACCACGCGTTTTATTAACAGAAAGGGTTTTGCCCTTCTTTTCAAGACAGTCAAGGAGCCTGAATCCTGATTCTATAATCCATTCCATATCAAAGGTGATTGGGATGCCATGAATGAACGCCTTAATACCGTTATATTTAATTTCATTGTGAGAAGCAGTAATGATGATACTATTTTCGTAAAGAGATCCCATGGGCGTACTCGCAACGCCGTTAAAATAGACATCAATACCTTCCTCCAACAGACCTTCGCATAAAACAGTGGACATGCAAAAACTGGAGGGTCGGGGATCCATATTAATTCTCACTTTCTTTTCCATTTTTAATTTAGATATCAACCATCCATAAGCCCTGCCATAGTAATATGCGAGTTTTGGGCTCATGAAAGTATTGTCAGCATATTCCTTAACAACATCAGAATATATATTCTTCAAAATACCTCTTATGCCGGACGTTCCGAACAGCCGGAATATTTTTAACTCTTTTTTGTCTGTTTCTATCTTTTTTTTTACTTTATTAATTTCATTACCGGTTGCCGGCTTCAAATGTCTATAGCTATCCTTGATTTTCTCTAGCTCATCCGACGCTTGGAGGATTTGATCTTTATCTATTCCAAGACTGTCATCTATAACATCTATCAATGTTTTGTTGGTGTTCATGGCTAAAAACTATACCACATAGTGGCCAAGGGGCCACAACCAAATAGGCTTCCGCCCAATCTGCTAACAAAAATTGTGCTAAGCCTTGCATAAGGCGCTGTAAAAAAACAAGAACTAAACAGCGTCTAAAAAAACACAGTTTTACAAGTTTCCAATACAGAGCGGCAGGGCCAAAATCAAATCATTAACCACGAAGGAAACGAAGATCACGAAGATGGCACTCTAATTAATGTTGCAATTAATAATATAATGATATTATGATCATTTTAAATGTACCAGTAATAATATAATTTAAAGGTATTACCATGAGCAAAACTCCAGAGTGGGCCCTAAAAAAAATAAAAGAAGCCAAAGAAAAGCAATTATGGGGATTAGATTTAAACGGTAAGGATCATACTGAAAATGAAAAATTAACCGACATACCGGAAGAAGTTTTTGAACTGGAACATCTGAAGAGTTTAGACCTTTCCATTAATTTACTGAAAGACATTCCTGAAAGCATTATTAAATTAAAAAACTTAACTATACTTGACATAAGTTGCAATGAGTTTTCAAATTTCCCTGAATCAATTTTACCGTTACAAAATTTAAACAATCTTCATATTGACGCTAATAATTTGACAAGCATCCCTGACTCTATAAAACAATTACAACAGCTAACAGTACTTTTCCTTGCTACCAACCAATTTCACGCATTTCCCACTGCCGTTACACTATTAAAAAACTTGAAATATCTTTATTTATATAAAAACCAAATAAATAATGTTCCAGAATCTATTGTCCACTTAAAAAAATTGTTTGGCCTTCACTTGTGGAATAATAATTTCACCTCAATTCCTGAAATCATATATAAATTAACTTCACTAAAAGAATTGGACTTTGGGAATTACGGCAGTGGAACCAACCAAATCACAGAAATATCCCCCAAAGTTCTTCAACTAAGAAACTTAGAAGTGCTTGCATTAACAAAGAATCCTATAAAAAACCCGCCAGCGGAAATAGTTAATTCTGATAAAGATGGGTATGCAGATATTGAGAAAATTAAGAATTATTTTCGCCAGCTTGAAGAAGAAGGGGAAGATTATCTCCACGAGGCAAAGATGCTGATTGTCGGCGAACCAGGAGCTGGAAAAACAACTTTAGCAAAAAAAATTGAAAACCGGAGCTACAAACTTCTGAAAAAGGAAAAATCTACGGAAGGAATTGATATTACCCAATGGATGTTTAATATGGAAAAAGGAAAACCTTTTCGGATCAATATCTGGGATTTCGGAGGCCAGGAGATTTATCACGCAACTCACCAGTTTTTCCTTACGAAGAGATCACTCTATGTGCTTGTGGCGGATATGCGCGAAGAAGACACGGACTTTTATTACTGGATGAACGTGGTGGAGCATTTGAGCGATAACAGCCCCCTGCTGGTTATAAAAAACGAAAAACAGGATCGCCAGAGACAAATAAGCGAACATCAATTACGGGGACTGTTTTCAAACTTTAAGGAAACTCTAAGAGTCAACCTGGCCACAAATAGAGGACTTAAGAATGTAATAAAGTCTATTGAGCACCATATTATAAAGCTTCCTCATATAGGAACCTCCCTTCCAAAAACATGGACAAAAGTTAGAAAAATACTGGAAGGAGACAAGCGTAATCATATAGGCATTGATGAATACATGAGTATCTGCAAAACAAACGGTTTTTCCAGGAAAAAAGATAAACTTCAGCTGAGCGGTTATCTACATGACCTTGGAGTCTGCCTTCATTTCCAGGAAGACCCTCTTCTAAAAAAGACTGTAATTCTGGACCCTAATTGGGGCACTGACGCCGTCTATAAAGTTCTGGACAATAAGAGAGTGATTAGAAACCACGGAAAATTTAATACAGCCGACCTGTCAAAAATATGGAAAACAAAAAAATATGCAGACATGCATGATGAACTTCTGCAACTAATGCTCAACTTTAAATTATGTTATCAAATTGAAAACAGCAACGACTATATTGCCCCTCAATGGCTGTCCGATAATAAACCGGATTATGATTGGGACAAAAAGAATAATCTTATAATGCAGTACACTTATGAATTTATGCCGAAAGGTATTGCTGCCCGCTTTATTGTAGCTATGCACAGATGGATTTCAAATCAAAAGCTTGTCTGGAAATCGGGTGTTGTTTTGGAAAAAGACGGGGCAAAGGGAGAAGTCAGTGAAAATTATGATAAGCGTGATATCCAAATCCGTGTTTCCGGAAGGAACAAAAAGGAACTGATGACCATAGTCTCATATGAATTGGATAATATTCATAATTCTTATAAACGGTTGAAGGTCAAAAAGTGGATTCCCTGCAATTGCGTGAAATGCAACAAAATTAATGAACCTCATTTTTACGCGTTTGAGGACTTGCAAAACTTTCTAACTAAAAGGGAGTATGGCATTCAGTGCTTAAAAAGTTTTGAAATGGTTAATGTGCTGGGATTAATCGATGATGTAATGTTACTAAAAGAAGTAAAATCAGATGAACCTTATTCTAAAGGTGATGTAATTAAAGCACTTACAAAAGAAGGACTTACTTTAAATATAGACGCGAGAAGTTTTCAAAGCGTCATACAGGATATGAAGAATGTTCAGAAACAGACTACAGAAATAAACATTGAAATTAAAAATCATATAGACGGGTTGAGTAAGGCATTCAGCAATATGAAGGAGGATATGGTTGATGAGCTTGATGATGAAGGCGAAAAGGAAAAACTGGGAAATGAACTCAAAAAGGTTGATGACGCAATTGAAGAAGCAGGGAATTTAAAAACCAGGGAAGAGGCGAAATCTTCCGCCGCAATGGACAGGCTGCAGCGTTTTATTACGAAACTCGGTGACACTTCAACAAAAGCAGGCAAAGCGATAAAAGCGGTAGAGGACGGCGTCGGCTACGCGCAGGACCTGGCTGAAAATTACAATAAGATCGCGCAATGGTGCGGTCTGCCGGTTGTACCTGATCCTTTCCTGAAGAAAAAGTAAACTACAATCATCTAAAGCCTATGTCTTGAGAGTTGAAGGATGCAAGTATTCCAAGGTACAAGCGATAGAATATTTATAAAATATTCTTTTAATAACAACGACCAAGAGATTCTTAGCTTCTATCAAACCCACAACCAAATAAGTACTTATACTCATAAAAAATGAGTATCCCCGCTCATTGACCTGGATTTCATAAAAGTGTACATTTTTTAATCGTCAGAAGGCTCTACATCTGTTTTAGCATATCTGAAATCATGGCCTCAGTATCAAAGATTTAGGGCAAAATTCATTTCCTTCAACTAAAAGGAGATAAAAGATTATATTCGTTATAAATCAATATGTTGCAACTTTGATAAAAATCAATCTTTTGATAAAAGAGCAAAACTTTAATAAAATCTATTGATGCCATGTAAAATTGTAACTTGTTGTAATTTTAATAATTATTAAGACTAACGATATTTACCCTCAACTTTCCCCTGTAAAATATGCATTTTTATAGGCAATAGCCGTTGACATTTGAATTCAAGGTTGTTATCATCAAAATTATCAAATATTTATAAAAATATATTTACCTGAATTTATAATAATTTTTGTTTTTTCAGACAAATTAAATGGATGATTTTCAATATCACGGAAAGGAGCTTTTCTCGGAAAAAATCCCTGTCCAAAAAATAGCCAGTGAGATAGGAACTCCTTTTTATCTATATAGTTATACTACCATTCTTAACCATTTGCGCGTCTTCACAGATGCCTTTAAAGAGATACCGCATTTAGTTTGCTTTGCTGAAAAAGCAAACTCAAATATCGCAATTTTACGGATTGTTATTAAGGAAGGGGGTGGATTAGATATTATATCAGGGGGAGAACTCTACAGAGCACTCCAGGCAAGTGCTGACCCACAAAAAATCGTTTATGCCGGCGTTGGTAAAACAAGAGATGAAATCCGTTATGCTTTAAAATCCAATATTTTGATGTTCAATGTAGAGTCCACCCAGGAGTTGTTTGTTATTGATGAAGTTGCTGAAGAACTGCACACTAAAGCCCGTGTTGCTCTAAGAATTAACCCCGACGTTGACCCTGAAACTCACAAATATATTGCGACGGGACTTAAAGATAGCAAGTTTGGAATCAGTATTGCTAATGCGGTGAAGGAGTATAAGCTTGCTGAACGTCTTGAAAATATTGATATTGTAGGAATACATAAACATATTGGGTCCCAAATTACACAAACCGGTCCTTTCGTTGACGCTGTTGAAAAAATTATATCTTTAGCTGATCTCCTCAAAAAGGAGGGGATTGAAATCAAATATCTTAATGTTGGAGGAGGATTGGGCATTACTTATAAAGATGAATCGCCGCCTCATCCAAAAGAACTGGCGGCAGAACTGGTGCCAATTCTTTCAAAAACCGATTACACAATAATTTTTGAGCCTGGAAGGGTTATTGTTGGAAACGCGGGAATTCTGGTCACCAAGGTTTTATACACCAAAATGAATGAAGGAAAGAATTTTATTGTTGTGGATGCAGGGATGAATGACTTTATCAGACCGAGCCTCTATGATTCCTATCAGAGAATTCTACCGGTGATAAAGCCTGATGCTTCTGAAAAAATTACCGCTGATGTTGTTGGGCCGATTTGTGAAAGTGGCGACTTTTTAGCCAAAGACAGGATTCTGCCTAATTTCCAGAAAGACAACTTGATAGCCGTCATGAGCACCGGGGCATATGGTTTTACCATGTCTTCTAATTATAACTCAAGGTGTCGCGTCCCTGAAGTACTTGTAAAAGGTGATCAGCATTATGTTATTCGTGAACGTGAAGAATATACTGATCTTATTAAAGGTGAAAAAATTCCGGAGTTTTTAAATCATGGCTAAATTAAAATTTTCAAAAATGCATGGCAATGGTAATGATTTTGTTTTAATCAACGCATTAAAAATGAAACCAGAAGTTTATAAAAAGATAAAAAAAAGTATCAAACTTTTAAGTGACCGCAGGCATGGGGTAGGAGCTGACCAGGTTTTGCTGCTTTTACGATCCAAAAAGGCAAACTATGAGATGAAGATTTTCAATGCAGATAGCAGCGAAGTTGAAATGTGCGGCAACGGTATCCGGTGTTTTTTAAAATATCTTCATGAAAAGAAAATTACCGGCAAGAAAAAAATCACAGTTTCAACAAAAGCAGGAATTATTACCCCGCGATTTAAAGGAAAGCTTATAGAGGTGGATATGGGAGAACCGATATTAAGCTGCCGCCAAATACCTATAAATTGGGATGGAGAATTGATTAACCGGCCTCTCTCTTTTCAGAGTATTAAGTTTTTTATCACCTGCGTTTCGATGGGAAATCCTCATTGCATTATTTTTGTGGAAAACGCTAAATTATTTCCTGTTACAACTTACGGCCCTTTGCTGGAAAAACACCACTTGTTTCCTCAAAAAACTAACGTGGAGTTTGTAGAAGTGGTCAATAAAAAGCATATACGCATGAGGGTGTGGGAACGCGGTGTTGGAGAAACACTGGCATGTGGAACCGGTGCCTGCGCGGCAGTAGTAGCGGCCTATTTAAATAAGAAAACAACTCGAAAAGTAAAAGTGGAATTAAATGGAGGAATATTAAAGGTTGACTGGAATAAAAAAGACAACCACGTTTTCATGACGGGTCCGGCTGAATATGTATACGACGGTGAAATTAAAATATAAAAAAGCTTAAGGCTTAACCTTACCACGAAGGGCACGAAGAAAAATTAATTATAAAAAAATTATTCTACGAGGGTATAAATAAATGTTTCAAGGTTCTTTTGTAGCGCTTGTTACTCCTTTTAAAAACGGGAAAATAGACGAAGACGCTTTAAAAAATCTTATTGAATTTCAAATTTCAAATGGGACAAACGGTATCGTCCCATGCGGCACTACCGGAGAATCAGCTACTTTAAATATCGAAGAACACAATCAAGTTGTTGATATAGCGGTTAGGGCTGTCAATGGCCGTATTCCGGTTATCGCGGGTACCGGTTCTAATTCAACCGAAGAAGCCATTAAAATGACCAGGCATGCAAAAGAAGCAGGAGCAAATGCCGCTTTACTTATAACCCCATATTACAACAAACCAACCCAGGAGGGCCTATATCAGCATTTCAAAAAAATAGCCGGCGATGTAGATATTCCTGTAATTGTCTATAACGTACCGGGAAGGACATCTGTGAATATGCTTCCGGCAACCACAGCTCGCCTCTCTGAAGTAAAAAATATCGTTGGGATAAAGGAAGCTACAGGCAATTTGCAGCAGGTCAGTGAAACGATAAAACTTTGCGGAGAAAACTTTTCTGTGATTTCCGGTGATGATGCAAATACACTTCCCATTATGGCGGCAGGGGGCAAAGGAGTGATTTCAGTCACAGCTAATATTGCGCCGGATAAAATTGCCGCTTTGTGCAAAGCCTGTCTGGATGAAAATTTCAATGAAGCTCGTAAACTTCACTACGAACTTCTTGATCTTAATAATGGTATGTTTATTGAAACTAATCCGGTTCCTGTAAAAACCGCTTTATCCCTCATGGGAAAAGTAATCGATGAAGTGCGCCTTCCCCTTGCTCCTATGAATAATGCAAACTTATCAAAATTAAAAAGTCTTTTGAAAGAGTCAGGGCTTGTTTAAGCGTACAGCTATCAACCGTCAGTGTTCAGCAAAATTCTTGACAGGATATCCATATCCCGCAATTCTGCCTAAAAGAATTTAACATGATCTTTCCTTCTTTCAGCGGCAGGTGGTTCATGATTGGGATATCCGAGGGTTATACCGCAAATAAGGTCCATCTCTTTTACTTGAAGAAATTCGTTGACTTCGTCTTTTATTTCCAGCGGCGCACCCATCACACAGGTTCCCAAGCCTTCATAATTCGCGGCCAGTAAAAGATTTTGCACCGACATGTAAACAGATCCCAGAGATGTTTGATGTTGTTCTTCAGGGTTTGGTTTGGAATAGGCAAAGATCAAAACCGGCGCTTCTCCAAGGGTATAAAAAAAACGTTCCGTAAATTCATATAAGCTTGGCTTCAACTTCTTAACAAGAGCGTCTTTTATTGACAACCAGGATTTTTGAGAAAGTTTTAGATAATCTTCTTTTTTCTTACCAGTTAATATGAAGAATCTCCAGTTCTGAAGATTTTTCCCGGAAGGCGCCCATGTTGCTGCTTCTATCAATTTTTTTATTAATTTTTCAGGAACAGGGTCTTTTTTATAAACACGAACGCTTCTTCTTGACTTTATAATAGAATAAAAGTCTGCCCTGTTGAATGAAGGGTTTTTCATTTAAATGAATCTCCCTCTTTTTTTATCCGGGAATCAATGTCTTCCATCGACATAAGTGCTGTGAAAAATATTTTGGAATCTAAAATTCTGTTCTATTTCTCCGCAATCCGAGCAAGGCTATGATCAATTAATTATCAAAAAATAGTTCCTCTTATTAATTTATTGAACCACACAAAAAATGATAATTAAAGATAATTTAGCAGGCATTCCATCGCCAGCTAAAAGCATTGGCAAAACGTAAAAAAATTATCAATCAAAAAAACTGGTAATGCCCTATTTCGATGATTTAGTCAAACGGGCTTTAATAACTACTTGTGCAAGCCTTTATAAAAGTGAGTGGTACAAATTCTTTTTGAGTCCTAGTGCCCGATTATACAATTACTTAGCAATTTGTACTTGACAAACACAAGATATTGGGATAGATTTCATGTTATATACAAGTGAGAAATAATTTTATTCTATTTAATGTTAATTTTGGTATAATTAATGGCTGAATCGGAGAATCATATACTGATTGTGGATGATGAGGCTGCAATAAGAGAAGTTCTCGTCACTTACTTTGAGGAAAAAGAGTGGATCGTCCATACCGCTAATGACGGCATTCAGGCTATTCGCTGTGTGCGCGACTTCTGGCCGGATATTGTGCTCATGGATATCACAATGCCGGGTCGAGACGGGATTACTGCCTGCAATATCCTTAGAAAAGATATAACTTTAAACCCCGACATTCCAATAATTCTAATGACCGCTTCTCATGATAAAAACCAAGTCATGAAATCTATCGAAGCCGGTTGCAATGATTTTATTTTAAAGCCGTTTCAGTTTGATGTGTTATTTAAAAAAGTAGAAACACTTGTTGAAGCCAGCCATGCAGGAATTCCAAAGAAAGAAACAAAAACAGTGATTCATTAAATAGTTTATCTTCTCATTATAAAAAAACATTTTTCATTTTTACTTGCGTGGTTTTTTTGAAGTTTAATCGTCTGCCTATTTTTTTGCCAAAGTGCCGGACGTGTTTTAGAGGAATATATCTTGTTATCCAAGGGATTTAATACTGAGGGATGAGAAAAAATTCGTTTTTTGATCTAAATATGGCATCGATTTTTTATTAAAAAAGGAGATGTAAATGCGGGAAAGAAGGAGGGTGTGGACTAGAGACCATCAGAAAGACAGCTTTTTTATAGTTGTAGCAGTAATGACATGCGCACTCGTACTAATCATTAGTTATCTTGGATAAAATAACATCCTATATTTAATACCATGATGGGGAGAAGAACAAAGTAGATTATAAAGGAGAAAGGCTTGAGCCGAAAGATTTTGCTATAAATTATAGGAGTTTCTCAAAACTATCTTTCACAAATTGAGAATAGTAAATTTAAGCTTACGAAGCCGTTATTGATTTCCATAAAAGTTTATTAAAATAGTATTGGACTTTTCAAAAACTCAGTATATTTCTGTTAGTTGTTTCTCCGGACTAATATCTTTCAATAATCCTTTTATAGTTTCCAAATTTGCTTTATCAAAGGTTTCTCTCTCATTTGTTTTTTTACCGCTTTTAACTTCTGGTTCATAGGACAATATAATTCTTCCTCCTGTTTCAAAAGACGCTATTGCTCCATTTTTTCCATTCCCTGCTAATTTCCTTTTGTCTCGCAATATAATGAAAATCCGGTATTGATTATCAGGCTTAGCGGCGATGAGATTAACTGTATGATACTGCTCGTCCAGATCATGCCATTTTGAGATAATTTTATCTGCCGCGTCTTCGGTATTTGTTCTACCTGTTCCCTCAACTACCCGAACGGGGCAATAGTATTTTGGATTTGAAACCCTGATATCATTGCTTTCATAGAGAACATCTCTATTCTCAATTTTTAATCTTTCAATAGGAAACTCCTCGGTAGTTGCCTGTATGTGTTCGTGCTCTTCAATTGAGGCTCCCGCTAACCCATTAAAAATTGCCCTGAAATAACCGTCTGTTTTATCTACAAAATCATTTAATACTTCGACGATTTTTTTTCGATATTGCTGCGGCCGATGTTCTTCACTCATTATTGTATAGTGATTGTTCGTTATATAGGCAAAGTTAGCCCCCGCGAAATATTTTTCTCCTCGTAAATTCATATCGAGTAGAATTTCCCCGGGATTCTGTGTATCAATATTTATCTTGCAGAGATAGCAGGCTTTTCCGCTTTTATCTCTATTAATTAACTTAGTTTCATTACCTTTTTCTGCTATCACTCCACGTTCTATAAGCAGCTCATGATTTTTCCTTAATTCCCGATCCGGGTTCCATTGCACATGAAATGTGACACCAGTATCAGAATCAAAAAAAATTTTCTCTTCTTTTTCTTCGGTATTTAAAGGATCAGCTAATACAAAACCGCTATTAACCTGCTGACGATATAAAGCTAGAAGCGCATAGGCGAGCCCCACCTTCTCCACTAATAAATGCACACCTTTTGACACTTCTTCCTTCTGATCTGTAGATGCGTTTATAATTTTCTCAAATAGGAGTTGGGATTCATCAGATGCACTATATTTTTCGTGCATTTCTTTAATGTATTTGTAGTTCATTTTTATAGACTTTGGATAAAACGAATTTTTTATGATAGCAATTTTTTTGACCAGAAGGGAACACAAATTAATCCGCCTGCAATCAACAGCATGGGATAGATAGGGGAAGTATCGGGCATGGGCACAATGAGTTTTCCGATTCCTGCAAGAAGGAGAAAGCATGTTGCTCCTGTCAGCAGAATCAACTTTATTCCTTCAAAAAGTTTATGCCGGGATTTCATGGGATCCATGCCGGCTTTTGACGCGGTTTTTTCCCAGAACCCCGGCGGCTCAACACGTTTAAAAAAAACAGTCAGTTTATTTTCTTCCGTGGGGGGGCTTATTAATGCCGCACCCACAACAAAAAAAGTGGAAATAGCAGACATCAGCAGCAGCCGCATCCATTCTTCCTGCACATTAAACAGAATAATTGGAGCAAAAACGATTGAAGAAAAAATAGCGGCTATTTCCGAATTAAGGTTTATCCGTTCCCAGAGCCAGCGTAACACAAGAACAGAACCGGTTCCCGCACCGAACAGAAGCGATATCTGCCATGCTTTTTGAATGGAACCGAGATTTGCCATGATGATTAGCGCAATAAAGAGAATAAGAATATTTGAAAGTCGAGCGACAAGAACCAACTCCTTTGGGCGAGACTCTCTTTTGAATATTTTTCGGGAGATAATCGCCTTGTAAATATCGTTACTCCAATAACTGGCGCCCCAGTTCAGATGGGTGTCCAGAGTGGAGGCCAGGGCAGCCAACATGCCGGTAATCATAAGCCCTCGCACCCCTACAGGGAGCAGATCATTGATCCCTTTCGCAAAGAGCATTTCCCTGTTTGAAACAAAGGAATCGTCTATCGGTAAAGACGGATCAAAAGGATATATAATAAGCAGGGCCACTATAATTGGCAGCCAGAACAAACTGCGTATGAGAACCTGCGCGAAAGTGAAGACCACTCCCGCAACTTTGGCGTCTTTCTCGGTATTGCAGGCCATGGTACGCTGTGCTAAGTAGCCAGTGCCGTCGCTGTTCATCTGAAAAAACCACTGAAGGCTTATGACGACAATAAAAGGAAGTATTGCATCGGAAGGCATAAAAGAAAGCATCTGAGAAGTACGTTCCATTCCATAGAGTTCCACAAGTCTATCGGTAATATTGAAAA
>DASCNB010000180.1:0-9242 GCA_036011265.1 Nitrospinota bacterium | reverse complement strand
AGAGAAGCGGTTCAGAATGAAGTTGCCGCAATCACTGATAAAATTATCGAAGCGGTTGAGAGAATTGCCCGCGAAATTACCCCCGATATTTCCAAGACGATCATTAAAAAAGAGATTGAGAAGATTAAGAGTCCAGAGGCCTAAAATCCCAGACTTTCCGGAACCATAGATTCCAAAGCACAACCCAAGGTAGTGCTGTATCTACAAATATGAAAAAACCTTTTTTTAGTAACGTTTTTTGACACACACTTTCCCGGAGGAACATGTCAGAGGAGAATTCTCTCCCCAAATTTCCCCTTTAAAAAGGGGCACAGGGGCGGATTTTTTCCTGCTCCCTTACAACTGAACCCTGGTTCCTGAACTATGGCTGATTTAGAAAAAAAATATAACCCTGAAAGGGTTGAAAAAAAATGGTATCAATACGGGTTAGAAAAAAAGCTGTTTCACGCTGATGAAAATTCCGGTAAAAAAGCCTTTTCAATTGTCATACCCCCTCCAAATATAACTGGCAGCCTTCATATGGGCCATGCCTTAAATAGTACTCTCCAGGATATTCTTATTCGTTGGAAGAAGATGGACGGCTTCAATACTCTCTGGCAGCCGGGAACTGATCACGCCGGTATCGCCACTCAGAATGTGGTAGAACGGCAGCTGATGCAGGAAGGATTAAAAAGAGATGAGCTGGGCAGAGAAAAATTCATAAAACGGGTCTGGCAGTGGAAAAAAGAATCCGGCTCCACAATTACCCGCCAGTTAATGGAACTTGGTTCTGCCTGTGACTGGGAAAGAGAGCGGTTCACTATGGATGCTGGCCTTTCTGCCGCGGTGCGGGAGGTTTTCGTTACCCTTTACAAAGAAGGCTTAATCTACCGAAAAAACTATATAATCAACTACTGTCCTCGCTGCAATACGGCTTTATCCGATCTTGAGGTAGAACATCAGGAAATCCGGGGGCATCTATACCATGTAGGGTATCCTTTTTTAAATGGCAATGGATGCCTGGTTATAGCTACCACGCGGCCTGAAACCATGCTGGGAGATACGGCTGTAGCCGTAAATCCGGGTGATTCACGATATGAAAAGATTGTTGGAGAGAAGGTCATGCTCCCCGTGATTGAACGTGAAATCCCTGTAATTGCAGATAAATATGTTGATATGAAATTTGGAACAGGCGCCTTAAAAATAACTCCTGCCCATGACCCTAATGATTTTGAGATTGGGCTGCGTCATGACTTGCCGCAAATTAAAGCCATGGATAATTACGGTGTTATGAGCAAAGAGGCTGGAAAATATGAAGGCATGGATCGTTTTGAGTGCAGAAAAAAATTGCTTGATGACCTTGAACAAAATAACTTACTCATCAAATCAGAAGATTATGTTCATTCCATTGGTCATTGCTACCGGTGTAAAACCATTATAGAACCAACAATATCATTACAATGGTTTGTCAGGATAAAACCCCTGGCAGAGCCGGCCATTAGGGCGGTAAAGGAAGGAAAAGTTAAAATAATCCCAAAAAACTGGGAGAAAACATATTTTGATTGGATGGAAAATATCAGAGACTGGTGCATTTCACGTCAAATATGGTGGGGCCATCAAATTCCGGCCTGGTATTGCGTATCCTGCAGCAATATTCTGGTGGAAAAAGATACACCTGAAAAATGTGATAAATGCGAAGGAACGGACCTTATTCAGGAAACAGATGTGTTAGATACCTGGTTCAGTTCCGCGCTCTGGCCTTTTTCCACATTAGGCTGGCCAAACAAGACAAAGGAACTTGAGGTTTTCTATCCTACTTCAGTAATGGTTACCGGATTTGACATACTGTTTTTCTGGGTAGCAAGGATGATTATGATGGGAATAAAATTTATGGGAGATGTTCCGTTTAAGCATGTTTATATTCACGCGCTTGTTCGGGATGCTGAAGGAAAAAAGATGAGCAAGTCCAAAGGCAATATTATTAATCCTCTTGAGGTAATGGACAGATATGGAACAGATGCGTTTCGCTTTACTCTGGCGGCTTTTGCCGCGCATGGGCGGGACATAAAACTGTCTGAAGAGAGAATCGAAGGATACCGGCATTTTGCTAATAAAATATGGAATGCTTCCCGATTTGCGTTGATGAGCATCGACACGGTCGATGTACTCCAAAAAAACAATAAATCCGCTCCCAATTTTCAACTGTCCCTGGCAGATAGATGGATTTTAAGCCGTATGAACTTAGCAGTAAAAAATGTCCGAAAGTCTCTTGAAGAATATAGATTTAATGATGCTGCAGAAGCAATTTATCAGTTTTTGTGGCATGAGTTGTGTGACTGGTATATTGAAATTGTAAAACCGAGGCTTTACGGAAAAGAACCTGGCAAAGAAAGTGCGGCCGAAATCTTGATGCTAACTCTCGGAACATCTTTACGCCTTCTTCATCCATTTATGCCGTTTATTACAGAAGAAATCTGGGAGCGGGTTAAATTGCTTAGAGTTCTGCCTTCAGGCGACTCGGGAAGCATTTTGCTTGAGCCTTATCCCTTACTTAACAAAGAGATGACAGATTTGCAGGCCGAAGAAGAGATGAAAATAGTGATAGACGTTGTGGCCGCTGTCCGTTCACTGCGAGGTGAAATGAATATTGCACCGGCAAAAAAAATAAAGCTTATTTTGAAAACAGGTAATAAAAAGATAAAGAAAATAATTAGGGAGCAGAGTAGATGGATAACTCAATTAGCCGGTCTGCAGAATTTTGAATTTCAGGAAAAAGGGGATAAACCGGAAAAAGCGGCAGCAACAGTCGTAAATGATGTAGAACTATTTGTTTTAATGGATGATTTGATTAATTTAGAGGATGAAAAAACCCGCCTTCAAAAAGAAATAAAAAAAATCCGGGAAGAACTGGATTTTATTGAAAAAAAGCTTTCCAATCACAATTTCATTAATAAAGCTCCTGCGGAAGTTGTTAATAAAAACAAGAACAGGCAAAAGGACCTTAAAGAAAAGATTTCTAAAGTATTATCTTTTATTTCCGATATTGAGAGATAAGGCAATTATAAGTTTGCCGTAAAAAAAATCGTAGCGCAGCCTTAGGCCGCACAATCAAAATATATTGTATCAATTACTTGCGTGAAAACTTTGCCAAGCTTTGCATAAGGCGCTGTAAAAGACAAAAACTCAACAGCGCCTAAAAAAATTGATATTTTTGTTCTTTTTCCTTGACATTCTTGAGTAATTCGGATAAATTTGTGCATATTATTTTATAAGGATAAATCGACAAAGGGAAAGGGGGTGCGTCACAAGAAAACAGTCAACGGACTTATTAAGTTAAAGAAAAAAAGTGTACTAAATTAAATTGTAAATGATCCGGAATACGGATTGCATATTAAAAAATATTAGGAGAAAATAATGAAAAAATTGATTACAGTGATGATCGTAGCAGCTGCTTTAGTGGTTGTTGGGTCATCTAATAATGCTTTTGCTGCTAATGCGACAACTAACCAATCTATTGTATCACCTTATTGGCAGGCAGATACGAACAGTATTTATACTTTCATAGCTGTTGCGGTTCCTTCGATAGCTGGAGCAACCAGCAGGGCTGTCTCAGTAACTGCAGTAACCTCAACGGGTCAAACTGCTGCCACTTTAACTATTGATGTAGGAACAGTAGGAAGGTTTTTTATCGCCAACACTAATCATTCTTCAATAAATAGTAGTGCAATAACTGGCGCGAATTGGATATCAACAACCGGTAAGGGTCACGTAGTTATTGGAGCTGCGGCTCCCGATGGTGGGGCAACTGTTGCAACTGGATTGAATTTTGCCTCTACTTTGAGTGCTTGGGGAGCTGTTGTAATACCTGGTGGAACAGGTTTTGCTATGGAGTTTATTGGTGATCTGAGTGATACTATTGCTATTGGTACCGTAACTGCTGCTACTGCAGAGGTCGGACTATAATTTTTATTGTTTAAAATTTTGTGTTTAACGCTAACCTCCGTTCCTTTCAAAGGGGCGGAGGTTTTTTTTGCTGTTGTCCGTAAAAAGTGCCTGGCACTTTTGTCTTGCTTTCCCTGGTATCCTGTCCAAATTTCTTAGGAGGTTGAGCTGCTGAAAAAACTTTTATTTTTTTTTGTACTTGCAGTCTTTTTCGGGTGTTCCAATAAGGAAACAAAAGTGGATGTCGAAGAATCTAATGCCCATTATCAACTGGGAATAGAGTTTGCCCAATACAGGCTCCTGAATAACGCCGTGGAGGAGTTTCTCCTTGCTATAAGGTATAACCCGGATAATATTAAAGCCCACAGTAAATTAGGCCTTCTATATTTCAACATGGGTCAAAATGATAAGGCGGAGAAGGAATGGGAAAAGACTGTAGCTTTAAATCCAAACTATGTTAAAGCATATATCAACCTTGGAACTCTCTATTACATATCTAAAGAGGATAAGGAAAAAGCATTAGAATTCTGGGAAAAAGCATTGTCTATTTCACCAAAAGACGCCGATGCCCTGACTAATATTGGAAATTACTATAAGGACAAAAGCGAGTTTGAAAAAGCTGTTCAATATTACGAAAAGGCCAAAAAAATAAAGCCCCATTCTACATTAATACTGAATAACATAAGTCAGGCATATCTCTCAATGGGAGAAGTTGACAAAGCAGAAAGAACGATTTTAGTGTCAAAGGAAATCAAGCCGGATAATCCTTCAACA
Organism: Nitrospinota bacterium; assembly: GCA_036011265.1. Classification (GTDB taxonomy): domain Bacteria; phylum Nitrospinota; class Nitrospinia; order CAJXCL01; family CAJXCL01; genus CAJXCL01. The sequence goes on along the minus strand of DASCNB010000180.1, from coordinate 4,547 downwards.
AATTTTCAATTGGGGAAATTATATTATCAAAAAAAAGAATTAGACAAAGCCGTTGAAGCATATAATAATGCCATTGCAGCGTCTCCGAATTTTGTGCAACCCTATTATGAGCTGTCTTTGATTTACCTTAACGATAAAAAAGATTTTTTAAAGGCGGAATCGATGGCGAAAAAAGCCCTTGAACTCAAACCTGCCGATGAAAAATATAATAAACTTTTTGAGTCAATTAAAAGAAGTGTCAAGGGGCAGGGGTCATGAGTTAAGGCTTCTTTTCTTGACCCTTGACCCTTTTATTTAAACCGGCATTCGCATTATTTCCTGATAGGCCTCAACGACCTTGTTTCTCACCTGCATTGTCAGACGAAACGCGATATCAGCTTTACTTAACGCGAGCATGGTTTCATGGATCGATTGTGTTTTTCCCGTAGCAAGTTCTTCAACAGTTTTATCCGCTTTTAACTGAAGGTCATTTACCTTTTCCAGGGATTCGACAAGAGATTCGCCAAACGATTTTTCTCCCTTTTGTTTAACGGAAGTTACATTCTCTGCCCCGCTCAAATTCCCAAGACCCGGATTTAAAATTGTTTTAAGACCGCTTTGAATTGTTATATCATTCATATTTTATATCCACATTCCTAAATCTAAAATGCAAAACCGGCTTGGGGCCGGAACCAAATGGGGCTACCGTCCTATTGTGCATATAACAAATTTCTGCCATAAAAAAGCAAAAATTATTGTTATGTGACTAAATCGACTTATCTCTTGCCTTCTTCGATAGCATAGCGTAGGATGCCGCCTCTTTTTGTCATTGCCTGAACAATGGAATTGTACATTAATTGAGTTTCTACCAGTTTGGACATTTCTTTTTCTATTTTTACATTGTTACCATCAGGGCGGGCAGGGTCATTTTCTTCTGAAACGGTCGGTTTAACTTTATCAATCTGCTTGATATCAGCGGTAAAATGCTTTTTTTGTGTTGCTTTCATTTTAATCTGATTCCCTGTGCCTATTGCGCTCTGTAACTGTTCATCAAACTTAAGATCAACGGCCTTATAACCAGGTGTATCGACATTAGCAATATTGCTTGATATCACGCTGTTTTTCTGAAGATGTAAATCAAGGCTCTTTTTTAAAAGCTTTGGCGTTTTATCTGAGAATAACATTCGATCTAATATTTCCATTTTTTTCTCCAAATATTAAGAGTAAAGGGAAATAGAGAAAATTATTTTTCTATCTTTTCTCATTGCCTTGTGCCTTGTTTTAAAAGCAAAATCAATGCCTGCTAAATGCTCGAAATAGAAATTTGCAGGATATCAGATTTTTGCACAAATAAATCAATGGTTTAGATAAAATTATGGGCTGTTTTTTTTCGTTCCATGCCGCTTTTTTCCCTCTGACGGGAAAAAAAAGCCTCATAGTCATTTTTTTGACTTTAATTGCTGCAACTGTCTATAATGTAAGCGTTAAGTAGTCAACTATCAACAGACAGCATAATGAACCAAAGTGCGTTTTGTCTCGAAGTGTCTTACAGAACAACTTCAAAGCAACAGTGTATGTATAAATGATTAAAAAAACTTCCGCAATAATTACGGCGGCAGGTCATGGCCGCCGGATGGGCAAGGGCAGAAAAAAACAGTTCTTAATGCTTGGTGAGAACCCTGTTATTGTTTACACCCTGCAAACATTTGAAAAGAGTGATTCTATTAATGAAATTATTCTGGTAGTACCTGATGATGGAATTGATTATTGTAAACAGGAAATCGTAAACAGTTATAAATTCACCAAAGTTAAAAAAATAGTTACAGGTGGAGAAAAGCGTCAGGAATCGGTTTTTAATGGTTTGAAAAGTGTTTCCCGGGAAATGGATTTGGTTGCAGTTCATGATGGTGTTCGCCCGTTTTTGAGCAAATCTATTCTTGAAAACTCTATAAAAAAAGCTAAAGAAAAAGGATCTGTTGTTGTTGCCATACCGGTAAAGGATACTTTAATGAAAATTTCAGATCAGGGGATGGTCGTTGGAGGTCAAAACAGAGATTCCATATGGCGAATTCAAACACCTCAAATTTTTAAAAAAGAGATTCTCATTAGCGCTTTTGAAAAAGCTCTGAAAGATAATTTTTGTGGAACCGATGAGTCCACCCTCGTTGCACGGCTGGGAATCCCGGTTTATGTGGTCAATGGATCTGAGTTAAATATAAAAATTACAACTCCGGAAGATATTGACCTGGGGGAGTCTATTATGATGGCTCAAAGTAAAAAACAAGATGGAACTAGAAAATCCTAAATTCGAATATCGAATTCAAGTCTTCTCAGGCATTCTTCGTAGAGCGAATCTTGGATGTTTTTACCAAAAATACAAACAAATACGAAATTTAAATTTCAAATTTCCAAAACGGAGAATCATATTGTTTTAAACTTTTTTTCATTCAGATTTGTTTCTTGTTTCAGATTTCGAATTTATCTTTAAAAAAACTATGATTATTATCATTTTAGCTGCTGGAAAAGGAACTCGAATGAGGTCAAAAAAAGCAAAGGTTCTGCATCTCCTTCATGGCAAGCCTTTATTAAAATATGTTATTGATCTTGCATATAAAATAAAGCCGGACAGTATTTTTGTGGTAGTTGGTTTTCAGAAGGAAGAAGTGAAAAAGAAATTTGTATCAGAAAACATAGAATTTATTGATCAGGAAGAACAACTGGGCACGGGTCACGCGGTTATGCAGACAAAGTCTTTCTTAGAAAACTTTGAAGGGGAGGTGCTGGTTTTGTCCGGCGATGTTCCTTTCTTAAGGGAAAGTACTGTAAATGAAATGATCAGGGATCACAGGTCGAATAATGCGGCTGTTACCTTATTGACAGCAGAGAAGGATAATCCAACCGGATATGGGAGGATAGTGAGAAACAGCAATAACAATATAGAAAGCATTGTTGAAGAAACAGACTGCTCTAAAACCGAAAGAACCATAAATGAGATTAACTCAGGAATCTACTGCTTTAATAAAAAGTTTTTACTTGAATCTTTAGAGGAAATTGACCAAAATAACGTTCAACATGAATATTATTTGACTGATATAGTTAAAATAGCATTTGACAATTCATTGCTGGTGATGTCTGCTAAGGTGTTAAACCCGGATGAAATAAACGGGATTAACACAATAAAAGATTTAGTTGAGGCTGAAAAGTTTTTAGAAGATTAGATAAGAAATCCCTGAAGCGGCGAGTTGCCGCAAGCAAATGACTACCGACCAGTGTATTAACAAATCTTCCTAAAAAAAGTTTTGTAATTGAATAGTATAAGAATTAGTTAGATTCCCGATTAAGTCGGGAATGACAAGAATGCTCAATGTGCCATTCCTGCGGCAATCTATTTTTATAATAGAATATTATGAAGAGGGTTCAGAAGAAAAAGCTGACTCCTGAAACCTGATCCCTGACAACTGAACTTATAAAGGATTTAAAATGAAAGCGTTGATTCTTGCGGCCGGAAAGGGGAGCAATTTGCTTCCATTTACAGCAACTAGACCCAAAACAATGATTAATGTTGCGGGTAAATTTGTTCTAGAGCGTACAATTGAGCTTTTAAAAGAAAGTGGTATCAATGTTATTAATATAGTCGTTGGCCATAAAAAAGAGAAAATAATTAATTTTTTTAAAAACTCGAACCACTCAAATCTAAACCTCCATTATATAGAACAAAAAAGATCAAGCGGCATTGGGGACGCTGTTTTCCAGGCCCGTGATAGGTTTGATCCGGGAGAATATTTTATCCTTATTTATGGGGATATATTAACTGCGGCTAACATTTTCAGCCATACTCTTCAGTCTTTTGGTTCTACAAAATCTCCTGTAGCTTCCATCTGTTTAACTTCTTCTTCCGGAATGTTTGGAAATGTGTACCTTGATGAGGAAATGAAAATAACCAGGATGATTGAGAAACCCAAAAAACCGGATCTTGGCAATTATGTCTTGTCAGGTGTTTATATCCTTCCCGCGTCTTTCTTCGATCTATTAAAAAAAAGCAACAAAAGCATGGAAAAGGCATTTAGCAAACTTATCGAGAAAGGAGAACTTACCGCATCCATCTGGGAAGAAGACTGGATAGATATCGCTTATCCATGGGATATTTTAAAAGCGAATAAAGTAATAATGGACTCCTGGAGAAAAGCAACAATAGCTGAATCGGTTCATTTAAAAGGGGATGTTAAAATTAACGGTCCCGTATTTATAGATGAAGATGTGGAAATAAGGTCCGGTACCATATTGGAAGGACCTTGTTATATAGGAAAAAGAAGTTTCATAGGAAACAATGTGCTGGTTAGGAAATATACGTCTATTAGCGCCGATTCTGTTATTGGATATGGGGTTGAACTAAAAAACAGCATCTTATTTGAAAAAGCAAATGTGGGGCGGCTTTCTTTTATCGGTGATAGCGTTTTGGGCCATAATGTCTATTTTGGCTCAGGAACTATGACTATTAACCATACAGATAACCGAAAATCCGTCAAAGCTAAAGTAAACAAAAAGAAAGTCGATTCTCATTGTGAAAA
>DASCNB010000179.1:0-4974 GCA_036011265.1 Nitrospinota bacterium | reverse complement strand
GTAGTGGATGGAGAAGGAAAAAAAATGTCGAAATCAGCGGGAAATGTTATGACCCCGGATCAGGTTATTAATAAAAGTGGAGCAGAAGTTTTAAGGCTATGGGTCGCGTCCGAAAATTATCGGGAAGATATCAAGGTTTCCGATGAAATTCTTAAACGTCTTACCGAAGCATATAGAAAAATTCGAAATACTATTAGATATATCCTGGGAAATCTAAGTGATTTTAACCCTCAGCAACACAAGGTGAAATATGATGACCTCTTTGAAATTGATAAATTGATTCTCCATCGGCTTCAGGATGTTGTCCGTAAAATTCTCAACGCTTTTAAAAATTTTGAATTTCATGTTTTTTACCATACTCTCCATAATTTTTGCACTGTAGACCTGAGTTCATTTTACCTCGATATTCTTAAGGACCGTTTATATACATTCCCAAAAGATTCACCGGGAAGAAGGGCGGCCCAGACAACTCTCTATGAATTAATCTGCACCCTGACAAAACTGATATCTCCTGTTCTTTCATTTACCGCTGAAGAGATTTGGGGATATTTGCCAAAAAATGGAGATGAATCATCGTCAGTTCATATTGCTTTTTTCCCGGAAGTTAAAAAAAGCTATATCAATGATGATCTATCAAAAAAATGGGAGCAGATTACTCTTTTAAGAAAGGAAGTTTCAAAAGCCCTGGAGATAGCGCGTCGCGATAAAGTCATCGGCCATTCCCTGGATGCTCGGGTCATGCTAAATTCGTCTGAAAATTTGAATGATCAGATTCCATTAGAAGCTGAGGAATTAAAAACAATTTTTATTGTCTCTAATGTGGAAAAGATTTGTGGAAATAAGGTTAAGGTTGGAGAGGGTAAACCAAAATCAGTGGTGTTTAACAGTGAAGAAATAAAAGGCCTGGAAATATCAGTTTGCAAAGCTCCCGGAGAAAAGTGCGAAAGGTGCTGGACTTTTAACGAATCTGTAGGAAAGGATAGTAGCCATCCTACTATATGTAGTCGTTGTCAGGGAAATTTGGGATGAGCAAAAAGTATAAGATATTGTTAGTAATTGTAGTTGATATGGTTTTTCTGGACCAGGCCACAAAACTTTATGTAGATTCACACATGAAGCTGCATCAATCAATAGAAGTGATAAAAAATTTTTTCCAGATAACTTACATTCGTAATTCCGGTGCTGCTTTCGGCATTTTGTCCGGTTTTAAAAGTCCATGGTTAACTCTGTTTTTTACGCTTATCTCAGTTCTTGCCGCAGGAATAATTCTGTTCTGCTATCACAAAACCCCTGAAAATGAACGTTTAACACTTGTTTCTTTTGCCTTGATTATGAGCGGCGCCATAGGAAACTTTATTGACCGTGCTTTTTACGGAGAGGTTATAGACTTTTTATATTTTCACTGGTATCAATATTACTGGCCAGCTTTTAATGTTGCGGATTCATGCATTACTGTTGGGGTCAGTTTATTGCTGTGGAATATGTTTTTCCCCGGGGCGTTTTTGAAAACCAGGAACAATGTAAATTTATCAAGAGAAAAGTAATATGGATTATCAAGAAATTTACATCAAATTAGGATTGGCCATAGCAACTTTAATTGCGTTTTATTTTTTAGTGGCGCGTCATGATGGAAAAGACAACAATGACGATTGAAATCTTTGGTTCAACAGAATTCAATTTATTATCATAAAAGACCAAGGTTGGTTTTTGCTGCAGAATGATCCGGGTCAATTTTCAAAATGGACTCGAATATTTTTTTTGCCTCGATTTCTTCCCCCATGTATACATAACAGACGCCCATATTAAGCAATGCGTCGATGTTTCGCGAATCCAACTTTTGAATTTTTGAATAAATAGCAATGGCATTTTTATATTCTTTCTTTTCCAAGTATCGATCTCCTAAACCAAATAAAGCTATCATTAATTTGTCTTTTGATTCAAGATGCCCCTTGTTTAAAAAAAATGCTTTTTCAAAGTAAAATATTGCATTTTCCCAATCCTGTTTCTTTAAAAAAAACTGTCCTTTATTAAAATAACTGAAAGAAAAAACTGGATCAGTAACAATTGCCTGGTCTAAATAGCTAACAGCCTTTTCTAAATCACCTTTTTCTTTCCACGCGGTTGCTATGTTGTTGTAATCTTCCGCCCGGATTCGATCCACTATATTAACTTTAGGCTCAAGGAAGACGATGAAAAGTATAATGGCAGTGAATGCTGCTACAACAATGTTTTTGATTTTCTTCTGAGATACCCAGGAAATCATTAAGTGGATTGTATATGAACTGAAAATAATAAAGTACGGGACAACCGGAATTCTATACCTTGATTCATTAAGAAAGATGATCACGGACAAGGATAATGAAAAAGTATAAGAATGCAGTAAAAAGATGTTTTTTTTATTTTTTATTGACAGCAACAATCCCATAAGCCCCAAAGAAGAGTATAAAGAAAAATGCCCCAATAACAGTGGTAAAGTACTTGATAATCTTTTGTAAAGATAAATAGAAATATTTGTTGGTGCTTCAAAATCATTGAAAAAATAATACAGCTTTCGGAGATATAATTTAATAAACCCTGAGAAGTCCTCAAAAATTTGATGAAATAAAAAATTGATATTAGATAAGTAGCCTAATATGTTCTTGCTTCTATAATTTTCAACGAGAGCATCGTCAAATCCCACGCCAGAGTAAGGGATAAGATTTCCGGAAATAAAAGTGTGTGGACCGCTTGCATCAAAAAAAACAAATTTACCATGCACCAGGTAACATTGAACAAGTAATGGCATGAATGATAATAAAAGGGTTCCGGTAAAAGTCAGCCAGTACATGATTCGCTCCTCCGATTTTAGAGAGTGAAATAGTTTATGTAAAAAAATAAATACAAAAGGGAGGCAAAGGATTACATTCGGTCTACCCTGAATGAATAATGAGATGGACAGGGCTGAAATTATCAGATTGGCCAAGCTTAAAGAAAAATTTAATCGGGATAAAAGGTAAAATGATAATACTCCAAAGAAAGATATAAATGCAGCTCTGAGAATTATACCTTCGTAAATTATTTGAGGGGAATAAAAGGCAAACCCCGTAAAAGCTATTATCCCAGCGCGAAAACCAAACAGCTCTTTCGTAATTAAATAGATCAATATCGCGGAAAGAGACCCCATAGCAAACTGTATTATGTATATAACATCAAAGTTTCTGCCGAATAGCAGGTATATTATTCCTAAAAAATATTTATATAAAGGAGCATAATTGTTATTTGAACTTTGAGCTAATAGATCACCATTGGAGAAATTTATCGCTCCCACATCAAAATTAAAGTGATCGAAAGCAGGTGGGATAATATCAAATAAGGGGTTTATGTTCTGGAATTCTGATAGATAGAAAAGTCTGACACTAAATGCTATAAAAAAAAGAAAAATTGGAAAAATTACCTGTTGCCTATTTTTAATTAAAGTCATAGCAGTTTTCATCTTGCTATAGTGGTACATTGAAGCCATAAAAATTGTGATTGGATAGCATTACGTGGAAAACTTTTTTAACCATATAGTAATCTTTAGAATACATTACTTAAAAGCAATTTTCTTATATAGCACAGCCAATGGGCACAATCACAATTCGCTAAGCAAAATCGAATTGGACTGTTTTCAAAGGAAAACCAGGGTTGAGGCTATTGATGGCTGCTAATCAATTAGGGCTGCCGCCCGACCTACTTAATAATATTGTGTTAAACCTTGCATAAGACACTGTAAAAAAAAGAAATAAACAGCGCCTAAAAAAATACAATTTTACAGATTCGTAATGCAGAGAACTTTTTTAGAAACGCTTAAAGCGATATTTGACCAAAACCCAAATGGCTGTTAAGCCGTCAATCCACCTGATCTTCTTTCCTTCATGCCTGAGTCTCGGGTTGTAAGAAATAGGAACTTCATAAATTTTGATTTTGCGGCGCAGAATTTTTGCAGTAACTTCAGGACAAAAATCAAATCCAGTGCTTTTTAAATCCAAATCTTTTAATAGAGATGTTCTGAAAACTTTATATCCGGTGGCTTCATCGGTTACGTTAGAACCGTATAGAATGTTAGTAATCCAGCTCAAAAGACGGCCTCCCCAATAGTAAGCAAAAGAAGAACGGTTATTTTTTTTTAAATTTCTTGAGCCATAAACTACTTGAACGTGATCATTTTTGAAAAGCTCAAGAAGGGCTTCATAGTCATTAGGATCATATTCCAGGTCCGCGTCTTGAATTATAATTAGATCTCCTTTAACTTCTTCCATGCTATTAATAATAGCAGCCCCTTTTCCTTTGTTTGTTTCATGACGAATTACACGAATACTATTATTTGAAGATTTCGCTATGTTTTCTGACAGTTTGTTGCTGCCATCCGTTGAACCATCATCAACGATAATAATTTCTTTTTCAATTTGAGTAGCCTGAATACGTCTTATAATTTCTTCAAGAGTTGCTTTTTCGTTATAGACTGGGATTACAACAGAGAGTTTCATTGTTTAGTGTTAACTAAATTAATTAGTTCTACTAATGAGTCGGATATCACAGTCTCATTAAATTTGGACAGGGAACGGGACAAGGTGCTTTTATTAGAAAATGAAATTTCCAGTTTTATCTTTTTCCCTTCAAAAGAAAGAGGTGGAATGATTTTTATATCATGCGGCAGATGAAGTTCTTTTATGCATTTATTCCATTTCCTTTCATTTTTTGATAGTTGCGGATATCTTAGTCCCTTTAATTTTTGCCTTACCATTTCTGTTCGTTCTTTTCTACATATTGTAGAATCTTTAACCATCTTTACGAGATATCGCTTAATAATATCTGAAATGGAACACTTTTGTATTAACGCAATCTCTTCTAAAAACATGATAATTTCTTTCAAACGGTTTATGCCTGGCATTAATGTTTCTGCTATTTTCATTACAGCATCTCTATCTGATTTTTTATACCTTGCTATGGCTGCAG
>DASCNB010000178.1:0-25959 GCA_036011265.1 Nitrospinota bacterium | reverse complement strand
GCCCCTTCTGCTAAAAACAAGCAACCTTGGCGGATTGTTTTAAGCAGTGATTTATCGCAAGTACATTTTTATATTGCAAGTGCATTAGCTGATAGCAAGTATTATGCATGTGAGCCAGAATATATTGATATTGGAATTGCTTATAAGCATTTTAAAATAGGTATAGACTCACTTGGCTTTTCAGGAAAACTAAAAACTGAAGAACCAACTATCCAAAAACCAAAAGGTTACATCTATATAACAACATGGAGTAGGGATTAGAGACATTTTGCTGTTCAGAACAGATAAGAGGGTACCAAATATCATAAAATAGATCTAAATCCTTACAATTTTACATGTTCAATATTTTCTACCATAAGCTTGGATATCGCTTTTGAAAAAGCAGTGGAGTCTTTTGGTTTAGACCCTTCCAATAAAAGAGCCTGACCGTAAAGCAGATCAGTGTATTCTCGCAAAAGCTCATTTTTCATGTTCTCTTCAAATATTTTGTTCATAGCAATAAAAATTGGATGTGACGGATTAATTTCAAGAACCCTTTTTCTTTCAGGAACTGCCTTCCCCATGGACTTTAAAATATTTTCCATTTGGAGGTTCATCTCACCCTCATCGCCTACAAGACAGCACGCCGAATCTTTTAATCTCCCTGAAAGCCTCACTTCCTTCACGTCATCAATATGATCTTTAATAAGATCCAGGAGTTTTCTATACTTTTTTTCCGTTTCTTTCTTTTCTTTTTTCTCTGATTCATCCAATGTTACATCGCCTTTAATTACTGACTTCAACTTTTTTCCTTTGTATTCAAAGCTACTCATAATAATATCATCAATATCATCTAGCATAATTAGGACTTCATAATCTTTGTCTTTAAACGCTTCTATATACGGTGATCCCAATGTTTCATCAAGTGACGACCCTGTTATATAATATATTTCCTTCTGCCCTTCCTTCATATCTTCGACATATTCCGGAATCGTCCTGAATTTTCCTTTTTCAGATTTTGTGGAAGGAAAGAGAAGAAGTTCTCCAATAGCCTCTCTCTTATCAAAGTCCGAATGCACACCTTCCTTTAAGACCCTCCCAAATTCACCATAAAATTTCAGGTATTTATCAAATTCTATTTTTTTCATGTCACTTAAAGTTTCAAGTATCTTTTTCGTGATACTTTTTTTCATAACATCAATCATCCTGTTGTTCTGCAGTATCTCCCTGGAAACATTTAATGGCAAATCCGAAGAATCTACCACGCCTTTAACAAACCTCAGGTATGTTGGTATTAGCTCTTCGCAATGATCAATAATTTTTACTCTTTTTACATAAAGGGTTGGCCCAATTTTGTATTCTTTATAATTGATATCCATAGGCTTTATTTCTGGTATATAAAGAAGTGATGAAAACTCTTGAGAACCCTCAGCTCTATAGTGGAGCACTTTTGCTGGGTTTGAATAATCATGAGAAAGATGTTTGTAGAACTCGTTATATTCTTCTTCAGTTATATCTGATTTGTTCTTTAACCAAATTGCTTTTCTTGAATTCAACGTCTCTTCTTTTTTTACTTTGATCTTTTGAGTTTTATCTATTGTGCTTTCTTCTTCTCGCTCTACATCAATTACTACAGGATGTTCAATGAAATCAGAATACTTTTTGACTGTGCTTCTTATCTCCCAGTCTTCGAGATATTTTTTTTCCTCCTCCTTGAGGTGCAGAGTAATGTCAGTTCCTCTACTTTTCTTCTCGACATCTTCCACAGTAAAAGATCCGTTTAAGCCAGATTCCCATTTAACACCCTTTTTATTACCAGAACCCGCCTTTCTTGAAACTACAGTTACCTTGTCCGCAACCATAAATATTGAATAGAATCCAACACCAAATTGCCCGATAAGTTCCGGATTATCTTTTACTTCTTTACTTTGCAATGCAGTGACAAACTCCTTAGTTCCTGAATGGGCAATAGTGCCAAGTTCTTTAATCGCATCATCTTTGGTCATACCTGATCCATTGTCGCTAATCATCAGTACGCCAGCTTCCTTGTCTGCAGTAATCTTAATCTTCCAATCCTTTCTTTCTCCCTCAAGGATTTCTTTATTTGTCAAAGATTCATAATGCGCTTTGTCAATGGCATCAGACGCATTTGAGATTAGTTCCCTAAGAAATATATCTTTATGAGAATAAAGAGAGTGCACCATTAAATCGAGGACTTGCTTCACTTCTGTTTTAAATTTCATTTTTTTGACTGTCATTACAAAACCCCTTTCCGGACTTTACATAAATTAGTATTAGAAAAAAATAAATTCTTATAAAATAGCGATCCTTAATCTGGAGACACCATACCTATTTCAATCCCGGAGGACAAGGCTTATGGCAAAAGATAAGGAAAAGAAAGACCAAGCAAATGAAAATATGTAGCTGTTCACATATTAATAATTTAATTTATAAAATTTAGTTGAAAAAAAGTCAAGCATCTAGGATGCTTTTAAAGCCATAAGTCACCGTATCGATCTAAAGCACCTTTAAAATTAAAAAAAACTAACCCAAAGATTTAGTACCAACTTCTATGTTAGAACTTTTCTACTATGTGGGCATTTTGTGTCATAGAAACGGCAGAAATTGTCGGGAAGCAGTAATTGTGATAGGAATTTTTACTGTGTCCAAATTGTGTTCAAAATAATCTTAATCATCCTTAATCCTCGTAGATAACAAATCGATGTATGATATTTTAATATAAAAAGTAGCGGTTAAACTAACCTAAAATCAAGTCGTTAAAAAAATGTTAAAAAACACTAAAAACTGCCTTGCTCTAAAGGGTCACGGGTTCGGATTCTCTCTCCCCGATACTTTTCTTAATAATACCAATAGGTTAACTTTTTAAAACATAGCGTTAAAAATAAAGCCGCCGCCTGTAGTACCCTCCCCCACTTCTGTCATTCTGCAACAAATTCCCTCATAAAAAAAGGGCTACAGGTGGCTTTTGCCTGTAGCCCTTGCATTTAAAAGAAGGAAAACAATAAAACGGTTATGAGCCGTTAATTGGTAAGACTCTGCTTATTTGAGAAGGATTCAAATAAATTACTTAGTAGCTATCAGCGCTCTTTGTAGTTTCTATGGAATTAACTCTATCAAATCCTTTAGCGGTTTTGGATTTAGAAATGGAGGGTTCTTCGGTTTGATTTTTAATGCATTTACTTTAAATAGTCACGATTAGTGTTTACAGTTTGGGCATTCAATAAAGAAGAAGCGGCAAGGTGGGTTGCAGCATCTTTTTCACCTTCCTTCAATTTTTTATCCGCTTTTTCCCATCCTCCTGTTCTTTATCACTCTTCTCTGCTCTTTTTGAAAAACTTGAAATTTCTCTTCGACTTCGGGTACCGTATAGGTCGTTTCAAACAAACGCCCCTCTTTATCCTTACAGGTCAATGTCATACTTGCGTCCTTTCCCTCCCCTTCAGCTTTAATTTCACTCATCTCAAAGCACCCTGGCGTTCGCCTGTGTACCTGAATAGCCTTTGAAACAATCCACGTGCTTTTCGAATAATAAGAGTTACCACCCTTGGAGCAATCGCTGACATCAATAACCATGTTATCATTAATCTCGGCAAGGGGCTGCTCGCCCTGGGCCCAACGTAAAGGATCATAGAGCCCATTAAGCAGGCTTATCGTATACGCCATTTCATACTTCTTGCCCATCTTCCCGCTAACATTTTCGAATCCGCACCGAATTACAAATAAGGGTTCATCTGCTTTACGATTAACATAGGCTTGTACTACTACCCCGCATTCGGGGTTACGCCTTGTTACATCAACGGCCTGAAAAAGATAATGAGTGTCATCATGAGGAACGCCTTCGTCCGAACACAGCCGAAACAGCGGGCTTGAAAAGGCTAAGGGGTTAATCGGGGCAAGAGTCTCCTTCTCCCCTCCGCAACCAGATTGCAAAACCAATATCAGGGCAAATAACACCATATACTTTCGCATAACTTCTTCCTCGGGTTATATAGCTTATTATTTACTAACACAAAAGATAAAACAGATTGCAAAGGAAAAGTTTAATCCAATGTTTTCTATTTTTAAAAAAGCTTACAACTCCAATTAGCTAAGAATATATCTAACGGAATTGCCCTGAAATAACTTCATGGTTGCTGCTCCCATTAGGATTAAAGGGTAAGAATAGCACATTCAAGGTGCATGGGAAAGCAAGGGGAAAAGAGTATTACAACAATCTTTCAGGGGAAATTTAAAAGGGTTTAGTTTCTATCTGCAGGGTCGTTTCTCATAAGAATCACATCGAAAAATACTCTCTCGATTCTGGTCGGTTCTTGTGAAATAGCATAATCTTTTCTGAGAACTGTCACGTTTGCAGGTAATGCAAAGATGTGGTTTTGATTCTAAATCAGGGTCAAACTTTGTCATCATTGCAATAACCATCGTTGTTTAGCTAGATTCTGCAGTATCTTCCACTTTTATCATAAAATTCAGGACAAAGTTTTTTAAAGCAATCAGGACAAACAGCGTGGTCGAGTGAATGGTCTTTAATAGAGTTCTCTACTTGTTTCCAGTAACCACTATCGTCCCTTACCCTTTCACAATTAATGCAAATAGGAATCATTCCGCTTGATAATTTATTCAAAATAACTCCTTTCTTTATCTATTAGTTACTGGCTAGCTTTTAACATGGCAGGATTATATAGTCAATGGAGGCAAGTACTCATTTTTATAGATACTTATACTCAATTTGACTATTTGAGTGCAGTTAAGCCGTGGATTGTAATAAATATGGCTGCCTGCATACTTCTGCCAAGCAATCTATTTGAACCTTTAGAAATAGAGTCCAATAGAATACACAACCATAAATGCTTTCATTCTCTTTTTTTACCTCTTTGGGGTTACAGGAATAAGTACGCTGAAACTTCTTTGCAAAGAATTATCAAGTTAGAACTTTAAGAGTTGAGATTTAAAATAATTTCCTACATAATAAAGAGAGTTGTCATACGTCCTCACTACTTATAAGTTTATCTTAATCTTTTAATGATGAACTTTTCTATTAAGGAAAAAATTACCCGCCGATCACTGATAAAGTATGGACTTCGTGTATCCGCCTTAGCTTTCGTTGGTTTTGGTTTTGCAGGACGAAACAGCCTTAAAACAGAGCATCTTAAACTTCATTTCACAAATCTTCCCCCTTCCTTCGATGGATTTAGTGTTACCCAGATTTCTGATTTGCACGCCAGCTTTTGGATAAGCAGAGATTATTTAGCGCGTGTAGTACGTGAAATAAATAAACTAAAAAGTGACCTCTTAGTTATTACCGGTGACATTATCACAGGTTCGGTCAACGATTTTTGGAAACGATGGATACCAACAATTGATGGTGATTATCTCTCAATGGTGATCGATGTGTTGAGTAAGATAAATATCGGCAAGAAGATAGTAGTTTTAGGAAACCACGATCAGTGGAACGGTAAAGATACCGAGATACGATTGGTAAGTGAACTTGAAAGAATCGGATTTCATGTTTTAAGAAATCGTTCACATAAGATAAGTCGTGGAGATGAAAGTGTATACGTTGCAGGAACAGATGATTACTGGTTCTCCTACGACATCGACAGTGCCTTACGTGATATTCCAGAAGATAGCTTTAAGTTATTGCTTTCACATAGCCCGGATGTTACTGAAGATATTCAGAAAGGTACAAAGGTTGACCTAACACTCTGCGGCCATACACACGGAGGGCAAATAGCCGTTCCATTCCTTTCTCCACATTTTATACCTATCAAAAATCCTTCTCGATATTTCAAAGGCTTGGTTAAAGAGTCTTATGGATATACTTACGTTAATAGAGGAATAGGGACACTCGTTTTCCCTTTCCGAATTGGAGCTCCACCAGAAATAACTCGTTTCACTTTACGTAAAGCTTAATTTTACTTTATAGAAACTGTAGGGGTTGTAAATTCTAGTTAACTTCTGTGGGATTGTCGGGAATCAGCAGAGAGCATTGTAATTTAACAAACACTTAAACTTTTGTTTTTGAGCCACCACACTATCCGTGTTAAAATGCAAAATTAAAAATCCATAAAAAACCCATGGATAAAAATATCAAAAAGATCATTGTTTTTTCCCTTACTGTCTTTTTCCTGGTTGCTATTATTCTTTACATTCTTCTATCCTTTACGCATCCTCCCATTCAAAAGTTCTTCTAAAGATATTTCTAAAAGGAATGTGCATAATACTGGAATTTTCAAGAGCCAAGGAAAGTATAAGATGTTTGAAAAAAAAATAAATACCTGTAACAGAAGAGAGGTGTTGAAAGGAATTAGCGCATTAATTGGAGCTATCTATTTTGGCAGACCATCCTCAGCAAGCGCGGAAATGTCAATGCCTGAGATTAGAAGATTAATGAGCAGAAACACCGTTAATGATATTTTACAAAAAGAATATGACGATGGACTAATAAAAAAAATTGAATATAACAAAGAAAAAGGGGAAACAAACTTTGATGAACTAGTTTTTCAAAAGGATTTAAATCCTGATGCGAGGAAACCAATTTTGGTTTTATTTTACGGCAGCCCGGGAGATGCTAATTCAAAATATGAAAAAAGAGAAGCTATTATTCTTAAAGAACTTTCCAAACATTATAAAGAACAACTATCATTTGTATCTTATGATGTTAAAGAAACAAAAAATATAATTGGAGATATCAGAGAGATTTGGAAAGAAATCACCAGAAAACATGGCATCAACGCCTCACCATCCATGGCAATGTATTCCACTTTTGATTTAGCTTTACAGGAAAGCCCTCATAGCAATGATGGAAGAATAAAACAAATAGATATTTTAAGAGGTGGCCCTGATGAAGACTGGAGAATAAATAAAGACTGGCTGCCTTTTTTAAAAGATAAATGGATTGCTACTAATTTAACATCCCTTAACAACCAATATGCCTGGAGATTTAATAATTCCGGCAAAAAGAATAGAGCTTTTTATTCCATTAGATTGCCAAAATATGCTATTTAAACTGGCAATTTAATCTATTTCAAAATTCCTTTCTCGTTTTCAGCAAAAAACAACTTTATTTTTCCCTTTCTCTTTTGCCTCGTACATGGCCTTATCTGCCTTGTTAAACGCTGTTCCGACGTCCTCTCCTTCCTCAACTTCGACTACTCCCACACTAATTGTAATATGAATCCTTTCCTTTTTTACAACATTCTCCTCTCCGCTTACTTTATAATTTGCGGTAAATTCATGCGTTTCTACTGTTTTTCGTAGTTTTTCTGCCACGTTAACCGCTCCTTTTTCATTTGTCTCCGGACAAAGCACTACAAACTCCTCGCCGCCCCAACGAGCTATAAAATCGATTCCACGAATACTGCTTTTTAACGCTTGTGCTACGGCTTTCAAAATTGCATCACCGGTCTTATGACCATAAATGTCGTTAATTCTCTTAAAGTCATCAATGTCGGAAATCAGAAGATATAACGGTGATTTATTTCTTTTCATCCGTTTAATCTCCAAATCAAATCTCTCCTCATAACTTCTTCTACTGCTGATCTCGGTTAACTCATCAATTGTCAGCAATTTCTCTAATTCAGCTTTAGATGTTTTAAGATCATCTATTTCCTTTTGCTGAGCAGCAATGTTCTTTTGCATTTTATGAACAAGAGATTTAGTCAGGTTGGCTATCATTTGGTGAAATTTTGGCTTAATGTCATTTTTTGTTACTCCCTCAGTCAAAGTATTCTCAATTGCATTAAGCTCATTTGCCTCTTCCCGTTTAGCTTCCAAAGAAATAGAAAGTGAAAAAAGAAGAGTGTCTATCGCCCTTCTAAAAACTGAAATCAGCAAATTTAAAGATTTTATAACATCGAGATCTGCTTCCACTTTCTTAATTTCACCGGCAATATCAATCTCATAAACATCAGCATATTCTTTAATGGAATCGACAATTACCTTATTTATTTTCTTGATTTCGCCCACTGCCTCGTCAGCGGTATGGCATGAAGAAAATTTCATAGTTGCTAATAATACCTGGACTCTGGTTGAGGTCAAAAGTATGGACTCCTTGGCGCTTCTTGCTGAACGTGATAGGTTTAGATTTTTTATCTCTGTTCTTTTCTCCAGCGCATTATCAATAACATGCTTAATAGCGTTAACTTGTTTAGACGTGTAAATCTTTTGGCCGCTAACAAGCGCCTTGTTTAACTTTTGTATGTCGGCAACCATTTCATCTAATACTATCCAATGGGCTTTTTCTGTGCCTTTTTTAAGAAACTCATCAAGGATAGCATCACAGCCGGCATCTAAAGATTTTAACTTCTTTTTCATGGTATAAACCTCTTTTAGAGGAGGTAACGCAAACGGTTAAGAAGAAATCTAATTATACCTTTAAAAAACTCATAAATAAAGTGTAAGAATGTGGGCTTGAGTTGACATTGAGATAGAGGAGAGAGGATAATTAAAGTAACAATTATTGAACAGAAGTCCTTAAACGATATTCGATTTCAATCTATCAAATTCCGCCACCCAAAGCTTTATCAAGGTTAAAAGCCGCGCTGATCAGGGCCAGGTGGGTGAAACCCTGTGGATAGTTTCCCAGTTGCTCACCGTGCAGACCCACCTGTTCAGCGTAAAGTCCAAGATGATTGGCAAAAGTGAGCATTTTTTCAAACATCATTCGAGCTTCATTAAGTCGCCCGGCCCGTGTAAGCGCTTCTACCAGCCAGAAAGTACACATGGAAAATGTTCCTTCTTCTCCTTCAAGCCCATCATGATATTCACCATCATTTCTGTAACGATAAACCAGGCTGTCGGAAACAAGGTTTTTCATTATTTGATCGAGTGTGGAGAGCATTCTGGGGTCGGTAGGAGATATAAATTTAACTAGCGGCATAATGAGTACACTGGCATCCAGTGTTTTAGAACCATAGTACTGGGTAAAAGATTTTAATTCCTGATCCCAAGCTTTTTCCATAACATCTTCATATATTTGGTCGCGTACATTGGTCCACCGCTCATGGTCAGCGGGAAAACTACGTTTACTCGCGAGCCTTAGTCCCCGGTCAAGTGCTACCCAGCACATAATTTTGGAATAAACAAAATGTTGGCGTTCGCCTCGCACCTCCCATATCCCTTCGTCTTTTTCCATCCAGTGATCGCATACCCAGTTTAAGAGTTTTCTTAAATTGGCCCATAAATCATAGGAAATCGGTCGACCGTATTTATTATAAATATAAACTGAGTCCATCAGTTCACCATAAATATCGAGCTGTAACTGGTTATAGGCGTTATTTCCTATTCGAACAGGTTTCGATCCTTGCCATCCTGACAGGTGGCTCAATTCAATTTCATCAAGTTTGTGTTCTCCCCGGATTCCGTACATAATCTGCAATGATCCGTCAGGATTTAATTCACTACAGCGTTCCTCCAGCCAGTTCATAAAGGAATTGGCTGCCTCGGTAAAGCCCAATCGCAATAGGCCGTAAAGAGTAAAGCTGGCGTCCCTAATCCAGGTGAACCTATAATCCCAGTTGCGCTCTCCGCCGATTTCTTCCGGTAAACTGGTAGTGGGCGCGGCGATGATTGCGCCGGTAGGATGATATGTCAGGAGTTTGAGGGTTAAAGCAGACCTGTTAACCATCTCCCGCCATCTCCCCCGGTATTGACTCTTTGAAAGCCAGTGGTGCCAGTAGTCACAGGTTCGTTGAAACATTGCGTTCGCGTCAAACTTCATATTATTAATACCGAAAAGCTTACTTCTATCGCATCCGTAAACAAGGAAATGTTTTGCCTCTCCCGCCTTTAGAGTAAACTCAGCAACAACACCATTCTCTTTAATGGTTAATGGGATTTGCGATTGCAATGCCAGGGTTGTTTCCTCAGTGCTAAAAACAGCGCTATATCCATCTAATTTGGTTTCATGGTTTTTTCGCGCGTAATCAAAGGCCGGAAAGCATTTTAGGGAAAACTTAAGTTCGCCGCGAACCACACGAACCATACGAATGATTTGTGATGCTTTCACATTGCCTATGGTATCTTTTTCTCTAAGTCCCATAGGCATAAAGTCTGTGACCTCCCCGACTCCATCGGTATGAAGAAATCGGGAGACAAGTACATTTGTATCCGGGCGGTAGAGTTGTTTTTTATTAAATGTGCCGACAGGAGCGAGCTTAAAAAATCCTCCTTTTTGCGGATCCAGCAAGGCTCCGAACACACTTGGAGAATCAAAGTCAGGAAAGCAAAACCAATCAATAGAACCTTCAATGCTTACCAACGCTGCGCTGTGCATATTGCCGATAATCCCGTAGTTTTCTATGCAATAGCTTTTAAAGTCATCCATAGAATCAGTCTGCGCCTTTTTATTGTTTTTTATAGATTTTTTTCGTTGCATTGCTTTCATCTGCATCCAGATTTCCATGAACCTCATTTACGGATTTAGAATACCAAATTATTCATTTCTTAACAAGAAAAGCAATTTGAGACAGTGATGGTGCATTTTTCTTTTGAAATAGGCTTGAGTATGTTTGAGTATAAATTAATTGCTCATAAACGCGCATCAGCGATATAATGAATTCAGAAATAAATTGCCGATGAATCTAAATTAGAAGTATCAGTTAATTAATATGGCACTATCTCTATCTAAAAGTACTCCATCCACCGTTTTACAGGCAATCAAATGGATAAAATAAGACTTGACAGCATTATGAGTCCTGATGTTATTTCAGTGACGCCGGAAACGCCTCTTTCTGAAGCATTATCAATTTTAAGCGAAAAAAAAATCAGTTGCCTGTTGGTTGCGGAAAACAATAAGCCTATTGGCATATTGACCGAACGAGACTTAGTTAAAATCGCCGGTGGCAGCACAAATATGCTCAAAAAGAAACTGCCTGAGGTAATGAAGTCTCCGGTTATTACAGTTCCATCAGGCATGGATATTCTTGATGGATACGCTGTACTGAGAGAGGCTAAAATCCGTCACCTTGTCGTTGTGGACGAACAGGGGGGCATTGAAGGGATTGTTACTCATACGAATTTACTTGAGGAGCTTGGAACTAAATTAACCGATGATCGACCGGTTTTTGACGTAATGACAAGGGTAATCGTTATCTCCAAACCTGACGATACAGTTCATCAAATATCAAGGAAAATGACAGAGAATTCCACAAGCTGCATCATTATTGAAGATAATTCAAAACCTCTCGGCATAATTACAGAACGGGATATTGCTAAAATCCTTTTAAGTGGTGTTGACGTTTCAGCAGAGAGTGTGAACAATTGGATGTCCTCTCCCGTCCATAGGATTAGTTCAAAGATGCCTATGCCTGAAGCAATGCATTTGATGAACCAAAAGAAACATAGAAGACTGATAGTGCATGACGACAATGGAAAAACTGTTGGACTTGTAACTCAAAGCGATCTTGTCAGGGGGATGCTTGAAGGCAATTATCTAAGAGGTCTTAGAGCAAGCTTAGAGAGAAAAGAATTAGCGTTAAGTGAAAGTGAAAAACGATACAAACAGCTTTTTACTAATATGCTGAATGGTTTTGCACTCCATGAAGTTGTGGTGAATGAAGATAACAAACCTATCGATTATATTTTTCTTGAAGTAAACGACGCTTTCGAAATCATGACGGGCCTTAAACGTTCTGAGATAATTGGTAAAAAAGTTACCGAAGCATTGCCTGGAATTGAAAACGATCCGGCCAACTGGATAAGTGTGTACGGAAAAGTCGCCCTTACAGGAGAGGAGTCCAGGTTTGAGCAATATGTCCAGCCTCTGCGCAAATGGTATTCAGTATACGCCTATAAACCACGGGAGAATCAATTTGCAGCGATTTTTTATGACATCACCGAGCGCAAGCAGCTTGAGCTTAAATTGAAAATTTCTGAGAAAAAAGATCGTGTATGGCTCGAAAATTCACCAGTTTGCACTAAGATTGTGGACCTTGATTTTAATCTGAGATATATGAGTGTTGCGGGTATAAAAGCTCTTAAAATTGTCAATGTCTCACAACTTTATGGGAAACCATATCCTTTTGATTTTTTTCCTGGATCGTCAAAGAAAATCTTGACTAATAAATTGGAAAAAGTTAAAGAAACAGGTGAAATTATCACAACAGAAGCTCCTGTGGCTGATATAGATGGAAACGAAATGTGGTTTCAGGCTACTTTTGTGCCAATTAAAGATAATGAAGGTCGAATTGAATCCATCTTAGTCGTATCCGTCGACATAAACGAGCGTAAGAAGGCAGAGGAGGAATTAAAGGCGTCCCATGAGAGATTTACCACCATTATGAACGCAATCGACGCCATTGTTTATGTAGCGGACATGGAGACTTATGATCTCTTATTTTTAAACAAATACGCAAAGAAACTGTTTGGAGACGTCGTGGGAAAAAAATGCTGGCAAGCGTTGCAAAAAGGACAGTCGGGGCAGTGCGATTTTTGTTCAAATGACAAATTGATTCCGCCTAAAGGAAAGCTGGGAGAAACTTTTACCTGGGAATTTCAGAATACAATAACAGACCGATGGTTTCATATTCACGACAGGGCAATAAGTTGGGTGGACGGACGTATTGTAAGATTAGAAATTGCCTCAGATATCACCGGTCGCAAGAAGGCCGAAAATATGCTGAAGCTGAAAGCAGAACAGCAATTGGCAAGCAACCGGTTAGGTTTGATCGCTCTGTCAGGAATGGGACTCGATGAAATTTTTCAAGCAGCAGTAGCCAGTATTTCTAAAACACTCGGCTTAGAATACACCAAAATCCTTGAGCTCCTTCCAGATGGAAAATCTTTTTTACTTCGGGAAGGTGTAGGCTGGAAAGAAGGCATTATTGGCCATGCTACTGTAGGAACGGAGTTGGATTCCCAGGCGGGCTATGCTCTCAAATCTAAACAACCAGTGATTGTAAAAGATTTACGTGAGGAACCACGTTTCAGCGGCACTCCCTTGCTGCGTGATCATGGGGTGATCAGCGGTATGAGTGTGATTATACAGGGGAAAGATCGACCCTTTGGAATTCTTGGGGCACATACTACACGGCAAAAAACCTTTACCGAAGATGATATTAATTTTCTTCAGTCGATAGCAAATGTGCTTGCCGAAACGATCGCGCGCAAGCAGGCCGAGGAGGAAAGTAAAATTATGGAAGAGAAACTTCGTCATACTCAAAAACTTGAAAGCCTTGGAGTATTGGCAGGTGGTATAGCGCATGATTTCAATAATATCCTCACAAGTATTCTGGGTAATACAGACCTGGCACTTGATGATCTATCACCGGCTTCAACCGCTCGTGATTATATTGAGGAAATCCATAAAGGAGCAAAGCGGGCGGCTGAATTAAGCCAGCAGATGCTTGCTTATTCCGGTAAGGGCAAATTTATTATTAAAAATATTGATGTAAATGATATTATCAAAGAAATGACTCACATGCTCGAGGTGTCTATATCAAAGAAGCATAATATTAAGTATGACCTTACTGAGAATCTACTTCTTGTAGAAGTCGATATAACTCAGATTCACCAGGTGATAATGAACCTGATTATAAATGCCTCGGAAGCTATAGGTGAAAATAATGGTGTTATTTCTGTCTCCACCAGCACTGTGGAATGTGGAGGTGAGGAGTGCCAGACATGCAGAGATATGATGTTCGATGAAGTTCTTCCTATGGGACAATACGTTGTTACTGAAGTGGCCGACACCGGCATCGGGATGGATGAAGAAATCATAAAAAAAATATTTGATCCTTTCTTTACAACTAAGCTTACAGGGCGGGGTCTCGGCATGTCTGTTGTTCTGGGGATTATTCGCGGGCATAAAGGAGCTATAAATGTTGAGAGTGAACCGGGCGTGGGCACTAAATTTACGGTTTTTTTACCGGTCTCCGGGAATGTCTTAGCTACTACAAAACCAGGCAGGGAAGAAACTGCAGCGTCATGGAGAGGCCACGGAACGGTTTTGCTGGTTGATGATGATGAAACAGTTCGTGAAGTGGGAAAAGATATGCTGGAAGCAATAGGCTTTAACGTTACTACGGCAGTTGACGGCCAGGAAGCAGTTCAAATATTCCACGATAGCTCAAATGAGATTGACTGTGTTCTTCTTGATCTTACCATGCCTCTTATGAACGGAGAAGAATGTTTCCATGAACTACGAAAAATCTGGAAAGATATCCGCGTTGTTATATACAGCGGTTACAGTAAGGAGGAAACTGCACAAAAATTTGTTGACCAGGGAGTTAATGAATTTCTACAAAAGCCGTTTGGATTAAAAGCGCTGAAAAATACAATGCGTAAAGTATTTGTAGAAGATAAAATATAATGTAACGATTCATGGTTGTCGGTAGACCGTTAACCGTTACAAATTTCAAAAGGAACTTGAGTAATTTCGAAGTAATCGAGGAGCTAATTTAAATCTAAGCATGCATACTTCAAAGGGCGAATCTTCGAAGCTAATTTTTTATCAGCCTCACGATTTCCTCAAGATGGCTTCATGATTTAATTGATTTTTAATCATGTGTGATCTCGAAGTAATCGAGGTGCTAATTGAAGCTCCCCGCAGATACTCTTCTATGGCTAAATCTGTGAAGCAAAATCCAGGACGAGTTTTGATTCTGGATTCCCGATAGGAGCACTCGGGAATGACATGCAGGGATGTCTGGAATGACAAGGAACTCAAGTTTATGTTTCACGTAAAGTTTCCACGCAATATAGTTCAAAAAAAACTAATAAATGAATTAAAACTTATTGCAAAAATGCTTTAAACCTGGCATTACTCATTAATAAATCCGTAAACTGGCACCTGATGACCGTGAACGGTTACAATTATACTTTAGATAAAGGGAGAACAGAAATACCTGATTTTTTGAGTGCTGCCCGGAAAGATTTATCAAAAGTTGCTATCATTGCCCCTTTTAACTCCTTCCCTATTGATGCCACAATAGCGTCACCGTAATCTGAAAAATTCTCGGGCCAGAGTTTGAGAAGAAATATTAAATTTATGTCATGAACCACTTCTAAGCCGGGTGTTAGGAGAAAATCATTTATCATTCTGTTGATTTCTCTCTTTGGGAGGCAATAAACCTCATCCATAACATACACAAACTCGGTAAGGACATTTTGAGGACACAGAACCACGGCTTTTAGGCTTGCCGCATTTTCAAAAATATGAGCTATCTTTTTTTGCTGGTTCAAATTTCTATCTGTCACAAAGGACACAAGGGCGTTTGCATCAATAATGTATTTTTTCATTTGTATTTTTTAATCTTTTTAAGACAAGCTAATTTTATATCATCTGCAATATTTCCGGGGCCTGTTTCTATAGTATTTCTATATTTTAAAAAAGGTTTTTTCACGGGCGAGACAATCGCTTTTCCTGACTCAACTGTCCATTCCAGGGCATCGTTTGCAGAAATTTTCAAAGATAGCCGGACATTTTTGGGAATGGTTGTCTGATACTTTGAAGTAATGGCTGACTTCATAGCTCCCTCCTTTCAATACTTAAAATTCTTACAAAATTATTCTATCGTAAGGAATTTAATTTGTCAATTAATGTACTTTTTGTTATACTTCCAGCCTTATTCAGAGTGGCAGGGTCACACCCTAAATTACAACCCCTGTTTCCCCCTTTTTAAAGGGGGAAATTGTGGAGATAATGCCCCTCTAATACGTCCCTTCGGGACGGGGTGTGTTAAAAAATTGTGCTAAACCTTGTATAAGGCGCTGTAAAAAACAAGAACTAAGCTTGCATAAGTCGCAGTAAAAGGAAAAACCAAACTGCGACTAAGCAGCACAGACAGTAAATTTAAAATATGAGCCATATGATCGAAGAAAAAGTTAAATACTATCTTGATGAAAAAAGTCGTTTTGTTATCGAAAACTATAACTGGGCTGAACCCTTTTCCAATTTCTTTCCGGGGATAGGTGGAAAGTGGGGTATCCCTTTATGGCTTTATTATGTTAACAGGGCACAGTGTATATCAAGCATGGGTATAAGAGATAAAGACAACGCAATAATGGAATTTTTTCCCTTTAATAAAGCCTGTCAACTGGCAAGCAACCAGGGCTTTAGAACTTTCTTAAAGATTGACGATGAGTTTTTATATGAACCCTTCAGGCAAACGAAGGAAAAAGAAATAACTCAGACAATGAAAATATCTACTGGGGAATTGAAATTAAGTGACCATAATAATTCCCTGGGGATACGAGTAAATATCGAGTATTTTCCACTTGTGAACCTTCCGGTTGCAGGTCTTGTAAGAAAGGTAAGTATAAAAAACCAGGGGAAGAAATCACTAAAATTAGAGATCATCGACGGTTTACCACATATATTACCTTTTGGCATGAATCAGCATTGCATAAAGTTTATTGCCCGGCATATCGAAGCGATGATGAGGGTAGATACTATCGATGGTACACCATTTTTCAGATTGAAGCAGGTACCTCTTGATATCCCCCATGTTCAAAAAATTGAAGGTGGAAATT
The DNA here is from genome assembly GCA_036011265.1 of Nitrospinota bacterium. Classification (GTDB taxonomy): domain Bacteria; phylum Nitrospinota; class Nitrospinia; order CAJXCL01; family CAJXCL01; genus CAJXCL01. Next base: position 9,489 of record DASCNB010000178.1, on the reverse strand, counting down.
TTTATTTTACTTTCCAGCCGGACCAAAACGCTTTTCTCAAAGATAATTATGCTATAGATCCTTCGTTAATATTTGGTATTTCCGGAGGTTTTGAGACTCCCTGGATGTTTGCAAATAATAGCGTTGAAAAAATATTGACCTTTAAACAGATGAATGAGAATAAAACACCATGCGCCTTTACTTTGATGCATCAGAAAATAGATAAAGGCCAGGAAATAATATTCTATTCTTTTATAGGAAATTCATCATCTGAAGAAAAATTGAGAGATTTCAAACAAAAGGTTTTAAACGAAAACTTTGTAATTAAAAAGAGAGAAGAAAATAAAAAAATTATTGATGAGATTGAGAATAATATCCTCACTGTCAGTAGCGATAAGAATTTTGACGGCTATTGCGATCAGACATTTCTTGACAATGTTATGAGAGGGGGACTACCTGCAGTATTTAAAACAAACGAGACTAAAAACATATTCTATCTCTACTCAAGAAAACATGGCGATATTGAGAGGGATTATAACCATTTTGTGTTAGAGCAAACTTACCTGTCACAGGGTAATTCACACTTCAGAGATGTGAACCAAAACAGAAGAAATGATGTGTGGTTTAATCCCGAGATAGAGGACAGAAATATTATCATGTTTTTCAACCTGATTCAGACCGATGGCTTCAATCCGCTGGTTGTTAACGGCCTCACTTACAGGGTGGAGAATTTGTCTTCATTTAAAAAATGGCTTGGAGATTTTGTAAAAGATCCTTCTGTATTTAGTGATCTTTTAGGAAGTGTTTCAAGGCCATTTACACCGGGAGAGTTCATCATGAAGATTGAAGAAGCCGGCATCGCGTTATCCTTGAACTATGATGAGGTCATTGCCCAACTCCTCTCGTTTTGCAAACAAAATGATGTAGGTCAACCAAGTGAGGGTTTTTGGATTGACCACTGGACTTATAACCTGGACTTACTCGATAACTTTTTGATGGTCTACCCGGACAGGTTGAAGGAAATACTAATAGATAAAGAAGTTTATACTTTTTTTGATAACCCTGATGTTGTTTTGCCGAGAAACAGGAAATATATTCTGGAAGACGGAAAAGTTAGGCAATATGAGGCTGTAGTTCGCGACAAGGAAAAAATAAAGCTCATTCAAACAAGGAATACAGATCCCTACAAAGTAAGAACAGAGTATGGCAAGGGAAAGGTTTATACAACAAATTTATTGGTTAAAATTTTATCCCTCATAGCGAATAAAATCTCTTCTCTTGACCCGGAAGGAATCGGCATTGAGATGGAAGCCGATAAACCGGGCTGGTACGACCCGCTTAATGGCTTGCCGGGGCTTATGACATCATCTCTGTGCGAGACCCTGGAACTTAAAAGGACTTGCTCTTTCCTGTTAACGGCCATTTCAAAAACAGATATAGATGATCGAGACTCTGTCTGTTTGTTTGAGGAGATGCATATATTTATTCTGGAATTAATGGAAGCGCTCAAAAAAAGATTGAATTCAGAAGATAAAGACAAGGCGTTTGTGTTCTGGGATGATAGTCATAAGATTAAAGAATTTTATAGAGAAAAAACAAAATTTGGAGTCAGTGGTAAAGAGTTTGATCTAAAATTATCTATGCACACGGTGAAGAAATTTTTGTTGAAATGCTTGAAACTATTGGATGAAATTTTCAGTGATTTGTATAAAGAAAAAGTTTTTCATGAAAATGGAGTCTGTTTTACATATTTTTTAAATCAAGTTAAAAGATATGATGAAATCTACCTCGATGATGAAAAAAAAGAAAGATCGCTTAACAATAAAGGTTTGCAGTTTGTGACTCCAAAAGAATTTAAACAAAAACCCCTTTCACTCTTTCTCGAAGGTCCGGTTCATCTATTGAAGATAAAAAAGGATTTAGCTCGCAAAATATATAATAACGTCAAAAAAAGCGGCATCTATGACAATAAATTAAAGATGTATAAAACAAGCGAATCTATAGCTTCAGAGTCTTTTGAAATAGGACGAGCAAGGGCATATCTTCCGGGCTGGATTGAGAATGAATCTATTTATCTACATATGGAATATAAGTATTTACTTGAGCTGCTGAATGCAGGACTTTATGAAGAATATTATGATGAAATTAAAAACACGTTAATTCCATTTTTCAATCCTGAAACTTATGGTAGAAGCATACTTGAGAACAGCTCGTTTATAGTTAGTAGCGCGTTCCCTGACAAAGAACTTCACGGAAGAGGATTTCAGCCAAGGTTGTCAGGGGCAACAGCAGAATTTCTTACTATGTGGATTATTATGGTTGCGGGGCAAAAACCTTTTTTTATTGATGAAACAAACTCCTTAAAATTCATGCTTGACCCGATTCTGCCAGGCTGGCTTTTTACAGAGGAAGAACAAATATGCACTATATATACTAATAATAAACCCATGGAGCATCGAGTGCCTGTGAATTCTTTTGCATTTAAGTTTCTCGGTAAAACTTTAGTGGTTTATCATAATGAGAAAAGAAAAAATACATATGGAAAAGATGGAATGAAAATCGTCTCCTATACTTTAAAATATGTTGATGGAAAAACCTGTGAACTGCGGGGTAATGTGCTTGATTCTACGATTACGAAAGATTTAAGAAACGGTCAAGTTGAGAGAATAGACGCGTTACTACAATGAATTTCTATAGTTTGTAGGTTATGTTGTAATGCCCTTTTTGTCACCCTTAGCTTGCCGAAGGGTCTCTATTCATTTTCACTGAAAGGCTGAAGTGCAGTACAAATCTGACCGTCTCGCTTTTAAGTGGAGAAGTGTTGCTTTAACACTCTGAACAGCCAAAGTTTAATAATATTGCTTGACCTTAGCTTTCACAGCGTTTAACATTTACGTACATATGGATAAAAATAGTATAAAAAATTTAATGACTGAAATCCCTCATTTTGATAAACTTGATCATGATGAGGTTAATATGCTAGCTAATTACCTGGAATACAAAAAGATGAATTCAGGAACACCCTTAATTCATGAAGGCCAGAAGGGAAGCACCATTTTTTACATCTTAAGCGGTAAGGTGAAAGTAACCCGGGAATCGATATCCTCAGAAACCGCTGTACTCACTGAACGTGGAAAAGGTGCTACTGTTGGAGAGCTGGCTGTTGTGGGCTTGAGCAACATTAGATCGGCAACGGTTACTGCTATTGATGAGACGGAATGCCTTGCTCTGAGCAAGGAAAAATACGAAAATCTCATAGAGAAGCAGCCCAGGACTGCCCTTAAGATTCTAAAGAGCGTAGCAACGAGTCTTTGCCAGCGGGTACAGGAACTGAGCGGTCAGGTAGCGGATTTTCTGTAAAATGGTCATTGGTCAATTGTTATTAGTCATTGGGAAGCTAAAGACTTATTTCTAAAATGAATTATGTTTTCCTGGACGCTGACCACTGAAAGCTTTTTCCTCTTTTACATTCATCAGAAGCAACCCTCCCCCTGCAAAAAACAAAATCAAAGCTAATATCCCGTACCGGCTGGAACCGGTTATTTGTCCGACAATTCCGAAAACTGCAGGCCCTATGATTCCGGCGAATTTGCTGCTCACGTCATAAAAACCGAAGAACTCCGCGCTTTTTTCTTTCGGGAGCATTGAGCTGTACATTGATCGGCTCAGAGCCTGTGCTCCACCCTGAACCGTGGCAACCATAAATGCCAGTGCCCAAAAATGTATTGCCTTTGTCATGAAATATCCCAAAACTGTTATCAGGGCATAAATAAATAGTGCAATGAGAATAGAGTTCTTTGCTCCAACTCTTTCTGCAAGCCTTCCGAATATCAATGAAAATGGAATGGCCACAAACTGCACTAATAAAATTGCGCCTATAAGATGAGATTGGCCTATCCCGATTTCCGCGCCAAAGATCACTGCCATGATGATGATTGTCCCAATCCCATCGTTATACAGCCAGTAAGCTAAGAGAAATTTTACCAGTTCTCTGTATTGCTTTATTTCTCTGAATGTAGATCGAAGTCTGCTGAAACCTGTTTTTATGGAATTTCCGATTTCTTTTAGTGATACCTGATTCTTGACCCTTGCCCCATGACTATTCAAGGATACTGGTTCAGGAACGTTTAAAAGCAAAGGAAAAGAAAATAAAGCCCACCAGGCAGCAACGGTTATAAAAGAAAAGCGGACGCCCCACTCTGAGTTGAAAATTCCAAAGAGATCCGGTTTCATAATCATCAAAAGATTTATTGTAAGAAGCAAGCCACCACCCAAGTATCCGTACGCGTAACCAAGAACTGAGACTCTGTCTATTCGGTTTTTATCCACTATATGGGGAAGAAAAGAGTTATAAAAAATATTCGCCCCTGCAAAACCTATACGTCCGAAAATATATAGGATAGAAGCTAACAGCCAGTCTCCTTTGCTGATAAAAACCATTAATGACGTGGCTAATATTCCTGTACAAGCGAACCAACTTAAAAAAATTTTCTTTCTCCCGAGGTGATCGGCAATTGCCCCGAGGATTGGCGCGGAAAAGGCAATGATAAGCATGGCGATAGTGTTTGTATAACCCCAGTAGCTGCTAGCAATTCTCTTTTCAAGATATGCTCCGGCAATAGAACTATAGAAAGAAGGGAGGACTGCCGCCATGATGGTAGCGGCAAACGCGGAATTCGCCCAGTCATACATGCACCAACTGTGGATGATTTTGTTTGATCGGTTTTTTAAAAACATGCCCGTTTTTTTTCCGCACAGATATTAGTGCAGATTCGCTGCTACCAAAGTATTGACACAAAGACACTAAAAAATAAACTAAAGCACGAATTACACTAATTACACGAATATGATGCATAAAATCGTGTTTTGTTAGCAGAGTTTTTTTACACACCCCGTCCCGATGGGACACCCCTCTTCTTAGATGGGAATTTAGGGGTTGCAATTTTGATTTCGGCTATGCCACTTTGTGCCCTCAGTGGTTAAGTTTTTTCCGGTATAGAGAGGATGATAGCAGTAAGATAAAACAGATCCGCTAACAGGGCAACTATAACAGCGATACAAACCAGTAATCCGAAGTAGATATTAAGAGTTAATGACGCAAAGAGTAAGACAAAAAATCCAAAAAATAATATGATCGATGTAAATATAATCGGCTTGCCGGATTCTGTAAGCGCGAGTTGAATCGACTCTCTCTTACCAATATTCTCTCTTCTTTTTCTTAAGTAGCGGCCTATGTAGTGAATGGTATCATCAACTCCAATCCCTATGACCACGCAGGCGACCATAACAGTGCCGAATTCCAGGTTTATTCCAAGAAACCCCATCAAACCGCCGGCTGCGAGGACTGGCAGTAGATTTGGGATCATACTTAAGGCTCCGAATTTTAAAGACCTGAAGACTAAGATCATCATGAAGAAAATCAACAGAAATGCCAGGGAAAAGGAGGAAATCTGACTGTCGAGAATGTACTCGTCTATATTGTTGAACAAAATAACCAGACCTGTGGGATTTACGGGAAGACGAGGAAATTCTGTCTCAAGGAACACTTTAACTTTTTTCATTAATGCCTTGTTTTTAGAAGTGTCCATTATTGGCATTCTGACACTTATCCTTGCGTGGCGGTATTTAAAATCTATCATATCTGACAGGTCCTCGTCCGGTGATGCGAAAGAATAAAGCAGGAGATATTGGGCAACCTCCTCTCTTGAGTCAGGGATTTTGTAATAGGCTTTATCATCATTATGCATTACCTGATTCATTTTCTTCAGATAATCAAGCATGGAAATAACCCTGCCAAATTCTGGTATGGTTTGGAGATAGTTTTGGAATCTTTCGAGTTTACGTAAAAACACCGGATTTTTCACCCCGCCATCTGTTTCAGCGTCTATTACAAACTCCGCATTAAGTGTCCCCTTGAGCCGTGAATCGATGTATTCCGTATCAATTTTTACTGTTGCGTTGTCTTTAAAATAGTTCATGGCGTTTGCGTCTACTTTTACCTGAAGCACAAAGTAGATAAACAGTATCGTTAAAATCCCGTAAGTTATTAGTATTTTTTTATTTTGTTCAGGGGTGAATTTGGCAATCTTTATAAAAAGATTAAAAAAGATGTTTTCCTGCATGATTTTTTTTGCTTTCAGATCTTTAGGTTTTATATAAGAGAGGAGCGCCGGCAAAAACGTGATCGATAAAATAAAAGCGGCGAAAACTCCAAAGGCTGACTGCATTCCTAATTCTCGCAGGGGGACTATCCGGCTGCTTGTGAACGCCAGAAAGCTGATGCTGGTTGTGATGGAAGTAAAAAAGCAGGGAGAAAAGAGATTTATGATAGTGTTTTCAGCGGCTTTCTTGCTTGTCTTCCCCATATTTACCTCATGGTAATAATCCACGAGTATATGAACAGCATCGGCAATGCCAATAGCAAGAATAATAACAGGAACGATTGCGTTTAAAATATTAAGCTCATGATTCATTAAAGCGGTAAAGCCATAAACAAAAATTACTGTGCCGTGAATTACAATAACAGGAAGGAGAACTCCGGTAAGCGAACGGAAAGAATATAAAAGCACCAGGGCAATTATGATTAATACAAGCGGGATAAGCACTCTCTGGTCATTTTCAAAAATGCTTAAGAAACTCTCATCAAGTGCAGGACCTCCGGCGTAATAAAAATTAAACCTTTCTCTCTTTGGAAATTTTTTTAGAAAAACCTGTATCTTTCTGGACAACTCAACCTTGTGTGTTATTGATCCCTCAACATGCGTGACCCTCGCATAAACCAGAGAAAAAGCGCCATCATCCGTTATAAGAAACCCATTAATCAGCGGTTCGTTGAGGGCGGTTTTTTCTTTTACTTTATATTCTTCCGGCGAGAGATTAAATCGATCGAAAAGTTTTTCTACTGTTAATACATCCTCAGTAGCGGTGATGATTTCCACTTTTGAAAGGGACTGAACTTTTGTAATGTGGTTGAGGTCTCTTAAAAATTCCGTTATCTCATGAATAGCCTCAATGCTTTCCCGCTGAAAGATTGAGAATTTATTTCTATTTTCGATCCCGATAACAATAAATTCATCGTCTCCAAATAGCTTTAGCAGGTTGTTATAATCCAGCAAAGTCCTGTCATTCTCTAAAAACCACATTTCATTGGAATTGTTAAATACCAGGCCTTTGGAAATATGCCACGCGTAACCTATTGAGAATACTGTAAGGATGATAACAAGAAGACGAAAGCGGATAATGACAGCAGCAAATGAATTTAAAATTTTACTCAGGGACATGATGCGAAAGGATCAATTGTAAGTTATATGTTATTTTTTTCAGTCATGATACTTCCGTAAGAGGCCTGAAACAACGAAAAATCATTTATTCGGTAACTATCTAGATCCCAACTTTTGCAAGGATGACAATAAAGAAGCTGGAACCTTTTTGTTTTTTTTGTAACGGGAAAGCTTTAATAGAAAACGTCAGAAAAATTTCTTTTTTTATGGCTCATTTTTTTCTTGACATTCAAGATTTTAAATATCAATATGCTACTAATTTAGCATAATTGTTATTATATAAATCTAATATTATTATACTAAAGTTAATAAGTAATCTAGTTATAGTATAATTTACATAAATTATATTCTTTTTATTTGCCATTGCTTCATGATGAAGGAGATACGTTTTTACACTAATTAGGCAATCAGAATTTAAAAAGATCTACGATCAAGCGGAAATTATAGAGCAGCATTTGACACTGTTTTTCTTAATAAATTCGGTTATTTCCCGTTAAGTATAATAGGAGGTAACAAAATGAAAAGCGCTTATTATTATTATTGGAATTATTGGAATAAAAATAAAAAATAGGTGAAAGAAAACCTATTTTTTAACTCTTTCAATATATTCTTCAGTTGCCGTGTTTACTCGCACAGTTTCATCTGGTTCGATAAACTGTGGAACAGTAACAACCAATCCTGTTTCAAGAGTGGCTGGTTTTCCTGAACCCGATGCGGTCGCTCCTTTGAGCGGCGGCGCTGTTTCGACAACTTTCATATCCACTGTTTCAGGCATTTCCAGGCTAATGGGATTCCCTTCGTGAAACTCAACAGAAACTTTAATATTCGGGATAAAAAACTTTGTCATTCCTTCCAGAATTTTTTCATTTAAATGGATCTGTTCATAGTTTGTGGTATTCATAAAGCAGTAGCCTGACGAATCGCTATATAGATATTCCATTTCCACCTGTTCCAGGACCGTTTTTTCGACCCTTTCATCTGACCGTAACCTGGCTTCTGTTTGTGTTCCATCTTTGATATTCCGAAGCTTTACCTGCATATAGGCGGGGCCTTTGCCGGGTTTTATGTGCTCTGCAGTCATTATCCGGTATAATGTTTTATTGTATTTTATGATATTTCCGATTCGAACCGCATTTCCATTTATATAATTAACCATAAAACTTTCTCCTGTAGTTATCGGTTAAGCATCGACCCTTCAGTAGAGCTTTGAGGAATGCACTAGCTAAACACTTTCAATTTTTTTTCAACAAGCCGGTAAAATTTCTTCAATCAAACCAAAAAGTTCTTTCAAGTCCTGCATTTGAAGATCGCCCATATGGGGGATTCTAAAAGTTTCATTTTTAATTTTTCCATAACCGTTATCAAAAGCTAACCCTCTTTCCCCGAGCTCTTTTTTAAGCTTTGCCAAATCCGCGTTTCTGGAATTCCTCCCGGAAGTCAACGTAATGGATTCATATCCTTTTTTAGGATAAAGCTCAAATCCCTGGGAGACTATCCAGCTTCTTGTAAACTCCGCCATTTCTTTATGCCGGGCAAACCTCTTTTCCAACCCTTCGGCAAACATGCTATTTAGTTGAGTGTCCATAGCGAATATCTGGCTTATGCATGGTGTAGAAGGCGTATTGTCTTTTGCGTCATTTTTATCAAATTCCAGAAAATCGAAATAATATCCTCTGTCATTAGAATTTTTCGCTTTATCCAGAGCTTTTTGCGATGTAGTAAATACTGCAAGACCGGGTGGAAGAGCAAAGGCTTTTTGAACTCCGGCAATGCAGCAGTCAACACTCAGTTGGTCCACGTCGATTTTCATCGCGGACATGGAACTGACAGTATCCACGATGAACGAAACATCAGGATATTTTTTCATAACCTCCGCAATTTCTTTTAACGGGGACATAACTCCTGTGGAGGTTTCATTATGAATTACTGTCATTGCGTCATACTCACCGGATTTTAAGGCATCATCAACCATCTCCGGAGTTATAGGATTACCCCAGTCTGTTTTAAAGTCGTCTGCTTCTTTACCACATCGTTTTGTTACGTCATGCCACTTACTGCTGAATGAGCCGTTGACAAAATTAGCGCATTTTTTTTGAACCAAATTTCTAATCGCGCCTTCCATTACACCGAAAGCAGAAGATGTAGAAAGGTAAACGCTCCTGTTTGTAAACAGTAATTTCTGAAGTTTTTCCTTTACTCTTTTATGCAATTCGGCATATTCCGGCATCCT
>DASCNB010000177.1:0-5478 GCA_036011265.1 Nitrospinota bacterium | reverse complement strand
TCCTGACTGGTTAAATCGTAAGGAACTATGCCGGAGTCGTCTATCGGTTGGTCTGTTTCTGTTTCAATTTCTCCATCGGTGACGCCTCTTAATAGCGCATCGACCTCATCCTGTGATAAAACCTGACTCATAATATATCTCCAAAAAAATTATTGAATGACAAATTCTGTAAAATATATGCTTCTTACCTGGCCTGTAACCAGAAAACGGTTAATTCTAGCGGTTATTTCATCGCGTAGTTTGAATTTGCCCTCAACAGTATAAATATCTTTGAATGTCTTACTACTCAACAAGATTAATATTGAGTCTTTTATTTTGGGAAGGTTAGCGGTTATTTCATTACTTAATGCCGTATTACTCATTTCCAACTCTATTGTTAATTTTAAAAACCTTTTTCCACCCTCTCCAGAAAGATTAAGAATAAATGACTGCAGAGGAAACATAGCACCGGCGCCAGTTTCATCGCTATCTGACTCCGTTTTTTGTTTCTCTTCTTTAACAGTTTCTTCTCCTACCCCAATAGCCGGAGCAATAAATTTAAACCAGGCGAAGACACCACCACCTCCCAAAATCGCCAGAACCGCTACAATAATTATTATAAGTTTAAGTTTTCCGCCTTTTTTAGGAACCTCTTCTAATATTTCTTCATCTTCTTTTTCTTCTTCTTCTGCCATTTTAATATCCTTTTAAAGAATATGTGAATATAAAGCTAAGCCCTGGATACCAATAATTCGGTAAAGCCTGTCCTTAGTAAGTCGAAAAATTCACCACGACATAGCCACCTGATATTTCGACAATCTTAAATTGAAGATAGCTAACACAAAAATAATAATTCAACTAAATTTTCGGTTTTTTTAAAATTACTTCAATCCTCCTGTTTTTTTTACGGTTTTCTAAAGAATCATTAGACACTAATGGTTGAAATTCACTATATCCATATGCCGAAATTCTCTTTGAAGTTGCAACAAATTTATTTTCTATAAAATAACGCATGATATTGGTTGCTCTGGATACTGATAATTCCCAATTGGAGGGAAAAACAGAACTTTTAGCTTTCACATTGTCTGAATGTCCTTCAATCTTTACAATGTATGGCGTTTTCTGAACCAAATTTCCCAATATCTTCAAAATTGCAATAGAGTGAGGGTTAATTGCAGCATCTCCCTGTTTAAAGAGTAATGAGTCAGGCAAATCAACCGTTATTCCTCTCGGATCATTTGTTATCGCAATGTTTTTTAGTTCATTAGCTTCTTCTTCTGAAAAATCAGTAAATTTTGTTTCTGCGTTATGCGCAAGTTCTGTCAATAGCGCCTCAAGTTCATCAGCATCCTTTGCTATCGTTCTTGCAGATATCTGCTTAAAAGGTAAACCCATTAAATCACCGGATTGTGTGTTTTTTTGCGGGCTAAAGCCTTGGGAATCCAGAACGCCATAAGAATCTATGGACTGAGATTCGGGATCGCCCTCTTCATAGTAGAAGCTATCAAAAAAACTAAAAGCTTCCTTCACTTCTGTAGATTGCACAGAGGACATCGTTAAAAGCATCACAAAAAAGGTCATCATTAATGTTAACAGGTCAGAAAAAGTAACCATCCATGCGTTGGGATCAAGTCCGTTTTCTTCAGATTTTTTTTTCTTGTTTCTCATTTTAAAGCTCAATTTTATTGTCTAATATGACAATATCCACTCTCCGGTTATGGCTTCTATTCAGCGAAGTATCATTTAAAAAGAGAGGTCTGGCGTCTCCAAATCCTGCGGCAGCTATTTTTGCCGGGTCAACACCTTTTTTTTCTACAAGATATTTGAGAACATTTACAGCCCTTGCTGTTGAAAGATCCCAGTTGGATTGAAATATTTTTGTCTTGATTGGAATATTGTCGGTATGTCCTTCAATATGTACAGTCTTTCCGGTCCGGTTAATCAGCGCGGCAATTTTATTCAGAATCGGCAACATTGACGGCTGTAATTCAGCGTTGCCGGGAGAAAAACCGACTTTTTCAGAAAGCGAAATAATTGTTTCCCCTTTTGTGGTAAGAATACTAAAATCTTTCCCCATTTCTTTCCGCATAATGAAGTTTTCGAGCTCCCTTGACAGGGAGTGTACTTCAAGCTCTTTAATTGCTAAAATTTCAAACTCGGAAGAAAGTTTTGGTTTCATTCCCATTAACCATCTTAGATCCGAAGAAAGTACGCCAAAACTTCCCCTGATGGATCGGACAGCTCTTGTAACTTTTTTCTCATCTATAGTAGCCATTGAATTAAGTAAAACAAAAAAGGCAAGAAGAATAACACTTAAAGATGTAAACATAACAATGAATGCGCCACCTTTTTCATCTTTAATTAATTGTAAAATTTTATGGAACCGTTTTTTTGTCATTTTATTTATTGAAAAGTAGTCTTTCTTGATTTAGGAGGTAAAAATGAATTTAATTTCTGCTCCATAATCCTGGGGTTGTCACCCCCCGCTATGCTCAATATTCCTTCTAATATTAAACCTTTTATTAACATTTCTTCTTTGCTTCTGGCTTTTAATTTTCCGGACATCGGAGTAAACAATGTATTTGCCATAAGAGCGCCATAAAAGGTAGTAATGAGCGCTACGGCCATCGAAGGCCCGATAGAACTTGGATCATCCATTGACTGTAGCATTAAGACGAGTCCGACTAAAGTTCCAATCAGTCCGAAAGCAGGAGCTAAAGCTGCCATCGTCGCAAAAACATCGGCACCGTGTTTGTGCCGGTCTTCTAATCTTTCAATTTCTGTTTCCATAATTTGTTGTATAAATTTGGGCTCCAGTCCATCAACAGCTAATTGAATGCCTTTGCCTAAAAATTCATCTGTAATAGACCCGACAACTGATTCTAAGACCAGAATGCCTTCTTTTCTTGCCCTGCTTCCATATTCAACCAAATCCTTAATAATCTCTGCAGGGTCGGAACTCTTTACAAAAAAAACATTCTTTCCCACAGCAATGGCTCCAATTACGTCTTTCAATGGGAAATTAATCATGGTTGCTCCAATGGTTCCCCCAATTACTATCAGAGCGGATGGAATATTAATAAAGAGTATTAATTGCGTGCCGATAGCCATAATTATCAGCCCATAACACGCAATAATTCCGATGATCGATGCAATATCCATAATAATTCTTTCAACTCAATAGAAATAGATCAATAGATTCAATCGAAATGAGCAATTAAGATGCCATTATATAAGGTTTTCATTTAACTAATTGATTTGAAATGAGATAAAAATTATTCTCTGCCAATATATGTATTATAAAACTAAATTTCTAACAGTGAAACACCTTTTTGTCAAATAATTGGCGACACCTTTTTGACACAGATGTGTTAAGAAACAAGTATTTTCTTACCACTTATGAAACTGATTAAAGCAGCTTTCTACCTCTTTTATACAAACTATTTTAACATTTTATCTAATATATTTATATTTGATTTTTGCTTAGTAGCATGATATTGAAAAAGGAGCTTATTGTTTAATTAAGGCGGAGTTCAACTCCGCCTTTTATTTATCATTATTATCATTTGTAAACTTAAATGGATTACAAGAAAACTTTAAACCTTCCTAAAACCAGTTTCCCAATGAAAGCAAACTTACCTCAATTAGAACCTGAAATTTTAAAAAAGTGGGAATCGGAAAATTTATATGCAAAAATCAGGCAACATCGAAATGGCAAGTCCAAATATATTCTCCATGATGGTCCCCCTTATGCAAATGGCCATATCCATGCGGGGACAGCGCTTAATAAAATTCTTAAAGATTTTGTGGTCAAATCAAAAAGCATGGAAGGATTCGATGCTCCTTACGTTCCGGGATGGGATTGTCATGGCCTTCCTATAGAACATCAAGTTGAAAAACAACTAGGATCCAAAAAAAAGGACATGTCTAAGAGCAAATTCAGAAAATTGTGTCGTGAGTTTGCTGAAAAATTCATCAACATTCAGAGGTCCGAATTCAAACGTTTGGGTGTATTTGGAGACTGGGAAAAGCCCTACCTTACTATGAATTTTTCTTACGAAGCAACAATAGTTAGAGAGCTTGGAAAATTTATAGAAAATAAAAGCCTTTATAAAGGGCTTAAACCAATTCACTGGTGTGCCCGCTGCCGGACAGCTCTGGCTGAGGCAGAAGTGGAATACGCTGATCACGAATCTCCTTCTATCTATGTGAGGTTTCCGGTCCAGGATAATCTTAAAGATAAATTCCCGAAATTAAAAGGTAAACCTGTTTCAGTGATAATTTGGACTACGACTCCCTGGACATTACCGGCTAATTTAGCTATTTGTCTTCATCCAAAACTAAAATATTCAGCAATCGAAACAGGAAAAGAGGTATTTATAATTGCCGAGGAACTGGTAAATCCTGTTATGGAAAAATGTGATATTAAATCTTTTAAAACACTTCAGACCTTTAAGGGTGAATCATTGGAAGGGGTTGTTTGCCGACATCCCTTCATAGAGAGAAAATCGCCAGTGATTTTGGGAGAACACGCTACATTGGAACAGGGGACAGGTGCTGTTCATACTGCTCCGGGACATGGACAGGAGGACTATGAAATTGGCATGAAATATGGCCTGGATGTTTATAACCCTGTGGATGACGGCGGTTTTTTCATCGATTCCGTGGAACAATTTGCTGGGATGAATGTGTGGAAGGCCAATCCTGAAATCATTAAAAAAATATCGGAAAACGGATATTTATTAAAGGAAGAAAAAACCACTCATTCCTACCCTCACTGCTGGCGGTGTAAAAGCCCTATATTGTTTAGGGCTACTGCCCAGTGGTTTATTTCTATGGAATCAGGCGGATTTCGACAAAAAGCCCTGAAAGAAATAAAAAAAACAAAATGGGTTCCGGAATGGGGAATGGACAGGATTTACGAAATGGTGGAAAACCGGCCGGATTGGTGCGTGTCCAGGCAACGAGCATGGGGGGTTCCTATTACAGTTTTTTGTTGCAAAGAATGTAAGGAGTTTCTAAAGGGTAAAGAAATCTCGGAACATATTGCGGAAATGGTTGAAAAAGATGGGACCGATATATGGTTTGAGAAAGATGCTGCGGATCTGTTGCCGGGCGGAACAACATGTTCCAAATGTGGAAGTAAAGATTTCCGGAAGGAAACGGATATTCTGGATGTCTGGTTCGATTCGGGTGTGAGTCAAGCAGCAGTGGTTGAAAAAAATGACGATCTTCTCTGGCCGGCAGATCTTTACCTTGAAGGTAGTGATCAGCACAGGGGCTGGTTTCAAAGTTCTTTATTGACATCTATCGGGACCCGGGGGAAGGCGCCTTATAAAACTGTTTTGACTCACGGTTATGTAGTGGATGGAGAAGGAAAAAAAATGTCGAAATCAGCGGGAAATGTTATGACCCCGGATCAGGTTATTAATAAAAGTGGAGCAGAAGTTTTAAGGCTATGGGTCGCGTCCGAAAATTATCGGGAAGATATCAAGGTTT
>DASCNB010000176.1:0-12794 GCA_036011265.1 Nitrospinota bacterium | reverse complement strand
AACTGATGGCTATCTGACAGAAAGAAATATTGTTCGACATTGCGAGCGGCCATAAGGGATATATTTCCTGATATCCGCCTGAATAAAACGCGTTGTAGTCCAGGTTCCGTTCTGAATCCATTGATTTCATAATTGAAGGGATGAGATCTTCAACTTTATAATCGACCATTCCCATGCCGGCAAAAAAACCAATATCTTCAGGGGCAAGAGATGTTTTGTCCAGGTTGGATTGCGTGAACGCGTCACGAGCGCATTTCAGAAGCATATAGGAATGTTTATCCATTATCCGGGCATCCCTTGGATGAACACCCAACGAAGAATGGTCTAGATTCTGAACCTGGGCGGCAACCCGGCATTGAAAACCGTTTGCGTCAAAATCTTTTATTGGCAGGGTTCCGTGCTTTCCGGAAAGTAACGCTTCCCATGTTTCATCTGCAGTCAGGCCCAGGGAAGATACCAATGCTACTCCGGTAACAACAACGCTTTCGTCCTCATTCTTCATATTCGCCTAAGCATAAGCACGAGTTCTGACCTCCAAAACCAAAGGAATTTGAGATCGCTTTCCGGTGTTTCTTGCTTCTTGCTTCATTCGGCACATAATCAAGATCACATTTTGGATCGGCATGATCATAATTAATGGTAGGGAGAAGAATTGAACGGTTTATACCTTTAAGTGTTAAAATAAACTCTATAGCGCCTGCCGCGGCAATTGTATGTCCTAACATTGATTTATTGGAAGATGCCGGAATATCTTTATATCTTTCACCGAATATCTCTTTGATTGCCCGGGTTTCAGTCAAATCATTTTGCTGAGTGGATGTTCCATGCGCGTTAATGTAATCAATCTCATCCGGGCTAACAGAGGAGTCTTCCAAAGCTCTTCTCATGGCCATTATAGCTCCCTTACCCTTGGGGTGTGTATCGGTAATTCTATAAGCATCAGCTGAAGAGCCGTACCCCAAAAGCTCACCTGATATTGAAATGCCCCTTGAACGGGCATGCTCTAATTCTTCTAAAATTACAACTCCTGCGCCTTCCGACAATACAAATCCATTTCTTCTTCGGTCGAACGGCCTGGATGCCGTTTGAGGAGTTTTATATTTTTCCACCAAAGCCTTTAATTGAACAAATCCCATAAGACCCATGAAATCCAGAGTTGCCTCACCGCCGCCAGCGACCATAACATCGCACTTACCCTCCTGAATTACTTTGTATGCCTCTCCAATAGCCTGGGAACCAGCCGCGCACGCGGATACCAGAGAAAAATTATGTCCCTTGCAGTTGAATAACATTGAAAGGATAGACGAAGCTACATCTGGTTTTCTACGAAAAAATTGAAGATAGGGATATCCGCCTGTCTGTGTGAGCCCCTTCATGTTCCAGTTTCCATTCCCGTCATAAAACCTGTGCAGGAACATCATCTCTTCCACTTTGGGGTTGTCTCCGTGGGTACCAATAGAAACGCCGATTTTTTCGCGGTTTGTTACTTCATCAAGTTTTGCCTGTTGCGCGGCTTCGAGAGCTGCGACTCTTAGTAATTTAAGACCGCGGGAAGAAAATTTCTCCAGCCTTTGTGTCCGGCTATTTTCTTCCTCTTCTTTTTGCCAGCCGACATCGACCTCGCCCCCTATCCGGCAGGGCAATCCTTTTGTATCAAAAGTGGAGATGAAATCAATACCGGAACGACCATTACTCGCGTTTTCAAATGTTTCATTGGTATTTTTTCCTAAAGGGGTGACCATTCCGTAACCGGTAATCACTACCCTTCGTTTAGAAGATGTTTTTTTCTTTCTGGACATTTTCCAACCATTTTTTAATTAAATCATCTCCATTGGCAAAAACAGCATACTCTCCGCATGATCCGCATTTAATGCGTGTTTTATTATCTAATTTCCATGCTGAATTACCACACGCGCATTTTTCAGGAAGAGAATTAAGGATATCCATAACACCATTTGCGATTGACTGGACCGTAATTAAGGCCGGCACTTCATCAACATCCACACCGGGGCTTAAATCAGAAAGTTCATCTTCAAACCGCACCTTCAAGAGCTGGATGGCCTTATCGGTCAGCTGATTATTTTCATCAATAGCAGAGCCCTCACCAAAAATCTCTTCAATATGTTCAAGGATAAAATGGCGCGCCATTTTAATCCCAAAGCTCTGTTCCAGCCTGTAATTTATATCAAGAAAATCCAGGGATTCAGCGCCTATATCATTTATCAGAGAACT
This sequence comes from Nitrospinota bacterium, assembly GCA_036011265.1. Taxonomy (GTDB): domain Bacteria; phylum Nitrospinota; class Nitrospinia; order CAJXCL01; family CAJXCL01; genus CAJXCL01. The sequence continues at coordinate 10,562 of DASCNB010000176.1, read as the reverse complement.
TTCAGGTTTAATAGTTTCTTCCTTCGTGCTCAACGTTTCAACGATAGCTTTTTTCATCTCATCAATAACCATTTGCTCAGAAATGAAATTTTGTTTCATAATTCCTCCTAAAAATTTTATCTATAAAGTCTGTTGCTGAGTCCTTTATCAACAACAATAGTCTGTCCATGCATTCCCCTGCTTGCCGCATCACATAAAAATAATACCACATCCGCTATTTCATCCGGTTCCACAAAGAGATCATCCGGTATTTTATTTACCTCTTCCATGTATTGTCTTAATACTTTAAAAGAGTCGGTTTTAACAAGTCCCGCGCAAATGCCATTAACAGAAATATTTTTTTCTTTAAGACTCTCCGCGCAGTCTCTTACAACACTTTCCATGGCGGCTTTCATGCTTCCAAGGGGGTAGGATTGATTGTAAAAGCGGCTTCCAAGACTTGAGATAAAGACCACCTTACCCCCGGATTTTTCCATCAGCGGAAGCGCTTCCTGAATACAGAAGATATTTCCCAGGTAATTAGTCTCAACCAATTGCCTGAGTTCCCGCTCAAAAAGTTTTTCAATTGGTTTAAAAGGAGCTTTTGCGGCATTCAAAATAAGAAAATCCAGCCTGCCATATTTTTCATTCGTTTCATTGAACAATGCCTTAACAGAGTCTTTTTTTGAAATATCAGCCTGGATAAAAAATGCCTTGCGTCCCATTTCATTTATCTCATTGCACAAGGCCTCTCCCTGTTTTTGAGACGCGCCGCCGGTTTTACGATAATTTATAATAACATCCGCGCCTGATAAAGCGAACTTTTTAGCAATCGAGCTCCCTATACCGCGGGAACTACCGGTTATTAAAGCAACTTTATTTTCAAACAAAACTTTACCCATAGGTTTTAAGGAGTGTAAGTTCGTTTATACGCGAGATCTGCAATTTCAAGAAACTTTATACTATAAAATTTTAAATTAACAAGGTCAATTAATTTATTTTTTAGTGCTTTTTGCGTTTTTCGTGGGTAATTATCGGCAATGTTACGCTTTAGTATATAAGTGGCTAACTGTTTTATAGTAGACTGTAAAGAGAATGATAAATCTTAAAGACAAAGTTGCTGTTGTAACTCAAAAGACTTGCCACTCCGGAAGACGTTGCTAATGCTGTACTTTTTTTAGCCTCAAACCTTTCCGGTTTTATTACCGGAGGCTACCTCATTGTGGATGGCGGAATGGTCATGCTTTAGGATGGCTACGAAGCTATATTGAAATTTCTTTATCTCAAAATTTAAAAAATCATTTTCAAGGTTTCACTTTTCCTGCTCTTCTGATTTCTTGAGCTTTTCACTGAACGTATCTTGAAGTTCCTTTTCTACGTTTTTAGCTTTCTCCAGGGCATCGAATTGCGATCTATACAGATGATCGCTTTTTGCTTTGGCTTCCTCCTTCTCCTCCTTCTCTTTCTTCTCACCGGAACATGCGACAAATATAGAGAATATAATAACAGACAAAAACATTTTTAAAAAAGTTTGCATAGTTCACCTCAATCATTCTTCATTTTCATCAATGCCTGAACAGGCGGTAAGCTGTATGGGGAATTGTGCTGAATAGCGGTTAAAACAGTACCGCCACCTGTAAAAAAGTAATACTGTGAATTATCCAACACCTGCAAATAAAGTCCAGGACAAAGATTTTTAAATTCCTGTAAGGTATCGCCACCGCCATATAAAATCTTTGCAGTTCTATTTTTGTCTATTGTTTCATCAAGGGCCTTTGAGCCTTCGTAAAAATGAGGAGTGTATCCCATGACAGCGTTAACAAAAATAGTTTTAGCAGAGAGCATGATATTGGTAATCTCCGGCTGGGAAAATGACTTTGGAGAAACATCCAGAACATAGCCAAAGGAATCGCCCTCTTTAAAATCGTCAGTACTTATCTCCCTGTAATGTCCCTCTAACTTGTTTTTCATAGAGTCTGACTCGATAAGATACTTCAGTTCAAGAATTTTATGTTTTTTGGAATCGAGTTTCAAAAGCTGATTTGCAGCTGCAACATCTTCTTCCTGAACACCAGCTATTTTAATGCCATACTTGGCGCAGAGAAAAGCGTTGTAAATAACTCCTCCGAGAATTAGTCCGTCCACTTTTTTATATATTTCCATTAGAGGACCTATTTTAGTATCAAACTTTGCTCCGGCAACCACCGCTAAAAAGGGTTTTTTCGGAGAAAGGACATGGCTGAGGTTGATAATCTCCCTTTGCATAAGGAACCCTGCATAGGAGGGTAAATAGTTTGAAATATTTGCCGTGGAAGCATGTGGTTGCCATGACCCAAAAGCATCGTTGATAAATATATCCGCCAAACCCGCCAGTTGAAGGGCAAATTGGTTTTTTGCTGCTTCGTCTCCTTCTTCCCCTTGAAACCATCGGGTGTTTGGAAGATATATACCCCCGATTTTTCTTTTTTTTAAGTCTTTGATCGCTAAGTTGATAGAAGTATCTATGCCTAAAAAACCCCTCCCATTACCTTCTTCTTTAAATTTTGGTACCATAAATTTTGTGTGGAGTTTCGTTTCAATATATTCAACGATAGGATCTACAGTGGAATTTTTGGAAATTGTAATTTTCTCGGTTTTTTTATCTTTCGGTCTACTAACATGGGTCATAAGGATAAGACGTCCACCTCTTTCCACAATGTTATACAAAGTCCCGAAGGTGGCGTCTATCCGATAAGGATCAACAATGGCCCCCTTTTTTACTACATTGTGATCAACACGCACTAAAACAACCTTACCTTCAAGGTCGGCATCCTGAATGAGAGCAAGCCTGCTGTCAATTTCCATTTTTTCCATTTTCTAAAATTATCGTATAGCAAGCCTAAAGAACCTGCCAGTAGGATTAATATTTTTTCCTTTTGAACCCTGGAGCATAGGTTGAATTTTATCAGATTTTTTTGATTTTTGTATTATATTACAATCGTTCATTGACACCAATTACTTTAAATAGATCCCGGTGTTTTTTATGGAAAAGCAAAATAGGGTATGGTACGTTTAAAATAAGTTATTCTATAGGAATTTGAAGCTACCCACAGCAAGACCGTGGGGAATCTAACTTGTCTAAATAGTTTGCATTTATGGCAGTTTATAATGCAATATTGCTCGTCGGTGACAGGCGTGGCGCAAAAAAAGTTTTTGGAAAAAATAAGGCGCTGTTGGAGATTAGAGAAATTCCCTCCTTTATCCGGGTGCTTGCGGCTCTTCAGAATGTGGAATCTATTGGAGAAATCAGAATTGTAGGACCGTCAGAAAAGATTCATTCCCTTCTTAAAAAACATTCCAAAGCTTGTCAGGGGTCTAAGACTGTAAAGGTAGTTCCGCAAAAAGATAATGTTATTGATAACGTCTGGACGGCCTTTATTGATACGCTACCGGGCTATAGGGCAGGAATGGAAATTTCTCCGGAACAAAAAGAAATGGCAGTTCTGATTGTCGCAGGTGATATTCCCATGCTAGTTCCGGATGAAATTAATGAATTTATTTCCAACTGTGATTTAAGCCGATTCGATTATTACGTAGGAGTTGTCTCGGAAAAAACCCTATCGCATTTTGCACCGGGAAAAAGAGGTAAAGGTCTCAAGTTGGCTGTTCTTCCATTTAAAGAAAATAAATATCGCGTCAATAACCTTCATTTGGTTAAACCATTTAAGATAGCTAACAGATTCAGACTTCAGGATATGTATGAACTCCGCTACCAACAAAAGTTGCGAAACATCTTTACAATGTTCATCAGGTTAATACGCCTGAAAGGAATTAAAGACGCCGCTTTTTTTTATCTCCTTATCCTGTCTACGCTTTTCTTCAGCAAGATCGGATTTCGTGAAGTTTCCGTGAAAATCAGTTCATTTTTAACATTAACTAAGGTTACGGGCATTGTCGACAGGATTCTCGGAACAAGGATGTCTGTCGCGGAGACAACCTATGGAGGGGCAGCACTCGATATCGACAATAAAACAGATTTTAATATTATTAACGAAAAGTTCGAGGAGTGGATGGAGTGTCAGAAGAATAAGTAGAATAATTTTTTTGTTTACCACCCCTTCGCTTGGCTCTTCCCATCCTTGCGAAGGAGGAGATTATGGGCAGGTTAGAAATATTTTCATGAAAATTCTTTTATCCATTACTGTTTGTTTTTTTTGTGTTCTCTTTACTCCGGAAAACGCCTTTGCCTGGGGGGCTGGCTTTCACATCATGCAGGGTACATATGTTCTCAAACACCTGAACCTTATTGCCCCGAACATAGCGGTAATGTTAAAAGCATTTCCCAATGATTATTTGTACGGATGCATAAGTGCGGATATTTTTATCGGGAAGGGGGTAAAAAAGAGATGGGACCATTGCCATAACTGGTCACTGGCAAGGAAGATGCTTTCAAGGGCTGACTCAAACTGTACAACCGCTTTTGTTTACGGATACCTTACTCATCTTGCCGCGGATATCGTTTCCCATAATTTCTATGTACCGAATCAATTTTATCTGACAAGTTCCACTAAAGGATTCGGGCATCTATATTGGGAATCCCGGTCAGACGAATTTATAAATAAAAAGTTCTGGAAGACTGCCCGGATGGTAATTGAGAAGCGCAATCATCATAATGACGTCTTTTTGCAGGAAATGGTAAAACGAAAGCTGGTGTCATTTAAAATGAAAAAAAAATTTTTCTTCCATACTGTTAAATTGAGCGACCTTGCCATATGGCAAAAGGCAGTAGTGCTTGTTTCAAAAAAATCAAGATGGGACCTGGAGAAAACTTATATCGAAGAATTGAACCGGCATTCGCTCAATCTTATAATTGACTTCCTTAAACATGGGGACAAATCGATTTGTTTTAAATTTGATCCTGTAGGATCGGAAAATCTGCTATCGGCAAAAGAAAAGAGGAGGGAAGATAAAAAAGGATTGGGAACCAGGCCCAAGCGCGCTTTATTCAGAATTCCGGCGAAAATAAAAAAACTATCTTATGTGAAAACAGCGACTCTTCTTTAAGTTTACCTTCAGGTTTCAAAAAAATATGGCAGAGGATGAAACAGATTGATAAAATAATGCTTTGCGCAATTCAGAACCCCGCAGGCATGGATTGGTTTTTCTTAATGACTTTTTAGGCGTTGTTAGTTTTTGCCTTTTACAACGCCTTATGCAGAGCTTAGACAGCTTGAATTTTTTCCTTATTTGCTAACAATAAAATACCGCCCACAATATCCACCATAACCCACATTTCTTTTACAAATTGGAATTCTACAATTGGATTAAAAATAATAGCTAAAAACCCATAAAACCAGGGAAGATTTTTTTCCTGTCTGTCATATGAAACAAAAGCAACAAATCCAAATGAAGCACATGCAACTAAGCGCAATATTTCATAATAGCCACCAGGCAATGGCAAAACTCCAACAAACAACATCCCAGCTACTAAATAAATAATGGTAAGAGGCATTTTTATAACCTAATCATAAGGAATTCGAGTCCCACCTTTAATATTGAATTTACAATTCAAGGTTCAAAGTGGGACCCCACTCATTTAGCAGATTTTTTCAATTTCGGATACTTTGTAAGAACGCCTTCAATAGTAGTTGAAGATGAAACGGATTGATACAGATTGATTTTCTATCTCCAGTTCAAGTTTTAATCTTCTTTCAGTTCATCGCGATATTTAATTTCATAGATTATATCTGGATTATTCAGAACATCCTGGTCGGCAAAAATACTGTCGTCCATATCTTTCGGGGCATTCTCTTCTATACCGACTGTATATAATAGAATCCTTCGAGCTATTTTTTCTTTTGCTATTTTTATTGCATTAGGAACGCGCATAGCATGAAACTGGGTCATGACCTTCCTTTCCAACTTCTCATTATATTCAACTTTATTGAAGTTAATTAAAATACCATCAGGGGTTTCAAATCTATCCGTCAAATAAGAATCCTCCAAAATTAAAATACCTTCCGGGATTTCAAATTTAGCCGATGCAATAGGGACATTTTTTTCAATTTTTAATGCAGTACTAATAATTTTATTACCATATTTTCCATATTCCGTTGTTCTACTACGTTTAAGTGGAATATTTACTCCAGGCCATATAAGTACCCGGTCTCCAAATATTTTTATAAGGTCACAATCAATGCCCAAGATTTTTTCGTATAACGGCGCCCTTTTCCCCCAGAGATTTCCTATAAGCGCCGTCCCAAGCGCCTCTACATTTTTTTTGACAACAATTTTTTCTTTTTCGAGTAAACTATTAAAGGCTTTTATCAAAGCTTTTCTTAGATTATTTTGTTTGATTCCGATTTTTTTTATAAGATCAACATAATATATATATTCTGGAGTAGTTAAAGTAAGATGCTTCTTTGGTTTCATTTTATCAAGGTATGGATATCGCGTATTAATAAAAAGGGCTTGAAAGTCAGGTTTTATATACAATATCTCCTCTCCTATTTCAGCTCCGGTAACCTTATAGTGAATTACCGCTGTGCTAAAAGGGTAGTGAAGTTCATAAGGGTTCTCTATTGCCTCTGAAATTCCGCTTAATAAAAGCTGGATTATTAATAAACAAAAAAAGGAAATAAAAACTTTTGAAATTTTATTAAAACAAATAAACATTAACTATCCTCCAATTAGTACTTTTTTTATTTTGTCTCTTTTAACTGTGCATGGAGGTCATCATATAAGAGAAATCATTTTTTTAGGAGGCTTTCATCATTCTTCCATCGTTAGCCCCAAGCAAGCATGAGCATGTTGATGCATTAAAACTTTATGGCAAATTCTGTTCCTAAAATGTTCACTCCCGGCCAGGCGCCATCCCTTTTATTATTCTTCCGCATATAATATAAATCTATTCCTAAATTCTTGGTTATCATTTTGGATAATCCTATGGCAAACCGGTTTTGATTAAATTCATTAATCTTAAAATCATAAAATATTTCTTCTGAAACAAAAGGAGTAAACTCGAAAACGCTAATTTTAATCTGTCTTTTTGTTTTTAATTTCTCTCTCCACACCCACTTATTTTTCCCTTCAACAATTCTACGCTCAAACCTGCTTTTAATCTGGATTTTGTATTCCTTTAGTTTCCAATTAATTGTCGGTATTAGTTCCACTCTATGCTCTTCAGACCATTCTGTTTCACCTTTTACTGTTTCATATTTATAGTTTAATTCAAAATCAAAATGTTTGTTAATCTTAAAAACAACTCCTGGCGCATAATTATGCGTCCCTAAATGATTAAAGTCGTCCACAAACTTTTGTTCAATATTAAAATGGGCATCTAAATTTTTACCGTAAGAATGTTTTAGTTTTATTTTATTCCAGTATTGCCACTCATCCGAAGCAAATGCTCTGCTTGCATAACCAAGAACAAGGATAGATGTTATGAAAAATGTTAAAAATTTTATCACGTTAGATGTCGGTGGTCCGTTGAGAAAAATATTCTTCATTAAAAAAAATTAAAAGGATTACAGGATGAATATGATATAAAAAAATGCGTTTATATGGCAAACACTTTTAAAGTACGTGCCACTATTAAAGCTGTTCCTTAACTGGGCAAATTCAAAACCAGGGCTTTCAACTCTGTCATTTCCTCTATGGCATAGCGGATGCCTTCTCTGCCGAGTCCGGAACTCTTTACTCCACCATATGGCATGTTGTCTATTCTGAAAGTAGGAACGTCTCCTATTACGAGTCCTCCGACATTGAGTTCATTATAAGCACTGTAAATTAAATCCAGATCTTTGCAGAAAATACCGGCCTGGAGTCCGAATTCTGACTCATTGACCTCCTTTACCGCGGCATGAAAATCAGAATAGCTTGCCAGAGTTACAACCGGAGCAAAAAGCTCCTGACAGCTGACTTTCATGTCCGGTTTTACATCAGTTATTACTGTTGGCGCTAACATGGATTTATTTCTTTCTCCTCCGGTCAGTATTGAAGCACCATTATTTGCAGCTTCCTTAATCCATGCTTCAACCCGGTCCGCCTCTTTTTCAGAAATCATTGGTCCAACGTCGGTATTTTCATCAAGAGGATCGCCAGTTTTTAATGCTTTCACTTTTTTAATAAATTTTTCCTTAAATTCTTCAAAAATTTCATTGTGCACAAAAATTCTCTGGACAGAAATGCAAACCTGTCCGGAATAGCCGAACCCACCCATAATTACTCTATCAACTGCATAGTTAAGATCAGCGTCATTATGAACAATAACTCCGGCATTTCCTCCTAACTCAAGGGTTATTTTCTTTCTTCCGCATCTCTGCTTAAGACCCCATCCTACGACAGGGCTTCCGGTAAATGTCAGCTTTTTTATTCGCTCATCTGTTATTAAAGGTTCAGCACCCTGGGCTGTGCAGGGAAGGATGTTTAATGCGCCTGCAGGTAGTCCAGCTTCCATGACTATTTCTCCTAATTTAAGCGATGAGAGCGGGGTCTGAGAAGCAGGCTTCAGGAGCATAGTATTCCCCGATGCAATGCATGGAGCAACTTTATGAACTACCAGGTTCAAAGGGAAGTTAAATGGAGAAATTCCCGCAATAGGGCCTATAGGAAATCTGGAAATATTGCAGATTCTGTCTTTTCCATAGGGATGAATATCCAGAGGGATTATTTCGCCATTAATTCTTTTTGCTTCTTCCGCGGCAATAGTGAAAGTGAGGATCGATCTTTCAGCTTCGATTCTAGCTGCTTTTATCGGCTTGCCTGCTTCTGCCGCGATGGACTGCGCCAGTTCCTCTTTTCTCTCCTGTAATATGCGGACTATGTTGAAAAGAATCTCCGACCGCTCATAAGGAGGCATTTTTTTAGTAATCTCAAAGGCTGCGGTAGCCGCCTTTATAGCATTTTCCACATCATCAGGGCTTGGACGATAGGTTCTGCCAATGACTTCACCGTTATAAGGAGATTTGATCTCATGGTTTTCAGAAGACGTAAGCCATTGGCCGTTGATTAAAAATTTATATTCTTTGCTCATTGGTTTTTCCTCCATTTGGTAATAGGGGGAACTCAATTTGAACTTTAAAAATATAGCAACTGAATTAAGAATGCAATTATAAAAGTAGAGCAGGACTATTTACAATAAGACATTCTTTCAAAACAAAATGTTTTGGAAAGAACCCCTTTAATTGTGTCTTCGAATATTGGTGGCTAATAAATAAAAAGATTTGAAACTACCTGAATATCAAATTACAATCTATGAGTATGCATAACCCTCTTAAAGGCACTTACTATCTGTTACAAGGCGCGAAGATAATCACAAAACCGGGCATCCGGGGGGTTGTCATAATCCCACTGATAATTAACATAATGCTTTTTGGTTTGCTGATATGGTATGGAGCGGAACAGTTTTCCGTTTTTGTCGAATGGCTTTTACCGGATAAAGCCGACTGGCTTAGAAGGTTTCTCTGGCCTCTTTTTGCCATAGTAACGCTCATTATAGTCTTCTTTGTTTTTACGCTTGTTGCCAATATCGTGGGTGCTCCCTTTAACGGTTTGTTGTCGGAGAGGGTGGAGGAATATCTAACTGGAAAGAAACCTGATCAGGCTGGAGGATGGCGGAAAATGATAAGTAACTTCATGCCTGTTCTTATTGCAGAACTTAAAAAACTACTTTACATATTACTTCTTACGTCATTGTATTTATTAATATTTTTGATTCCAGTTATTAACGTAGTTGCGCCGATTTTATGGGTCGCGTTCAGTGCCTGGGTGCTCACTCTGGAGTACGTGGATTACCCCATGTCGGCTCATAATATTTCTTTTAAAGAACTCAGGAAAAGGTTAAAAGAGAGGATACTTTTAACGTTTGGTTTTGGTTTCTCAACCCTTATTCTCACAACGATTCCTCTACTTAATTTCTTAGCCATGCCAACCGCGGTCGCTGGCGCTACCGTTATGTGGGTTGAGGAATGGGGAAAGAAAGAAAATTGCGCAATTGACTGACTGCTGAAAGCTGACAGCTTTTTTATAATGGACAATGATATGAATGTATTAATTGTAGGCGGGGCAGGATATATTGGGTGCTTTATTAGTCGTCTTCTCTTAGAGCAAGGCTATTGCACAACGGTTCTCGATAACCTCTCTACCGGTCACCGGACATCTCTTTCTAAAAAAACTAAATTTATTGAAGGAGACATGGCGGATTACAGTCTGCTCAAAGAGACGCTTCAATCAAATAAGATAGATGTGGTAATGCATTTTGCCGCTTTTTCCCTCGTAGGGGAATCAGTGAAAAATCCCGGCGCTTATTATGAAAATAATGTAATCAATTCCTTGAATTTGCTGATGGCTATGAAGGAAACCGGGGTCAAGTACTTTATTTTTTCCTCGACTGCCGCAGTATACGGTGAACCGCAGGACATTCCTATTACGGAAGCGCACCCTGTTAATCCAATAAACCCTTACGGTTCCTCCAAAATGCTGGTTGAAGAAATTTTAAACGGTCTATCCATTGCTAATCATCTAAAGTACGTTTCGTTAAGGTATTTCAACGCGGCTGGAGCTCACCCTGATGGAAGCATGGGTGAGGATCATAAAAATGAAAC
>DASCNB010000175.1:0-20568 GCA_036011265.1 Nitrospinota bacterium | reverse complement strand
AGGAAATCCAATGCCAAGAGCCGCCAATACCCCTCTTCCAATATTGCATTTAAGAGGATCGTATCCGAAAAGTCCAAGATGCCCAGGACCACTCCCGGGAGTAATCCCGGGCGCAATTGGATTGCTTAGTCCTAAAATGGAAACGGAGGCAAGTTTATTGAGGTTTGGCGTACGGGCAGTTTCCAGTTCTGTTTTTCCAGTTGGTGTTAAGGGATGTCCTCCAATACCATCCAAAACGATAAATACGATTTTAGATTCTGTTTTGATAGCGAGGTTATTTACAATATTTTGATGAGACATTTATTATTTAGATTTTATAGTGTTTATAAATAGATCCAATCAATAGCAGCGTAGCCGGGGGCCACTACCGAATGGAGCTGCCGATCCGCTATCTTTGCGGAGAATTCTTTTTTTTAGTATAACAAATATCTCTTTATGTTCACAATAGTAGCTTGAAAAAAACGGATTCATGCGATACCATTAGTCCTTAATTACTAAAAGAATAATATTATATGCTTGAAAATATAAAAAAATGTTTGTTGGAAAGCGCGGATTTAAAGAGACAGGTTGCTGATGAACTCGCTAAACCTGTAGAACAGGCAATAAATTTAATTTGCGAATCCTTGAAAAGCAATAAAAAAATTTTGTTAATGGGAAACGGCGGGAGTGCAGCGGATGCTCAACATATGGCCGCAGAATTAATAGGGAGGTTTAAATTAGAAAGAATTTCCATTCCGGCTATAGCCTTAACTACGGATACCTCCATCCTGACCTCAATTGGAAATGATTATGGCTTTGACCGAGTTTTTGCAAGGCAAATTGAGTCTTTAGGTTGCGAAGGGGATGTTGTTATCGCGATTAGCACAAGCGGTAATTCAAAGAATGTTATTGATGCACTCAAATTATCAAAAAAAAATAAGATGAAATCGATTGGGTTACTCGGCTGTGGTGGCGGAGAAGTCAAGCTGTTAGTAGACCTTCCAATCGTGGTGCCGTCTTCCAATACTCCACGAATTCAGGAAACGCATATCACAATCGGTCATATAATTTGTGAGGAAATAGAAAGAGAACTATTCAAATAAATTATCAATGAGGAATATTAATTGCTAATTGTTAAATATGAATTGATAATTGTTTAAGGCTTTTCTTATGAGTGAACAAATTAAAAAGTTGCTTTCTCCTAAAAGAAAAATAAAAATACTTGTTGTTGGCGATCTGATCTTAGATGAATATATATGGGGAAGTGTTGACAGAATCTCTCCTGAAGCCCCTGTTCAGATAGTAGAAGTTCAATCTGAAAATTTAATACCTGGAGGCGCTGCAAATGTTGCTAATAATTTAGTTGCTCTGGGCTGTGATGTCTATATGACAGGCGCTATTGGGAAGGATCAAAAAGGAGATAAGTTGCTCCAATTGCTTAAAGAAGAAAATATAAACTGTGATGGAATTAAAAAATTTGATCATAGACCTACAATAAATAAAATCAGGGTAATAGCTCATAGCCAGCAAATCATAAGGATTGATAGAGAAGGTAAAACGTATCTGGGAGATAAAATTGAGAAAGAAATAATTGCTTATCTTGTTTCAACGATTCCTATGGTAGACGGAGTTATTTGCTCTGATTATTTAAAAGGTTTACTAACAGATAATATTCTTAAAACTATTATGACTACATCAAAGCAGAATAATAAGCTCGTTTTTGTGGATCCAAAAGGGAAAGATTTTTCGAAATATAAGGGTGGAAATATATTAACGCCCAACGAACATGAAGTAAAAATTGCCTCTGGAGAAAATAGCACCGGTAATTATAATTTGACAGATACAGCTAAAAAATTGATGGACTCTATTCAACTCGACTCCTTATTGGTTACAAGAGGAAAGGATGGCATGTGCCTGTTTGAAAGAGACAATGAACCAATTCATATCCCTACAGAAGCTAAAGAGGTTTACGATGTAACCGGGGCGGGTGATACGGTTATTGCCGCTTTTGCCATGGCAACTTTATCCGAATTAAATTTTTTAGATGCTGCGAAAATAGCCAATATAGCGGCTGGTGCTGTAGTGGGAAAAGTAGGCACAGCAGTGATTCATAAAGAGAGTTTAAAAAAGCTTTTAGAAGAAAATGTTCTACGGGTAGCGCAAAATATATTGCTGTTAAATGAATTAAAACAAATTGTAAGCCAGGCAAAAAGCTATAAAAAAACAGTTGTTTTTACTAACGGTTGTTTCGACATTATTCATGGAGGTCATATAGAATATCTACAAAAAGCACGAGATCTGGGAGATATACTGATTGTTGGCTTAAACAGCGATTCTTCGGTAAGAAAATTAAAAGGAGAGGGGAGGCCTTTAAAAACAGAACAGGAAAGAGCAAATATTTTAGCGGCTCTTAAATATGTAAATTATATATGCATTTTCCCCGAGGAAACTCCGGAAAACATGATATGCGAACTAAAACCGGATATTATTGTAAAAGGCAGTGATTATAGCATTGAACAAGTAGTAGGTCGGGATATTGTAGAAAAATATGGAGGAAAGGTGGAGCTCGTTCCGATAGTCAAGGGTTTGTCAACAAGCGCACTTGTTAATGATATAGTTAAAAAATATAAATAACAGAACGAAGATGCATCGTTTGCTTCATTCCAGACCTACCTCGAATATTTTTTTTGGAGTACAGTGACTGTTTCACTGCTTTCCACGGCGAGATAGTCGATTCACTCCCAATTATCTTTGATAGATAAATTTCTCCCTCCGGTCAAAACGGCAGAGACAGACCAACCGTACTTTTTTTCAACAGCACCCTATTGCCAATACTCTTGCAATTCCAATTGCATTTTTCAGGTTTAAATCCTAAACTAATTTCTCCTATGATAAAAATACTATCCATTTTTATTTTAGTTTTTATTTCTTATTTTCCAGCAATTAACGGTGGGTTCATATGGGATGATGATACTTTTTTAACAGATAATCCCATTATGGCCAAGCCGGATGCCTTGAAGCGTTTCTGGGTGACAACAGAAGCTCCAGATTACTTTCCACTGGTTTCGACAACCCTATGGTTGCAGCGATTAATTTGGGGCCTCAATCCCATGGGGTACCATATTTTCAATATAGTTTTGCATGCTTTTAATGGTGTCATGTTATGGCTTATTCTCTACAAGTTGAGATTTCGGAGTGCTTGGCTGGCAGCAACTATTTTTGCCGTTCACCCTGTTCACGTAGAGTCAGTCGCATGGATTACAGAAATTAAAAATCTTCAATCAACATTCTTCTTTATGCTGTCATTAATTTGTTATTTAAACTTTACAAATAGTCAAAGAAAACAATGGTATCTTTTTTCCGTAATATTTTTTTTTATGGCACTGTTAAGCAAAACATCTGTTGTTATGCTCCCCATTTTACTTCTTCTCTATCACTGGTGGTCAGATGGGTCTTTAAAAAAGGAAATATTACTTAATACTATTCCTTTCTTTACTTTTTCTGTTTTTTTTTCGGCTGTTACTATCTGGTTTCAATACAATCGAGCCGGTGCTGTTGGGGAGCCGTGGTCTACCGGGTTTTTAGAACGTATTCTTGTTGCAGGTCGTGCAGTCTGGTTTTATATGGGAAAGCTAGTATTTCCTTTCGATTTGATGTTTATTTATCCTCACTGGTCCATGGAGCCACAAAAGCTAAGCTCGTATATGCCGACAGTCGCCCTAATACTTCTGATTGTCTTTTTCTGGAACAAACGTAAGATATGGGGAGGTCCCATTCTCGCCGGTTCGGGTTATTTTATGATCAACCTATTCCCTGTTTTAGGTTTTTTTAATATTTATTTTATGCGCTACTCTTTTGTAGCTGATCATTGGCAGTATTTGGCAAGTCCTGGGATAATTGTTATGGTTGTATGGATAGCTACATCGCTGCTTGATTCTTCTTTCTCCTCGCCATCGCACAGGAATACTGTTGAAGAATATCATGCTCAATCGAAGAAATATTTAAAAGCATCACTAGGAATCCTTTTACTTGGATTCCTAACTTTTACCACTTTTCATAGAGCGGAGATATTTAAAAAAAACTTTTCTCTCTGGGAAGACACACTGGCCAAAAATCCTGGAGCTTGGATGGCGCATAACAATATGGGTATCGAATTAGAAAAACAGGGCAAGTTGAATGAAGCCATTAAACAGTATAAGGAAACTCTACGTCTAAATCCGAGTTATGCTGTTGCTTACAATAATTTAGGACTTGCTCTAAAGCAAAAAGGGGATTTTGAAGAAGCAACTATTTACTTCAGGAAAGCTATCCAGAATAATCCAAAATTCTGGGAGAGTTTAAATAATCTTGGATATGTCCTTAATACCTTAGGAAGGAGAGAGGAGGCTGCAAGTTATTTCCAGCAGGCATTAGCAATAAATCCGTTTTCTGTAGAGTTGCACAATAACCTTGCGAATATTTTGGTTGCTAAAGGGAAAATTGATAAGGCGAAAAAACATTATAAGAAGGCGTTAAGAATTGATCCTGAAAATGCGAAAATTCACATCAACCTTGGGACTCTTTTTCAGGAAGAAAAGGAGTATTTAAAAGCTATCAACCATTTCCAAAAGGCCCTCCAACTCAAACCTGATTTGAAAGAAGCCCGTCAATACCTGTCGGTTGTCATGGAGCAATATAGAAAGAGTAACTCTCCTTAGGAATTTCAGGTGGTGCTCATTTTCTTCGTGCCATTCGTGATCTACGTGGTTATAATAATTTTAGTTCCGGCTTTGCCATTCTGTATTTCTAACTTCAACATTTCATTTTTTTAGACACTGTTTACTTTTTCTTTTTTACAGGGTCTTATGCAAAGTACAGCGCCTTATGCAAGGTTTGAAAAAGTTTTTTTAGATACCGTAGCAGAAGCTTCATTTGATTGCGGCAACTTGCCGCCCTGTGGTTTCTATTTATATTTTATTTAAGATATGACTGAACTACTTACTTTTCTTTTGTTAGGCATTGGGTTTGGTTTTCTTCATGTCCTTGAGCCGGATCATCTTGCAGGTGTAGCTACTATTGCGTCAACAACAAGAAATAAAATAGCAGCTTTCTACAGGGGCGCTGTCTGGAGTATTGGGCATACTTTGACCATTCTCATCTTATATTTAGCAATTAAAGGAATGCAATTGGGAATAAAGGATACACTGTTTATTAAACTGGAAAGCCTTGTTGGTGTGATGCTAATACTTCTTGGTCTCAGAATTTGGTATAAACTGATAAAAGATAAACATCATTTTCACTTTCACAAACATGAAAATGATAATCAGCATTTGCATCTTCATTCTCACCAATCAAATAAGACACACGAGCATTTCCATCTTCCGTTTGGTGTTGGTATTGTGCATGGACTGGCGGGAAGTGGTGCGATTATTTTAGCGTTGGCTATCGAAACTCAAAACCAACTGATTGGTTTACTCTATATTGTTTTTTTTGGATTGGGAAGTTGCATAGCTATGGGGTCTTTCAGCGGGTTTCTCGTAGGCTCGATAGAAAAAATGGGAGAATGGATGGATAATTTTGAGAGGGTTGTTAGCACTTCCGTAGTAATTATAGCTACTGTGTCATGTATCCTCGGTTACGGAATTATAAAAAAATCCGTTGTTTTTTAAAGTAAGATTATAATATTTAATCCTTCCTTCAACTGCTGCCTTCGTCATTAGTATACTGATCATTTGCGCTGTGTCCTTGTATTCACTTGAAGAAATTCATTATTTAAAGTCTTTCTACCCTTCAATGTTTTAGTAGAAGAAGCCTTTTTTGTCAGCGAAGTCGAAATAATAAAGGTATTAATTATCAGTTTTCCATTTGTTGTGGTTATTAAATTAAACGTCTATTTTCTGAAGGATTTACGAAAAGAGGAATTACTTAAAGTCCCTGATAATAGGATCGGTGAGTTTTTTTGTCCTGCTTTTTGATGAATAAAGGGGTATCCATACTCATCAGGTCATCCCATATAGTTTCCGAGACTTTATCAAAAATAGTATACTGATCTGCCATTACCACTCTCCAACTCCCACGGGCAACTTCCGATTCTAATTGCCCCGCATGCCAGCCTGCGTAGCCTGCATATACGCGTACTCTGTCTTTAGAGTTTTTGTTTAAAATAAATTCAATAGTTGATTTGACATCAGTGCTGAAAAAAGTATTGTCAAAAATGTGATGGGCGTTCTTTGTCTCCCTCTCGGTACGCAAGAGTAAAACTGGTGAAAATCTAGCAATCGGACCCCCGACAAATAAAGTGCCAAAATCTTTTTTAAGTCCTTTGAAGTTAGGCAAAACTTCTGGCAGGGAAATCCCGGATGGTCTGTTAATAATAACCCCTAAAGCTCCTTTATTATTGTACTTAGCCAAAAGGATTACGGAATTGCTGAAATAAGAACCTCCTAAATCATGAGTCGCTACTAAGAAAACGCCCTGGGAAAGAGGTAGGTTTATGCGGGCTATATCCTTGATAGTTGATGGGATAACCACACTCGGAATGAAAAGAAAAGCAAAAAACAATATAGTGACAAAACGGTTTTGCATGTTTTTCTTTTATTTGCAACAGTTAAACCAATTCCTTGAATTTGGATCTGCCTTGGTTGTTTGAAAACTGTCTGCAACGTTGTAAAAGTTTGTAATAGCCCATGATTATCGGGTTGATCTTCAGATAGTTCTTTTTAGGCACTGTTTAGTTCTTGTTTTTTTTTACAGCGACTTATGCAACGCTTCGCTGCTTAAAAGCGGAAGTACAAGCTGAGAAATATCTTTTCGGACAGCTTACATAGAAATTGTCTATTAACGGCATAACTGTTCTTTTATTTCGTTTAACTTAACAAAGCATTAATTGGATGTCAATTGTATCTGATTCGATTTCAAAATAATTTTTTTAATAATCTGGCTATTATACGAATAAATGGATTAGTTGACTATCACAATAGAACCTAATAAAATGAAAACCATATAGCAGTTTTCTACGAAAAAAATCATTCTCCAGGGTTCCTATAATAAGAGAGACCCGCAATAATCCCTGCTAATAAGGGCTCTCAGGGGGTGCAATAGTTTAAATAATTAAAATGGAAGAAAAATATAATCATCTACAGATTGAAAAGAAATGGCAGAAAAAATGGGAAGAAGATGGCCTGTACCGTGCCATGGTGAATTCCAAAAAACCGAAGCATTATGCTCTTACCATGTTCCCCTATCCGAGCGGAGACCTGCACGTAGGGCACTGGTATGCCATTGCGCCGTCCGATGCAAAAGCGCGTTATATGGCGATGAAGGGACACAATGTTCTTTTCCCTATGGGATTTGACGGATTTGGCTTACCCGCTGAAAATGCGGCCATTAAGCTGGGAATACATCCACATAAGTGGACCATGAAGAATATCGAGCGAATGCGTGATCAGTTAAAGTCAATGGGAACTATGGTTGATTGGAGCAAAGAGATTATTACCTGCCACCCGGATTATTATAAGTGGAATCAATGGTTTTTTCTTAAATTTCTGGAAAAGAACCTGGTCTATAAAAAGAGATCTTCAGTAGACTGGTGTCCCAATTGTAATACAACTTTAGCTCGTGAGCAGGTTTGGGGAGATGATCGTCACTGTGAACGATGTCAGACGCCTGTTATCAAGAAAAGCCTTGATCAGTGGTTTTTGAAAACTACCAAGTATCAAGATGAATTACTTGACTTCAGTGAACTCAACTGGCCGGACAGGGTTATTAAAATGCAAGCACAGTGGATTGGGAAGAGTGAAGGGGCTGATATTACATTCATGACGGAAGAGGGAGATCCGATGACGGTATTTACTACCCGGCCGGATACGCTATATGGTGTAACATTTATGGCAATTGCTCCTGAACATCCGCTGGTTGAAAAGCTCACAACTTCAGGCAAGCGGGGAAAAGTTGAAAAATTTATTAAAGCTATTGAAAGTCAAACTGAAATTGACAGACTTTCTGCGGATAACGAAAAAGAAGGAGTTTTTTCCGGCTCTTTTGCCATTCATCCTCTTTCTGGAAAGAAAATTCCAATATGGATTGGAGATTATGTTTTGATGGAATACGGCACCGGAGCAGTAATGGGTGTTCCTGCGCACGATCAAAGAGATTTCCTTTTCGCAAAAAAATATGGACTTGATATCACTGTAGTAGTAGCACCGCACGATTGGGACGGAAAAGACTTAACAGAGGCACATGTAGACGCAGGGGAAATGACCAATTCAGACAGTTTTAACGGAATCTCAAATGAAGATGCAAAAAAAGCTATTACCGACTTTTTAAATGAAAAAAATTGTGGAAAAACTTCTATTACTTACCGTTTACGTGACTGGTTGATTAGCCGCCAGAGATATTGGGGTACTCCGATACCAATTATCAATTGCAAAGATTGCGGTATTGTGCCGGTTCCTTATGAGGACCTACCGGTATCTCTTCCTGAAGACGCGGAATTTAAACCAACCGGAGAGTCCCCACTTAAATTTCATGAAGGATTTCTAAAAACTACCTGTCCTAAATGCAAAAAGGATGCGGAAAGGGAAACTGATACTATGGATACTTTTATTTGTTCTTCCTGGTACCAATATGCTTATTTGAGTCCCTATCATGATGAAGCGCCTTTTGAAAATAAAATGGGAGAATACTGGCTGCCGGTAGATCAATATACCGGTGGAATTGAACACGCGACTATGCATTTGCTCTATACCCGGTTTTTTACGAAGGTTCTGAGAGATATTGACTTGGTGAATTTCAATGAGCCGATGTTGAATCTATTCAACCAGGGAATCATATTAGGTGAAGATTCGGAGAAAATGAGTAAATCTAGAGGAAATGTTGTGAATCCGGATAAACTGATCGAAGAATATGGAGCGGATATTGTAAGAACTTATTTGATGTTTATCGGCCCATGGGATGAAGGTGGACCATGGAATAGCCGTGGTATAGAAGGGGCATCCAGATTTCTCCAACGGGTCTGGAACACAGTTCTCGATAAAAAAAATATTGCTGGGAAACCGATAGAAAAAAATATCCTTCAGTTAAAACGGTTAACCCATAAAACGATTAAACGAACAACAGAAGATATAGACTCTTTTAAGTTTAATACAATGATCGCAGCACTCATGGAATTTAATAATGAACTGATCAAGCTCAAAGAGATTCCTCTGATGAATACGCCTGAATGGAAAGATGCTGTCAGAACCATAATTTTATTACTTGCACCGATTGCTCCTCACTTCACAGAAGAACTCTGGCATCGTATAGGTAATGAGAACAGTGTCCATAGACAGAACTGGCCGAAGTGGGACAGTAAATTTATAAAAGAAGATATTTTTACACTGGTTGTTCAGGTTAATGGTAAAGTAAGAGATAAAATGGAAATACCAGTAAATATGAGTGAAGATGAGATAAAGGATTTAGCCATGCAATCAAAGAAAGTAGAAAAATATTTAGATGGGAAGCAGGTTATAAAATCAATTTATGTGGAAAATAAACTTTTAAATCTTGTGGTTAAATAGATTTATTAATCCGGGTTTATAATCATGTACAATGTAAAAAGAGGTTTAATCAATGCCGATATACGAATATGAATGCAAAAAGTGTGGCTATGTCACTTCTTTTATGGAGAAGGCGCGGCAAAGGATATCAAATTTTTTTAAGCGGAAATGTGAAAAATGCGGGAGCAGAAAATTAAGTAAAGTCCTTTCAAGGTTTACTTCAAATTGTGTTAAATCGAATGCCGATACTATGAACGAGTTATCCAAAATGGGGAATATAAATTTTGTTCCTCAGTCTCCGGGTATGGGTGGCCATCAGGGACCGCCACCAGGAGGCTGTCCTTATGCTGATTCAGCAGAATCCCAATCTAATGATTAAGGTTTTTCAGGTGAGTTTTAAAAGCTGATTGAAGTTCAACTCATTAAACATAGGCTACTCCAAACTATAATTTAAGTTCAATTAATCAATAATCAGTATTTATTAGCCACCAGCTTTTTTTATTGATGATTGCTAATTGTTCAATGAACTTTTTTAAAGTTTCCCTTTGGTTTCTACTTTAAACCGTGAAGTGAGTATGCGATATTTGTCGATGCCCCGGTAATTGGGAAGGACTTCTGTCAATAATTTATTTATCCGGTGCGATGGAGAGGGATGTGTTTTAAAAAAAATGGATCTTTCCTTTCCCCTGATTTTCCTTAAAGTCTTTAAAAAGTCGTTCAAACCCCGGGGGTTGTAGCCTACTCTGTAAGCAAATTCAGTCCCTACTCTATCGGCTTCATATTCTAACTTTTGATCCAATCCATGCTCAAAAAGAATGGTAGAGATATCATTAATAATATTTCTAAACATTGCCGGATTTTTATCCATTAATGAAAGGCTCAACTCGCTAATTCCCTGAATAGATCTACTTCTCTGAAGGGTCCTCAGGGTATGTTTTTGAGAAATGTGGGCAATTTCGTGCCCCAGAACACCAGCTAACTCCGCTTCATTTTTTATTTTTCTCAATAAACCGGTTGTTATAAAAACATAACCACCGGGTGCGGCAAAGGCATTGGGTTCCGGATTATTAAGAATGGCAAAGTGATACGGGATATTGGATCGGTCTGAAAACATAGCCACTGAATTTCCGACAAGATTTACGTACTGCAGGAGGCTCTTGTTATTATAGCTTCCGCCGAAGCGGCTGAATACCTGAGTTGCAATTGCTCCTCCCAGGGCTTTCTCTTCATTATACTGTATTGGCTGTAAGCTTTGTATGCCTTTCCCTAAAGCGCCAATTATTTCTTTTGTTTTTTTATCTTTTATAATCGTTCCGAGAATGCCTCCAAGCGGTTCCTCTTGTCTTTGCTGTTCTAGTTGGTTTTGCTGCTTTTGTTTTTCAGGTTGTTTTTCCGGCAGTGGTTTTTTCAGATTTTTTCTCTCTTCCTCAAGTTGTCTTTGCATTTCTGCATCCATTGCTCTCAAAAAATCTTCTAAAGTTTCAGATGAAGATGATGGAGCAAATCCCACGGGGGAAAATGTAAAAGCCATTATAAATATGAAGAAATATTTAAATCTCATATCATTTAGTTTCACTGTATTCTCCCAATCTTCCTTTCAGCTGAAACGATTCAAGTTCTTCTAAGCTGATTTGCAAGTTTTCCATATTCTTAACAGACTGAATATGTTCCGATTTTATCCCTCTGCTTTTAGCATCTCTTTCAGAAATTCTGCTTAAGCCTCGTATACTTCCACCTGTAGACGCTTCATCTGCTTTTGTTTTCCTTTCTCCGACAAGGAGCGCAAATAATTCATCATCCCCATCTTTTCCGGTGGATCTTTTAGTTGTTACTTTAAATTTAAAGACCCATCCTTTTTTATTATTCGGTAGTTTTACATAATAAAATTTTCCTTTTCTACTAATTATCTCTAAAGGAACACCCGGATTAATAACAGCAATAATTTTTGATCTTGGGGAAGGCGCTTCCGTGATTTTTGTTTTTATTTTTTTCACATAGACAGTTGCGGCAAAAACTAAAGAGGGTAATAGAATTATTAGAGTGACAGAAAATATTAAGGAAACGCAAAGGCTAAATTTAAAAAAGCGAGGACGAATTTTACTTTTCATTTTGGTTTCGGTTCCACAGTCAACCGAACTTCTATCTGCGTGCTATCACATGCGAGGTTTATTTAACCATTAGAACTTTAGAAGTTTTTGTTTCTACTTCGGTATGCATCGCTTGTAATGAAGAAAGATTAAAATGCTTCCAGATAGTCTCGGCAATACATTCTTCATTTAATCCGTAGTTTTTTCTTAAAACATCAGGAGAACCATGCTCAATAAATTTATCAGGTATTCCAATACGTTTAAATTGAATGTTAGCTATTCCTTCTTCTTCAAGCATTTCCATTACAGCACTGCCAAATCCACCCTGCAAGACATTTTCTTCTACGGTTACAATTTTCTTCGTTCTACGAGCAAGCTTTATAATGAGGTTTTTATCGAGTGGTTTTATAAACCGTGCGTTTACAACGGTAACATCGATTCCTTTTTGGGAAAGAATATCTGCGGCATTTAGTGATGGGGAAACCATATTTCCAATAGCAATAATGGCAAGTTCATCCCCTTCCTTCAACACTTCGGCACTTCCAATTTCTAATGGTTTTATTTTTTTATCATAATTCACAGAGGGTCCTGATCCGCGTGGATATCTTAAAGCAGCGGGACCGTTAAACTCCAGAGCAGTTTTTAACATGTGTCTCAATTCATTCTCGTCTTTAGGAGCCATGAAAACAAGATTCGGAAGATTGCGCATATAAGAAAGGTCAAACATCCCATGATGTGTTGGGCCGTCTTCTCCCACTATTCCCGCGCGATCCAATGCGAAAGTTACAGGCAGGTTCATAAGGCAGATGTCATGCAGGACTTGATCGTAAGCTCTCTGCAGAAAAGTGGAGTAAACAGCGACAACAGGTTTAAGACCTTCCAGAGCCAGGGCAGCGGCAAAAGTTGCTGCATGCTGCTCAGCGATACCAACATCATAAAACCTGTCAGGAAATTTTTTAGCGAATTTGCTAAGACCGGTTCCATCCGTCATTGCAGCGGTAATTGCAATAATCCTAATGTCCTTTTGAGCCAGTTCTGTAATAGAATCACCAAATGCTTCGGTATATGTTTTAGATGACTTTTTCTTTAAAAAGGTTCCGGTTCCAATATTGAAAGATGAGACGCCATGAAAGGAAGGCGCTTTTTCTTCTGCGGGCTGATATCCTTTCCCTTTTTTGGTGACAAGATGAAAAAGAACAGGCCCTTTTAGTTTTTTTATACCTTGTAAAGCGGACACGAGGTGAAAAAGATCATGTCCGTCTATGGGACCCACATAATTAAATCCAAGATCTTCAAAAATACGACCCGGAATGAGTATCCCCTTGATAGCTTCTTCTACCCGGTGCGCTAATCGGGAGACTCGATTACCTATTTTAGGGATATGTTTTAAAAGGGTGTCTATTTCATCAATTAATTTAGTGTAGAGCTGACCCGTGAGAATTTTACTCAGGTAGGCTGAAACAGCGCCCACATTCGCGGAGATAGACATTTCATTGTCGTTCAGGATAACGATAAGGTCGCTTTTCAGATGACCAGCCTGGTTAAAGCCTTCAAAAGCCATTCCTGCAGTTGTTGAACCATCACCGATTACAGCAATGACGGAATGATTTTCTTTTTTAGTGTCACGGGCCTTTGCGAGGCCAAGCGCCGCTGAAATAGAGGTGCCGCTGTGACCGGTGTTAAAAGCGTCGTAATCGCTTTCTTCAATTTTTGGAAAACCACTGATACCTTTGTACTGACGCAAAGTGTGAAATTTGCTTTTTCGCTCTGTCAGGATTTTATGGGTATAAGCCTGATGCCCGACATCCCATATAATTTTATCGTCAGGAGCGTCGAAAATATAATGAAGCGCTATGGTTAATTCAACAACTCCAAGGCTGGAAGCTAAATGTCCACCGGTTTTCGAGACAGTCTCAATAATAAGCTTTCGGATTTCAGCAGCTAAAAGGGGAAGGTCATCTTTTTTTAATTTTTTTAAATCGTTCGGATTGTTTATCTTTTTTAATAAATTAGTCATTATCAGTGGGTTCTTGAAATAAAATAGAGGGCTATTTCCCTTAAATGGTCTGCTGAACTATCAAAATGGTCTAAATAACCGATCCCATCATCGATTAAATTTTTTGCATTTTTTTTAGACTCTTCAATCCCAAACAGGGCAGGGTAGGTTGCTTTGTTGCTTTTAATATCGCTTTTAGCGTCTTTGCCTATTTCTGTTTGATCCCCTGTAACATCCAGAATATCATCTATTATTTGAAATGCCAAGCCAATATTTTCTCCGAAACGGGTTAAGGCATCTAGATCTTTTTCAGAGCATTGAGACAGAATACCGCCTGATTTGATAGATGCACGAATTAAACAGCCCGTTTTGTGAATATGAATATATTCTAACAAAGGTGCATCGATTTGCTTCCCTTCTGATTCCAGATCGACCATTTGTCCTCCAATGGTTCCCAGAGGTCCGACAGCGCGAGATAATTCATGAACAGTGCGTAAAATGGTTTCCGGAGGTATATCCTTCATTAGCTTTGTGTCGGTCATAAGTTGAAAGGCATAAGTCTGAAGCGCGTCTCCGGCTAAGATTGCTGCTGCTTCTCCAAAAGCCTTATGGTTTGTCGGTTTTCCCCTCCGCAAATCATCATTATCCAGAGCAGGCAAATCATCATGAATTAATGTGTAGGTATGAATCAGCTCCACCCCGAGAGCAAAGGGCATGATATCTTTAACCGGACCATTTACGGATTCAGCGGCAGCTAAAACTAGTATAGGGCGCAGTCTTTTACCACCGGCAAAAACAGAGTAATGCATTGATTTGATCAAACTTTGCGGATATCGATCAGATGAAAGCAGATACTCCGCTAGAGCCTTATCCACATCTTCTTTCATCTCGTTCAAATAATTAGATATCATAAAAATCAGTGTCTTTCCGTGTCATTCTGTGGTTGACCGAAAAAAGTATAATAACACCGCTAAAACAAAAAATAAAATTATATTTTATCCCCATCCATCAGGTTTCAGTGTGCTAAAATATTCTTAAAAAAATATATTTTAAATGTTCATCTAGTAATTAATAATATGCAATCTGTAATTTGCTATCGGTTACCTTTAATCAATAATTTAAAAAAGTTTTGACGGGGTGAGCATGATTTTAAATCCTATAATCTAGTCTATCCTGTAATCCTGTTAAAAATTTTTTTAAACTAATGATTCTATATGCTCAGTAAAACAAAAAATGGCAGGTCTTTTTTAGGTCGCTTTGAGTGCGGAGACGATCTTTTGTCTGTGTTGACTGATTTCTGCAAACAAAATCAGATAAAAATGGGCGTGTTTAATCTTATCGGCGCGGTTCAAAAGGCAAAAATGGGTTATTATAATCAGGAGAAGAAGGAATATGTTGATTGTATAAACCTGGATAAAAAATTAGAAATATCAGCCTGTATGGGAAATATCTCGCTTAAAGATAATGAGATAATGGTCCATGCGCATATTACCCTGTCTGATTACGACGGAAAAACCTATGGCGGTCATTTAAGACCCGGAACAATTATTTTCGCGGCGGAATTTTTTATCCAGGAGTTGTCAGGTGAACAATTAATTAGAGGGAAGGATAAAAAAACAGGATTGCCCTTATGGGAACCTTAGCTGTCCCATGCTGATTTGTTTGGATGACAAGTGACAAACTTAATTATTTGAAAATATCAGCAAATCGCCCGCTTGTGTGGCGCAACCGTGAGGCTATAGAGCAAGCAATGCTTTTCAGAACTTTTATGGCAATTTTAGGATTTTTTTCTATTATATCGTTGAAGTTTTTTCTTGAAAGAACCAAAAATTCTGATTCTTTAATGACTGTAGCAGTCGCGGAACGTCTTGAATTTTCATCAATCAGACCCATCTCGCCAATTCCAGCGCCTTTAGTGAATTGTGAAAGGATGGTTTGAGTACCATCCATGGACTCTTTTCGAATCTCTACAATACCTCCAGCAATATAGTATAATGAATCTCCAGCGCTGCCTTCCTCTAAAAGAGTGGCTCCAGCCGGCATTTTACGATATTCCACATGATCCGCCATGATTTCAATTTCATCGCTGTCAAGTTTGTCGAATTGAGGAACTTCACACATAAGAACTTTAAGAGCACTTTTATCCATTTTACTTCACCTCATAAAAATATTTTTTTTAACAATCGAGCCTGTCCTGTGAAATATAAGTATTTGTATACTATAATAAGCTCAATTTACAAAAAAGTGGATTTGTATACGCGGGCTAAGTAAAAGTAAATTTCACAGGGTAAATCCATGCAGCCCCTGCCTGGTGTCTACTGTTCTCCGTCTTCTGTTTCTTAGGCTGCGTTCAGCAGCACTATGATTTTGAAACCTTTGCATTGCTGAATGTTGCCATTTCATTGTATATCTTAACAGCCGCATCTATTAACGTAATGGTTAAAGCGGCTCCAGTTCCCTCGCCAAGCCGCATACTCAAGTCAAAATAAGGATTGAGTCCTAAAAATTGTAGCGCTTTTTTGTGACCATTTTCAACAGAAAGATGGGATGGAATCATATAAAATTTTACTTTTGGCTCTATCTTAGCGGCTATTAAAGCTCCTGCAGTCGCAATAAGACCGTCTACCACCACTGGAATTCGCTTTGAAGCGGCAGCAAGCAGTACACCAGCAATTCCACCAATTTCAAACCCACCTACTTTGGAGAGGACATCAATAGGATCATTTGGATCAGGATTATTGATTTTAATAGCTTTTTTAATAACTTCAACTTTATTCTGAAATGCGTTATTGTTGATTCCGGTTCCTCTGCCGGTAACTTGTTTGACATCTTTCCCGGTTAAAACTGCTATGATTGCACTGCTTGCTGTTGTATTGGCAATGCCCATATCACCTGTTCCTATAACATCATAATCACTATTTTCCTCTACAAGTTCAATGCCCCTTTCCACTGACAATATAGCATCATTTTTTGACATGGAAGGTCCTTTGGACATGTTATCAGTTCCCGGTTGTATTTTTTTATTAATAACTCCTGAATTTTGTGGTATTTCACCCTTAACTCCCATATCAACAACTTTTAGATCAGCTCCGGCATGTCTCGCTAAAACATTAACAGCAGCTCCACCATGAGAAAAATTAAGCAGCATCTGACAAGTTACAGCCTGGGGAAAAGCGCTGACGCCTTCTTCCGCGACCCCGTGATCACCGGCAAGCGTAAAAATTACTTTTTTTGCTGTTTTTGGTTTTTTGTTCCCAGTAATAAAGACTATTTGTTCCACTAACTCTTCTAACCGCCCCAGGCTTCCTGGCGGTTTGGTCAAGTCATCTAAATGAGCCTTTGCGATATCTCTCATCTTTTGGTCAGGCTCTATAATCTTTTTGGCAGTTTCTATGATCTTATTCATAACGCGGCCACCTGGCCGTTCTGCTGGTTAATAGGGTTTTAACTAACTTTTTTAAACACTTTTAAAAACTTTTCACAGTCATGCACTTTCCTTGCATTAATCCTAACGTAATTTTTTAGCCCAAAGGAACTGCACTCACGGATTAAAATGTTATTTTCAAAAAAACTTTGATAGAGAAGTTTACTATTCTTTACTTTTAAAAGAAAATAATTAGTTTTTGAAGGAATGGCAAAATAACTTTCTTTAAAAAAATTAAACAACAACTCCTTCCCCTCAATGTATTGCTTTGTTTCATTTTTAAAGACACCTGGATTTTTGATTACATAGTTACCTATGCAGGCCGCCGGGTAATTAACATTCCAGGGAACTTTTAGATGATCCAATAACCTAATAATTTTTGTTGGTGCGGCCAAATAGCCCAACCTTAATCCGGCGAGGCCGAGAGACTTGGTGAAAGACCTCAGGATAATAACATTTTCAGAACTCAAAGATTTAAAAGACGGCCATGGTTGTTCTACAAAATCTATATATGCTTCATCCAGTACAAACAGTGTTTCTGGATGTCTCATAAATAACTCGAGAACTGTATTATCCATATAATGTCCTGTTGGATTGTTTGGGTTGCATAAAAATACTATATCCGGTTTACTTTTAAGAGCTTCTTCCAGTGATTCAATTGAAACAGCAAAATGATCGGATTCTTTTAAAGGTATTTTTATTACGGTTGAAGAAAAGATTTTAGCCGCCCGTTCATATTCACTGTAAGTTATTTCCGGAACAAGAACTGTGGAGTTTTTTGAGCAAAACGCCAATCCTATTAGAAAAATTGCTTCGGAAGAACCGTTTGTTATCAAAATATTCTCATCAGAAATATTTAATGACGCTCCAAGAGTCTTTTTTAGTTCCTTGGAATCCGGGTCAGGATAATAGTTCAAATTTTTTGATTTAATAAAAGAAAAAAAAGATTCCTCGAATTTTATCTCCAGGCAGCTTGAACTGAAATCCAAAATAGGCTTGTTATTTGTTTTAGTGCAGAAAGATACACTTCCATGAATTTTCTCAGGGAGATTCTTATGTTTTTGAATTGCTTTATTAATTAAGTCCATATTGTAAATGCAAAAAACAAATGATTAGAAAAATAGCGGTGGAAAAAAAAATAAACCGGTTAGCCAACAGTATCTTTTCCGGAAGGGCAGTGTCAAGGCCGTCTCCTAATGAATAATATCCAGGTTTGTCAATTGTAATTCTGAGGGCGCCGGCTAAAGCGGCCATGGGCCATCCGCCATTAATGCTCTGAGTATTCCCATTATCTCGCAGCATGATTTTAAAGGCGCTTTTAGAGCTGGACTTTTTTATAAACAAGGAAGATATTAGAATTAAAAGGGCGGTTATTCGCGCGGGAATAAAATTAACTGTGTCATCCAGCCTCGCGGCAAATTTGCCGAAGTATTCATATTTTTCTGTGTGATATCCGATCATTGCGTCAACACTGTTGATAACTCTATATGTGATGGCACCGGTTACTCCTAAAAGGAGAAAATAAAAAATAGGAGCAATAACACTATCATTCAAATTTTCACCTGCCGAGGCAATAGTGGCTTGGACTATTTCTTCTTCCGACAAATTACTTCGATCTCTGCTTACTAAATTTTTAAGGTCTTCTCGAGCGAGGTTTATATCTTTTTTTATTAAATCCGTATGAACTGTTTTTACGCATTCGATGAAATGTTTTATCGAAAAAGTAGATTTAAGTAAGTAGATGGAAAGAATAAGATAAAAATAAATATCTATTATTTTTAAAATATTTAATAAGAAGTAAAAAAGCAAAGCAATTAGAAGTAAATAGAAGATTACTTTTATCGCGCCACTCAGAAAAAGAAACCATTTGTTTCTTTTTAAATTAGTATCTATTAAATAATTGAACCCTTGTCCAAACCAAACGGTGGGATGATACTTGGGGGGATATTCACCGAAAAGCATATCCACCAAAACAGCGATAAATAGAATTAACAGTTCCATTATTTAGTGGTCAGCGTTCTCTGCACTGAAAATCTGTGGAATTGTGCTTTTTTTCAAAGCTTTGTGGAGAACTTATTTTAAATAATTGATTCCTAATCACGAAGGGCACGAAAACACGAATAAAAATTTCTTTCAAAATTAATTTTCATAGTGTCTTTGTATCTTTGTGACAAAATATTTTTTACTTAATTTTCGTTGGAATTCCGGCTACCACAAAAAACACTTCAGCAGCGTTTTCCGCAAGCAACCGGTTTGCTTGCCCCAAAACTCTTCCGTACAGCCTCGTAAGTTTATTTTCAGCAATAAGGCCAAGCCCTACTTCACCGGAAACAACATAAAAATCCGCCTTAGAACTTTTAATAGCCTTGACCGCCCTGGAAAGTTTGTCCTTAATGAATTTTTCTAAATCATCATCCTTGAGAGGAGAATATTTTATTATTATATTGTTAACAAAAAGTAAAATGCATTCCACTAAAACAACTGAAAACTTATGACCCTCTTTTTCTATTACTGTATCGATATGGACAGGTTCTTCGATGGTTTTCCATTCAGGTGGTCTTGATTCACGGTGTTTTTTCAGCTTCATTTTCATCTCGTCATCAATTGGTTCGGCGGTCGCTATATACAGAACATCTCTGTGGTTTTTAGCAAGGTTTTCAGTAAACTCGCTTTTACCGCTGTTACTTCCACCTAAAATTAAAGTTAATTTTCCCACTGTTTCTCACTGAAATAGGCCACCGAATTTCGCAGAAATTCTAAGAAAAAATCAGGAATATAATAATCCTGGAAATCTGTTGTTTAGTGGAAGTAAGGCTATACAATTGCGCGGATTATGTCAATTCTTTTCGAGTCAGGACATTTTTGGAGAATAAATTTTTGGAAGTATACTTTGTTTCGGAGTTCAATAGCAGTGCTATTGTATGCTGAAATTAGATTGCTTATCTGGAAATCATGTATGATTTTCTATAGACATGATTATGAGCCTATCAATATTAAATATCACAGATGTGACCCTAGCTCTTTGTCAATCCGTGAGGGAAATTCTAAAAATTAATATTTTCCTGGATGCTTTGCTCCAGACATTAGGAAATATTTGCCCTTGTTGAATTTGGTTATCAGATCAGAATCTATCAGGAAGTTTTTTTGGAAGTTGTATTGATTTTTTAATTCTCTTTTGCTAACATAATGCTACGTTAAAAACAATTGGGGTAAACATTTTGATCAATAAAAAAATAGTAAATCTTAACGAATTCAGAAAAAGCTGCTTGAGAACAGAATCAACAGATCTATGCCGCATGACCTTGGACAGAATCGTTTACATGTATAATAACGCAATGTATCCCGACCCAATCATTTTAAAATTACTGAGGAATGCCGCCGGGTTGTTAGAAAAAAAGCTGAAAATAGATGAGATAATTAATAACCCAGATTTGTCAAAAGATATGGTAAAAGAACTAAACGTCTACGAAGATGAAATTTCTAAGTTGACCGGCGAAATAAACAATATATTAAACAAATTAGCTGAATACAAAGTTCCTTAACGAATATATCCCTCTTTTTCTAATC
>DASCNB010000174.1:0-5324 GCA_036011265.1 Nitrospinota bacterium | reverse complement strand
GCTATTATTGTTTTTCTGTTAAAGGCTATATGGAGAATTATCATAATTTTGCCACGAACGCACGTGCAATTCAGGAACAAATGGAGGAGAAAGCTTTTGGCAGGATACTGGAAAAATATCAAGATTCTATAAAAGAGTTTTCGAATGATGCAGAAAAGATGGTTGATAACATAGCAGATTTGCGTAAATCTGCTGATTTACCATTTTTGGCAACGGACCGAAATGTATTAAACTTGCCTGGTGTTGGAAAAAGCCTGACATTCAGGGTGATAGGGATTACGCGTTATGGAAGGAGAATCCTGGAATTCGACCACGATGCTACACGAGTTCATAGTCCTATTATTCGCAAAATGGGAAAAATGGTAATAATTGAGTCTAAATCAATTAGTGAGTATTTGAAGCATCTTGAAGACATCGGTGAAAATATATCGGAGTATGAGAGTATCTGGGGTTATTCACTTGGTGAAACTGAAAAACGATCATCCATCTATGAATATCCTCAATATGATTTTAAAGTAACTAGTAAAATGACCAACCTTGATGTAGGATGAAATCAATATAAGTCAAAAATCTGCATCAGTAAACAGATCATCTATCATCTTATTGCTTACCCTTTTTTATCTACTGACAAACCCGCATTGTTTTTTTGATTCTTGAAGGATGGATATCAGCGTTGATTGGTAAACCATAAGTAGAAGTATATGCATTCTCATTCTTGACCATCAACGGTAATCTATCTTCAATAAAATGGATGCCCATATGAATCAAAAAAATATTTTTTTAAATTTTTTTCTTGACAGATAAATAAATTATGCTATAATTATGCATAGTTAGATTAATTATAAACTCTTTAGAGGTATATTATGCCAAAAAGAAATAGAAAGTTAAATGATTTGGATGAGAAAATGCTGTTTGATCTCGTTTACGAAGGTATGTCAGATGCGGATATAGCTTTCAAATACAGCATTTCAAAAACTAAACTGCGTTCTAGCAAAAATAATAAAGTTTGGAAAGCAGAAGAAGGAAAGCTGTGGGACGAGATTTTTGCTCCGCTTATCTTCACTCGTAATTAATATAATTTTTTTCTTGACAAACAGCTAAATTATATTATAATTATGCATAGTTAGTCTAACTATAGTTATATTATGCCAAAGAGAATTAGAAAATTAAGTGAGATGCATTCTAAGATGATGTTTGATCTTGTTTACGAGGGAATGTCAGATGAGGATGTAGCTCACAAATACAATATTTCAGAAAGTAAACTGAGTTCTATCAAAAACAGTAAGCTTTGGAAAGCAGAAGAACGAAAACTGTGGGATGAGATGATCGCTGCGCTTATCTACAGGCGCAAAATCAACGTTGTGTCTGCATAAAAAATAGAAATGTTTGGCAAGCCTTATTCCCTATACTCTTTCTACTGGGATCTTTAATAAACCTCAAAGACGCAATAAATTCTAAATTCGTATCAGAGCCTTCGGTTTCATCTAATTATAACTCACTGCATCACTCTCTTAAAAAAAACGGTCCTCAGTTTGAAGTTCTTTTTTTACAGCTTAGCGTTGATAAAAAAAAATGATTCACAGGTTGGCAGCACAAAAATTCTTACAGCATTTGTAAGGCTATTTGGGGAGGATATTGGTAAACTGATATTCTTCTACGTATTTCCCGTATGCGGCTTCAAAGCTTGCTTCCGACCACTGTTCTATTGTCAGGACATGCTCTTCGGATTCATCTTCATAGTCCCATGAGATAAACTCATCATAAGAATCTTTACCACCTTTATGAAATCTGCCGCCGCTGCAGTCTTCAAGGTGGAATTTTTTACCCTGAAAAGTAATTTCGGTAGGCGGGTCTTCATGTTCTTTGACATGACCCGGTATTTCCTTACCAACCTCGGTTATTGGGATTTTTTTAGTGAGGGTCCATTCGACCTCATCATCTTCTTCCCTCTCCAGGTAGAGAACTTCATCTTCTGACGTAAGTTCCCACTCGTCGCTGCAATCACCTTCGCCCCATTCGCATAAATTATGTGCCGTTACACTCCATGTTTTCATATCGTAATCTAAAATATACCCGGCTTTAAGTTTGGACAGAACCAGGTCTTTCAGGGGATCAATCTCTTCTTCTTTTTTCTTTCCAAAAATCTTATCCCATACCATTCTATTATATACCCATTTTGGATTTTAAAGCCGCTAACGAATCGCTTGCCGCGCTGGTTTTTCCGCTGCCAAGGGCCGCGTTCAATTCATCGTCAATACTTTTGTCAGCAGAAGCCAGTTCGCCATATGATTGAGCTAAAGATTCATCCTCTTCCACCTTGGCTTTCATCTTTTCCAGCATAGATATGGTACCGGAAGAGTCCACCTTTGCCATCTGTTCATTAACTTTACGAGTTGCCGCGGCTGTTTTTGCCCGTGCTCTAAGAGTGATGAGATCATTCTCATATGTAGTAACCGTCGACTTGAGTTTATCCACGTTTCCCTGTAGTTGCGCGGACATCTTTTTCTGTTGCTCCAGTTCTTTCATCAAGCGGACAGCCTTTTGACTGGCATCCTCTTTTTTCTTTAAAGCTTCCGTGGCCAGTCTTTCAGCATCAGCATTATCCAGTTCCCCTTTTTGCATTTTTTGGAGCAAGAGCATTGCCTTGCGCTCGTAATCCGCTGCCAGTCTTTTGTTATCTTCCGCATCCTTTTTCATTCGTATTGTGATGCCTTTGACCTCCGCGAGGCTTTTCATCGAACCCTGTAAATCTTTTTTAAGGTCTCGGATCCCCTGCTCCGTCATTTTAATAGGGTCTTCAAATTGATTTATAATCTCGTGCGCGTGGGATTGTCCCACCTTAAAAAGTCTTTGAAAAATGCTTGCCATTGTCTTCCCTCCTTTTAAATTAATACATTATAAAATCTTATTTTTTTAGTCGCAGTTTGGTTTTTCCTTTTTTAGCCGCTGTTTAGTTCTTGTACAGCGGCTTATGCAAAGCACTGCGACTTATGCAAGGCTTAGTTCTTTCTTTTTTTAGCTCCGCTGTTTAGCTTTTGTTTTTTACAGCGGCTTATGCAAAGCGCAGCGCCTTATGTGAAGCTCGGAAGTTTTTTTGTTAGTCCTGTGGGCATTAGCCCTCTTGATTTCGATCTTTCATGGCTGTTTTATGATTTGCTAAAAGAGATCAGCTCATTAGCATATTCCGCCAGAGCCAGACTTAAAGAATTTATCGATCCTTCCAGTTCGTTTTTATCAAGATTTTCAAGCTGTAGCGTATCCCTGAAGATAACATTCTTGCCATCTTCATCAACTACAAACGCCCCGTGAACTACCGTTCGATTCATTTGGAGAAGGCGCTTGAAAAAATCATTTGCCTTTCCCGGAACTTCCATAATAATTTGTTCAATAACTAAAATAGGTTCTTCACAATCAATGATAAGATTATTAATACCTTTTTCTTCGTCATTGATAACCACCAGTTCTTCTTTTTTGTTTTCAGTGGAAATTGAAAAACCCAATTCCTGCAAATAATTTTTTACTTTTTCCATGTTCTTAGACATTGAAGCCCTCCTTTCTTTAAAAATATAAATACTTTAATCTGTTGCCTTTTTCTTATACGCTTTTTTTATCTCATTGTATGCTGTAGTTAGCCCCTGAGTTAACCTGGTTGCTGTCTGCTGTTTCTTGGTATCTCTTGAATGAAGGTCAGGGTGATATTTTTTTAACATTCGCTTCCAGGCTTTTTTTACCTCTTGAAGATCCGATCCATTGGGAATTTCTAAATTCGCGTAATATTGCGCCAGATCATCATTTGCATTCTCAAGCGTTGATGAATTATGTTTTTCATATGCAGTATTATCCAGCTCAAAATCATTTACTGTATCATAGGTCTCATCAGGTCCAAATTTTATATTAGATCTTATAATATGATAGACACGGTTTAATATTTCCATATTTAGCAAATAGCTAGGTTTGGCCGCTCGTTTGCGACTATGACCAGTTGATCCTCAGCTTGAATAAGATAATCTTTTGGAGGATTTGAAATAAATTTTTTATTGTCAGGCGATTCAACTGCAAGAACAATGGAATTATGTTCATTTTTTAAAAATGTTAATACCTCAATAAATTGTTTTCCGACAAGATTTTGCGGAGGTTTCATTTTGTATAGTTCACTGCCAAACCTGTTTGTAACAAGCTCAGAAATTATCCGGGTTATGCCATGATCCAGAGCCGCCTGTACCAGGAGGTTACTACTCAGCTTCCCGATTACAATAATCTCATTTGCTCCCGCCCTTTTACAATGGGCTGTATTTTTTGTATCTTCAATCTCCGCGCAAATATAAATATCGGGATTTAATGTTCGAATGGACAGGATGTTTAATATGGTTCTTGCGTCTCTGGAGCCTGAGTCCACGTTATGGTTTGCCAGAACCATTACCACTTTTGCTCCCTGCAGATTAGCTTTTTCCAAAGTTTCGTCGTTGACTTCACCACGGACAAAAAACATCTTATCATCTTCCATCGGTTTTTCCTGGATGTCCGCAATAAGAACAATCGATCTGTCCTGGGCTTTAGCGTCAGCACGCAATTCTTCAACAATATCTTTTGTCTTCAAGCTCCATTCGCAGATAATAAAATGTTCGTTTACTTTCACGGTCTTTGTTCCTTTCCCTTCTTTAAGTTTTCCTTCCACAAAGATACTGGCGATGGTGGCGGTAAACATTCCAAGCATGCCGATCCCGAACACCATGACGATAACCCCGACAATCCTCCCGCCAAGCGTGGAAGGGGCTATATCGCCATAGCCGACAGTTGTGATAGTAACAAAACTCCACCAGAAAGCGTCAAGGATAGAAGATGTTTTTTCAAAATAGCTTAGTCCAAAAGCCCCGGTGAAAAGGATAAAAAGTGTTAAAAGCAATAATCGTGTTACTTTATTTTCCGCAATGGAACTGAGAAATTTTTTAACATGAAATAATACATGTATCATCAGAAATCAATACTATCACATAATCCCCTACGCAGAGGATCGGGGTATCTAAAACAACTTTATCAATTTTTCGACGTTAAACGTCGGGGGATTAAGCTCTGCATAAATCGCAGTGCTATGCATAAGCCGCTGTACAAGAGCTAAACAGCGGCTAAAAAAGGAAAAACCAAGCCTTGCATAAAGCGTTGTAAAAGGCAAAAACTAAACAACGCTTAAACTGCGACTAAACCCACTGTCTGGGATTAAAAATTAAAATATCTGAATATCAGAGAGAATGTCAAGCCGGCAAGGACCATAATTACAAACATGGAAACGATAAAGAGCAAGAATACTGCCCTGATTTTTTCATCGA
>DASCNB010000173.1:0-19800 GCA_036011265.1 Nitrospinota bacterium | reverse complement strand
CAATAAGAGACTTATTGAAAGATGTTGATGGGGAAAAGAGATATAAAGAACCTCTTTCCCTGCATACTTCATTCAGGGTAGGAGGAAATGCAGATGTTCTCTTCTTCCCGAAAGATCAAGGTTCGTTAGTTTTGGCGGTGAGGATTGCGTGTGAAAACGGTATTCCGATTTTTATTCTTGGAAACGGCTCTAACCTTCTTGTCCGTGATGGTGGGATTAAAGGGATAGTAATTTCTTTAAAAAAGATGGAAGGAGCTATTGAGATTAATTCAGGCACACGCGAAACAGTTTTGGTTGTGTCTCCTGCTGGAACCTCAATGCCGAGGCTTGTCCGTCATACCGTTGATAAAGGTCTGGAAGGCATAGAAACTCTGATAGGCGTACCGGGAACATTGGGTGGCGCCTTAAAAATAAATGCTGGGGCTGAAGGAAAAGAGATTGGAGGTATCTTTCACTCTTTAAGGATGCTCAATATGAAAGGTGAGGTGAAGGAGTTTATGAAAAATGAAATACGCTTTAATTACAGGGAAACAGAATTTCCGATAAAAGGAATTTTCCTTGAAGCAACATTAGAATTAAAAAAAGGTAATAAAGACGTTCTTTCACAAAAGGTAAAGAGACTGCTGGAAAAGAGAAGTGCCAGTCAACCGATTTCGCAAAAAGGGGCCGGTTCAATCTTTAAAAATCCTAAAGGTCATTACGCGGGACAATTAATTGAAGAAGCCGGACTAAAAAGCTTGTCTATTGGAGACGCCGAAGTATCCCCTAAACACGCTAATTTTATAATAAATAGAGGTAAAGCAAAATCGAAAGATATTGAGGAACTGATAAAGGTAATACAGGAAAAAGTTATGGTTAAAGCAGGCATATTTTTGAAACCAGAAATCGAAATTACAGGAGAACACTAAAATCATAAATGGACAACTACAATTAAAGCTTTCTCAAAGCACGATAAGTGTGCCGTCAAAAAATAGAAAACTGTTTATAAATGGCGTAAAGCAGGTTTTAAAAACCGCTTTAATATCGTTTTTTGCACTTATACTAATTTTAGCTGGATATTATCTTTACTATGAAACTATGACATCGGCTAATTTTCAAATATCAAATTTTAGAATAAAAGGCAACTCTTTTTTAGAAAAGAGCCAGGTAGTTCAACTGGCCAGACAGGGTGTTTTTGGACAGAATATCTTTCAAGCAAATATTCAGCATGTATCAGATATGTTGAGGGACAATCCCTGGATTGAAATGGCTGAAGTCAGTAGAAAAATGCCTGACAGCCTACAAGTAAAAATTAAAGAAAGAATCCCCTTTGCAAAAATTGAAATGATTAATGGGAAAATTTTTTTGATAGACAGGAAAGCCTTCCTTCTTAAAGAAATTGAAAGTTACGAATACCAGGTCCTTCATACGATTCTGTTAAATGATGATATTTATTACGAGATTGGGAGATCTTTGCAATCTGAAGAAATAAAAAAAAGCATTAAGTTTATTGAAAAAATATTCAGTGTGAAAAACTTGGATCAAGTATTTAATTTTACTTCAGTGAGCGTCAAAGAAGGAGACAGATATATCTTAAAAACACCTTACGCTTCTGTCCTGATATCCGAACAAAGTTTGAAGGAAAATCTGGAAAAGCTGAGAATGGCATCAAAAATAATTAATCAAGAAGAGTTGAAAGTAAAATCCATCGATCTGACGTTTGATGATCAAGTTGTATTAAAACTTCTATAAGCATGTAGCGGTGAACTATCAAAGATAGTGAATGCAAGCAGAAAAAAAATCAGTGTTATAACATTTTGTATTTTTTAAAGTTTTTAATTTTTTACATATTTTATCCGAAAGCTGACGGCGAATGGCTGAACGCTTGCTCAATATCTTTGTAAGGAGGTTTAAGTATGGCAAAGCCGAGTAACGTTATTGTCGGTCTTGATATTGGTACTACCAAAATATGCTGCATCATTGGTGAAATAAATGATCAAGGGGGTCTTGATGTTATCGGTATCGGGACTCACCCTTCCAAAGGATTGCGGAAAGGCGTGGTCGTAAATATTGAAAGTACTGTAGAGTCCATCAAAAACGCAACTGAAGAAGCTGAGTTAATGTCCGGTTTTGAAATTGAATCAGTCTATGTTGGAATTGCCGGCGGGCATATAAAGGGTTTTAATAGCCACGGTGTTATAGCCGTAAAAAATAAAGAAATAAGCGAGGCAGATGTAAACCGCGTTATAGATGCCGCTAAAGCGGTTGCTATACCCATGGACAGGGAGGTAATTCATGTTATTCCACAGGAGTATATTGTTGATGATCAGGACGGCATAAAAACCCCCCTTGGAATGTCTGGAGTACGGCTTGAAGCTAAGGTCCATATAGTAACAGGGGCAGTTACTTCCGCTCAAAATATAGTAAAAAGCGTGACCAGAGCTGGACTTCGGGTCAATGACATTGTTCTGGAACAATTTGCTTCAAGCAAAGCGGTCCTGAGCAGTGACGAAAAAGAACTGGGTGTGGCTATGATTGATATTGG
The DNA here is from genome assembly GCA_036011265.1 of Nitrospinota bacterium. Taxonomy (GTDB): domain Bacteria; phylum Nitrospinota; class Nitrospinia; order CAJXCL01; family CAJXCL01; genus CAJXCL01. The sequence continues at coordinate 17,276 of DASCNB010000173.1, read as the reverse complement.
CGGAGGAACTTCCGATCTTGCCATTTTCTTCCAGGAGGCTATCAAACATACTTCTGTTCTGGCAATTGGAGGAAATCATGTAACAAATGATATTGCCATTGGACTTAGAACCCCGACATCTGAAGCTGAAAGAATCAAAAAGGAATATGGTTGCGCGCTTATGTCCCTTATAGACGAAAAAGAAACCATAGAGGTCCCATCAGTTGGAGATAGAGAAAACAGAATTTTGTCTCGCCATCTCTTGAGTGAAATTATAGAACCAAGATTGGATGAGTTGTTTACGCTTATAAAAATGGAAATAGCTAAAAGCGGACATAATGAGTTAATAACTTCTGGAATTGTTCTAACAGGTGGATCAGCAATTATGGCTGGAATGGTAGAAGTAGCAGAAAAGATTTTTGAATTGCCAGTTCGAAGAGGAATTCCCAAATCTATCGGTGGATTAATAGATGTAGTCAATAGCCCAATGTATGCGACAGCCGTTGGATTACTCTTTTACGGTATGGAAAAAATCAAAACGGGAGAAAGCAGGAACCTGGCTGGTACGAAAGTTTTTAATAAGGTTCTTACCCGTATGAAAGAGTGGATGGATGAGTATTTTTAGGCGTCTTCGGTTGCCAGCTTTGAGAAAATAATAATTTCTTGTTCCCAGGCTTCGGTTTGGTAACGAGAACACCCTCCTCAGTCCCCTATTGATTGGGGATTAAGGAGGGTGTAAAAAAAATTATTAACTTTTTTTAAGGAGGAAGAATTTATGATCGAGTTAGCAAAAGAAAATACGAGTGGAGCGACTATTAAGGTAATTGGTGTTGGAGGTGGTGGTAGCAACGCCGTTGGAACAATGATCGCGTCCAGGATGAAAGGCGTTGATTTTATCGTTGCAAATACAGATATACAAGCATTAAAAGCTGTTTCGACTCCAAAAAAACTGCAATTAGGGATAAATCTCACCAAAGGTCTGGGCGCAGGTTCGGATCCTGAAGTAGGCAGGCAGGCCGCATTAGAGAATAGTGAAGAAATCGGGGGGATGTTTGAAGATACCGATATGGTATTTGTAACGGCTGGCATGGGAGGAGGTACAGGTACGGGAGCAGCTCCTGTCATCGCGCGGATGGCGAAAGAAAAAGGCGCGTTAACTGTAGGAGTTGTTACCAAACCTTTTCTTTTTGAAGGAAAACAAAGAATGGCACAGGCAGAAGTTGGGTTAATGGAGTTAAAAAATTCTGTGGATACTTTAATTACTATTCCTAACCAAAGATTACTGGGTGTGGTTGGCAGGCATGCTGGGATAGGAGATGCTTTTAAAACGGCGGATAACGTGCTGAAGGAGGCAGTAAAAGGTATCTCGGATTTAATACTGACACCTGGCTTGATTAATCTAGACTTCGCGGATGTAAAAACAATTATGAGCGTAGGTGGAATTGCCATCATGGGAAGCGGCTCCGCGGAAGGTGAAGATCGCGCGATAGAAGCTGCACAAAATGCTATCTCTAGTCCTTTACTAGAAGATACCAGCATCGAAGGTGCAAAAGGGGTCTTAATTAATATTACCGGTGGCCAGGATATGGCGCTATTTGAAATAGACGAGGCAGCGACATTAATTCAGGAAAAAGCGCATCAAGACGCTCACATTATTTTTGGAGCGGTGGTAGATGAAAAAATGAAAAAAGAGCTTCGTGTAACGGTAATAGCGACAGGATTCGGAAAAATGGAAGCTGAAAACAAGAAAGAAATAGGAAAAATCGAAACTGGTTCAAATACGCGTGTCTTTGATATTCCCACTCATCTGAGATGGAAAAAAAATAATAAACCGGAAGCTAAGCCGGTTAAAAATGATTTTATATTTATGGATGAGGAAATAGATACACCGACATTTTTAAGAAGAGCTGCTGACTAAGAAAAAATTAGACGATAACTCTTATTAGTTAATAGAAAAGAAGTAGAGTTCACTACGCAAAACTCTTCTTAAAACTGAACTCTACGAACTGTCGACTAACTTTAAATGGAGGAAAAATAAAATATGGGAGGTGTTACGCTTAAAAAATTTGAAAATGATAAGAATATTGAATTTTTAAAGTTCGGAACTTATCAAGAGGTCTCTGATTTTATAGAAAAAGAATTGAAAAGTTTGAAAAAGTTCTACTTCAGTTGTTCATCGAAAAAAAACAGGTTGAGCACTATTACGTACTATAAATTGAAGGATAAAAATATAACTTATGAAATAAAAAGCAAAAAATCCTTTTTTAAGAAAAACATGTTAACAATTGCAGGGATCTAATATTTATTATTTAATGTTTTTAAAAAAATACTAGATAAATAAATTTCATAACTTATTGATTGGGAGATGTAATGCAATCAGAGATAGATTATTTAAAAAATCTCAGTTTCTTTGAAGGGTTTTCTAAGGCGGAATTGGAACTACTTTTAGAATTAAATCGAATAGATAGATATAATGAAGGTGAACTCATTATAAAAGAGGACGAAGATGACGAAATTAATGCGGGTTTTTATTTTGTTATTTTGAGAGGGTCTGTCAATATTATAAAACAAAATAAAATGTTGGCAACCCTGAAAAAAGGTGATTGTTTTGGAGAAGTCGCCTACCTCACAAATGAAAAAAGGACTGCAGATGTAATCGCTGTTTCCGATGAAACGCTTGTCATGGAGATTAATGGAAAGAAAATAGATACTATTAAAACATCTGATATGAGAAACAAATTGATCCGAAGAATAGCTGTTACATTGGCTAAGAAACTTACTAATGCAAGCCAGCTCATTGCCATAGAATTGGATTCTGCGAATGATATACAGGAAGATTCACTAAATGATGCTAAAAAAGGGGATTTAAATTTATTTCAATTTTTATCCCGGACAAGATTGTTGAAAGCCATCCCGTTTTTCGCTCCATTTTCATCAAACCAAATAGCAGAAATGCTGACTCTGCCTCACACATTTATCTTTGCAAAGGACAATCAAAGGATTGAAAGTAATAAAAAATCTATCGAAAAATATCATGTCTTCTATATTTTGCTAAAAGGATCGGTTAAAGTCGTAAAGCAAGGTGAAACCGTCTCTACATTAAGCCAGGGCGATTGTTTTACACAGGCTGCCAAATTATATAAAGCCAATAAGGAAAAAGCAGATTTAATTGCAGAAAAAGGAAGTAAAATTTTTGCAATTAATCTTGGCATTTTTGAAAAGGCCAGCAAAGAAATGCAGTTACTATTTTATAAACAATTCGGCAGACACCAGGCTACTCGATTAGCAAGTTAGAATATCTACATCATTTAGTTGATTACAGGTATTCTTCCTGAAGCGTTCTTTTCCTACCACGTATAATTGTCTCAAAAAGTCCCTCAGCTTTATTATTTTAATTTACCTTTAAAAGAGTTGTTTTCGTCTTTTTTAATGGCAGAAAATTTCATCTTGATTCCTGTCCAAGCCTGGTTTAGGATTATTAATAGATAATTTTACATACGTGAGGCTCTAATCTTATATGATAATAAAAAAGCTTTCTTTGCTAAATCTCTTAATAGTAGTAGCTTGATTAGGCTTTAATTTACTATCTCTTTAATTACAAGGAAGGGGGATGCACTATGAATAAATTGCTAAATATTTTTATTACGGTATTATTTCTGTTGATAGTTGCTGTGCCTGTTTCGGCCCATACAGATGAAAAGAAAAAGCATGAGAAGTCAGGGATGAAACTGCATGGGAAAATGGGCCATAAGATGGATCAAAGTAAAAGTCATAAAAAAGGACACCGTGGCGGACATGGGAAGGGGCACTTTTTTGGTTCCCGTTGGAAAGATACCCTGACAGATGAGCAAAAGTCGCAAGCGGACAAGATGCACTTAGCTCTGAAAAAGTCGTTAAACGTTCCGGTGGCCAAGTTGAAGGTGAAGAAGGCAGAGTTGAACAATCTGGTTGTAAAAGACAACCCAGACAAAAAAACCATCTATCAGAAGATCGATGAGATTTTGGAATTGAAACGTGAAATCATGCGTAATAAATATGACCACAAAGTGGAAATGCGAGGCATGCTAACTGCTGAGCAACAGGTGTCCTTCGACATGAAACTGCTTGAAACAGCTGGCCGTAAAAAAGGTCATGGGCGTCACTAATTAGATTATGACTGCAGCTTGTTTACGTGGTTCATTATGGAATCTGCGGATTTCCCCGCCGGGTCTTCGCCATTGATAATCAGATCAGCGTATGCCCTTGTTGGTTTGATGAATTTATTGAACATGGGGCGCACTGTTGTTTCGTATTGTTTTAATACGTATTCCCGTGTAACCCCGCGTTCTTTTGTGTCTCGCGAAACCCGCCTGCTAAAACATACACTGTCCTTAGCACTAATAAAAACTTTGGTGTTAAAAATACCTCTCAATCTCTCCCAGTAGAAGGTAAATAGACCTTCTACCAAAACAAAATTTGCAGGTCTTACGAGTACATTTTCTTGGGTACGGGTGTGAGTTACATAATCGTATTTGGGAATGTATATCTCCTTTCCGTCTGCAATGCTCCTTATATGTTCTATTAACATCTCCTTTTCAAGAGCATCAGGAAGGTCATAGTTATGCGCTTCGATTTTCTCCGGGGTTAGATGGGACAGGTCACGATAATAAAAATCAAGCTGGATAAATGAACATCTTTCCTCACCAAACTTTTTAATCAGGCACTTAGCAAGAGCTGTCTTGCCGGAACAGGAAGGACCGGCTATGCCTATCATAAATGGCTTAAGTTTTTCCAGCAAAGTTTTTGCAACCTATTGTATTTACGAGACAATGAAGAGTATGCAGTGCACGAAAAAAAGGAATAAAATTAATACCTTTGTGGTCTTCGGACCTCCTTCTTTTAAAATCCGTCCAATTCGGCTTTCCTGATGAATTGTGGTTGTAGCAAAGTTGGACTATCTAATCTATGTATATTCTTTGCTTTTAGCTATACCGCACTGTGTTCTATTTAATATTATCACCATTTTATAAATTAAAGGAGGAAAAATTGGAAGAGAATCTCTTGAAATTCTTACAGAGGTGATATCGTCACCAGTTATATATTTTCTTAACCTTCACGTTTTTTCGAGAATTATTAATACCCCGGACCGGCTTGAAACATACTGTAAAGGCGCGGAATGAAGCAGCCGGGTTGTAACTGCAAAGTTCCTTGCAAAACCGCACACCGCTAAAAAATCGGCGTTGCATGTAAATGCAGTCGGTACAGAATAATGGTAAACTCTTTTCTGATTTAAATCGATACATAATCGTCATCACCCCACTTAGAAATTCTTGTTTATTTTAGAATAGAGCATGACTTATGCCAAAGATTATAAGTTATTTAATTACAATAGATTAGAATTGTATGCGACTCTTTGTGTATGCTTAAGTATACATAGATTTTATGTTTTGATATCATTTGGATTGCTTGATATCATAGTTATTATGAATGATTAGTAAGAACGAATCGAATTCATGGTTTTATTTAAGCATTCTATTTGTTGCGAGTGGAGACATGAAAGAATTCTCTAAGACCATTGAACTTAGAGGGCACATTATCGATTCCCTCATCCTGCCCAAAGTCTATGACGAAATATTAGACCGGGGAGGCAACTACTCCTCAGATGAAATCAGAATAGGAAAAACAAAAAAAAATATCAGTTTAGCAAGGTTAAAGGTCACCGCTCCGAATGAGAAGCTGCTTAATAATATTTTAGATAGACTTCATGAATTGGGAGCAATCATTAAGGAAGAAGAAGTTGTTGTTTTAAGAGCTGCAAAAAAAGACGGTGTGTTTCCCGAAGGTTTTTACTCAACTACCAATCTGGATACTTATATAAATTATAGAAATAAGTGGATTAAGGTTAAAGAAATATCGATGGATTGTGGAATTCGAGTTGATAACAAACATATGAAAGCTGAATCGTTAAAAATGATAGATGTAAAGAAAGGGGATAAATTTGTTGTCGGTATAAAAGGAGTGCGAATTAATTTACCGGAGCAGCCCAAAAAAAAGGGCGTGTTTGAGTTTATGAGTAGCGGGATTTCCTCTGAGAAGCCGAAAGGAGTCATTATAAAACGCATTGCCGAAGAAATAGTGGAACTCAAAAAAGATAAAGGCGCTAAAGTCCTTTTTGTCTGCGGCCCGGCCATTGTCCACACTGGTTCCAGAAAATACTTAACCAATTTGATAAACAAGGGATACCTAGATATTCTCTTCGCGGGAAACGCGTTAGCGGCTCACGATATAGAGGCGTCACTTTACGGAACCTCCCTTGGGGTTTCTCTTGAAAAAGGGGTTGTCACGCCAGGTGGACACAGGCATCACCTGAGGGCAATAAATACTATCAGAGACGCTGGGGGAATAAAAAACTCTATTAAAAAAGGTATTTTGAAAAACGGAATAATGTATTCCTGTGTGAAAAATAAATGCGATTTCCTGCTTGCCGGTTCTATTCGCGATGACGGCCCGCTTCCAGAGGTTATAACAAACGTAATTTCTGCACAAAAAGAGATGAAAAGAAAACTAAAAGGTGTGAAATTGGCCGTTATGATATCTACTATGCTCCATTCCATTGCTGCCGGTAACTTGCTGTCAGCAAATGTAAGAACTATATGTGTAGATATTGATCCTGCAGTGATAACAAAGCTAACCGATAGAGGAACTCACCAGGCAACAGGAATAATCATTGATGTAGAAACTTTTTTAAGGGAACTCTGTGATAATTTACCATGAGCAAACTTTTAATGTGTCCTCCCACGTACTATACGGTCAACTATGAAATCAATCCATGGATGAACGTCAGGGTCAAGCCGGATAAAGAGAAGGCGCCTGTACAATGGAAAAATTATTATAATCTTCTTTCCAAATTAAAAATTAAAGTTCACAAAATCAAACCGAGGTCCGGTCTTCCTGATATGGTATTTACTGCCAATGCCGGACTTTTATTTAAAAAGAAATTCATTGCCAGTAATTTTCGATATCCTCAGAGACAGGAAGAAGCAAAATATTTTTCTAAATGGTTTCAAAGAAGAGGATATGAAGTCATCACTCTTCCTCAGAACTATTTATTTGAAGGTGAAGGAGACGCCTTAGTTATAGGGGATACTCTTGTTGCCGGTTTCAGGTTCAGATCTGATATCCACTCTCACAGGTATATTGGCGATGTCATAGGAAAACGGGTGATATCTGTAGAACTTGTTAAGTCGAATTTTTACTACCTTGATACCTGTTTCTGTCCGTTGGACAACGAAACAGCACTCTATTACCCTGCCGCATTTGATAAATACGGAAAAAAGGTTTTAAAGCACCTTATTCCAAATCTGATAAGAATCAATAATAAAGACGCGATGAATTTTTGCTGTAACGCGTTAGTCAGCGGAAAAAAAATAATAATGAACAACTGCACTGCTAAATTGAAAGGTCGGTTAGAGGATCTCGGATTCAAAGTCTTTTGCCTGGACTTCAGTGAATTTATAAAAGCCGGTGGCAGCAGTAAATGTCTTGCACTTTACCTTGACTGAACGCATTTTGGTAGAATATGATGGGGGTGCTTAAAGGGACAAGCTTTTTATTTCGTGGCTTCCTGACCTTCCTCAGGAATTTTTGGTAATTCAAAGTGTGTAGATGTGGTCAAACCGCCTTGATACATTATACCGCCATGTGCATGACCGACATCGGCCTTCTCATAAATAAAATTGAAAATTTCGTCCGCCTCCGCCTCGCTTATAACTACAGTAAGAATTTCTACTTCATACCATCCACTGAATCCGATCGGATCTACTAATCCTCTGCCTCGACCATTGCTGACGTTTGCCGTGTCGATGCCTTTTTCTTCATGAAGCAATTTGGCGACCCCTATAGCCTTGCCTTTAGGAATAATGCATGTAATTAGTTTTTTGTTTGCTATGGTTTTCATATTCTATTCTTCGGAAACCTCTGACGCTGACAGTTTTTGGAGAACTTCAGGTGGAATGTAAGTTGCCGCTTTTTCTAAAGGCGTGATATACATAATGCCCATGCCAGGTGTGTCGAGATTTCCAGCCAAATACATTTTTTCAAATACTCTCTCTACCTGTTCACTTGATACCACGATATTGATTACTTCCTTTTCCACTTCAACGGCAACACCGAGGAGCCCAAGTCTTTCCCTGATTCCCGTACCTCTTGCGAAATGGACTGTGGCGCCCTGCACCCCGGCTTCCCGGGCAGCTTTAATAATCGTATTCGCGACGTCTCGCTGAACTATGCATGTAATCAATGCAACATCTTTCAATACTGTAATTTCCCTTTTTATCATATTGTTGAACCTCCTATTTTTCAGCTTTTTCTAGATGCTTAATCTTCATTTGGACCCATAGTCCGGTACAGAGTACCGATAGGATCGGACAAATAGATGCCATGGAAAGGATTCCAAAGCCATCAATAGCGCTAACCGCGTTTCCAAATCCCAACCCCATGGCAAGTACAAGTGGGACAGTTACCGGTCCGGTAGTCACTCCAGCGCTGTCCCAGGCTACGTTAACAAATTCCTCGGTTGACATTGCTGTCAAAACAACTGCAAGAAGGTAGCCTGGTATAAGTAAATAAGATATCGGAATTTCATATATGATTTTAAAGACGCCTGAGGCTATACCAAAACCGACTCCGATAGATACAGCGTACATCAACATGCTTTTTTTAAAAGTACCGTTTGTCAGGTTTTCAACAGTCTGACCTAGCGCGTTCAGCGCCGGCTCTGCCAGGGTGGCCCCGAATCCAAGAATCCACGCAAAGAGCAGGGCAACGGAAACTCCAACCGCGAAATCATATAATGGTGATGCTTCAATATTATCAAGTTTTGCGAAAGCAGCGGGAACGAGGCTTCCGGACTGACCACCTAACTTTGCCAGGCCGTAACTCAGTCCCACGTTAAATATGATCATCCCAACCACAGAAAGCGCCAGGCCATATGTGACAATCCCGGTTTCTGGAATATTCTCGCGCAGAATAAGCTTTAACACTATAAATAGGAAAATCACTAATGGTACAATGGCCCGCACACCGCCAATAGTTTCTGCCATTGGCGTTTTTTCAAACCAGGCCGGTTCGCTTTTGAGAAGTGACGCTGATTGGACCGCATGGATAATGGCATCGGGAGAAATAATAAATGATACGTAAATTCCTAAAATCATTACGGCAATGATCGGAAAGACCGAGGCTAAAGTAACAATTCCAAAACCGGAAAGTGATGAGTTCCCTTTGCCCGCTGCTGCGGCAATACCTATCCCAAGAGAGAGCACTAATGGAACGGTGATCGGGCCTGTTGTTACAGCTCCGCAATCCCAGGCAAGGCCAAGAATTTTACTCAATTCCGGATTAAACGCGCAGTACAGGGTCAGACCAATGGCTGGAACAAGGGCGGAGTAAACCATTGGTTTGAGGCTCCAGCCGTTCAGGAAACGCATGGTGCCAAGTACAGCAGCAATGCCGACGCCTATACCGACAACAAGAACAAGCGTGCCTGTCCAGTCGTTCAATAATGTATAGAGGTAAGGAGCTTTTGTAACATCTACTATTGATCCCACTGCCTGGAGAGCTCCGATTGCGGGTTCCGCGAATGTTACTCCGATTCCCAAAAGAAACGCTATAAGCAGCACAATAGGCAGCGCGGATTTTTTAGGAAGGTTGTGTCCTATTACTTCACCAAACGGCATAAGGCCGAGTTTCAGTCCTTCCATGAAAATCATGAGGCCGATGATAACCGCTATCAAGCCTCCTGTAATTATCCAGTGGTCCAATACCGTTTGCTTCAGGATCAGCATTTGAAACAAGACAAGGTATATTGCAAGGGGAGTTACAGCTTTAATCTGGCTGTATAGCCTTACGCTGACGTATGGGGCGAGTAAACGGTGGATGTCTATTCCTCGCAGATGAAGTTTCTGTGGCTTGTATGGAATTTCTTTTCCATCTGCATCAAACTGAGGTTTCGGCGTCAGGTTGTTGTAACTAATGGATTGCTGCTTGATGCTTGCTTCACGAACGAAATCACCAAAGCGGATTTCTTTTTCCATGGGTAATATTCCCTTTAAGCTAAAAGCTCTTTTTTAGCTGTATAATTTTAAATCATTTTAAGAATATATCAAATGTTTTTTTGGTAGTGGCTCAGTTTCAATTTTGCTGATTTAAAACATGTTGTTGGCAAAAAAAATGACCTCATCCTAATCCCCCGCTTGTCAATGGGGGAAAGTGCGAAGCACAGGGGTGTCTATAATATTATTCTCACAATGATTTTAAGTTAAGACGATCTTCCTTCAAATTGAGCCACTACCGTTATTGTTAACTATCCTTATTTAGTTGTCTTAACTTATGCTGGCTGCGCGTTCACTGGCTGCTGTTTCCAGCGCCTTTTGAATAGAGGGGTGTTTTTTACAGAGTTCTTCAAAGTCATCTTGTTTTAATTCATAGAGGGCACATGGTGTAACAGCTTTGCAGGTTGCAATTCTGGGTTCACAATGCAAGAGAGCCATTTCACCAAAGAAATCACCAGCCATTAATGTGGCCAGGTCACGTTCCATGCCATCTTTTTTATGGGAAACACGCACCACTCCTCGAGTAATCAAAAACAACGATCTGCCTCTCTCTCCTTGTTTAAGGATGGCCTCGCCTGAAGGATAAGAGCGCTGGCAAAGTTGTTCAGCAACACTTGAAAATTCTTCGACAGGCAATTCCTGGAAAAAAGGTACCATACGTAATAACTCAGTAGGTTCGACGCGGAGTTTTTCCACTTCACGTCCACGCAAATCGTGGAGCTCTTCAGCAAGTTCATCCAGCATGGTTTCTGCTACTCCATGAGGAATGGAGCCGGAATGAGACTTTTCATTGATAGCCTCACGTTCCGCGTGCAATGCCAAACGCGCTGCAAGCCGCTCCTGCATCGCAGAAACAAATTCAGGGAACTGTTCTGTAGTAACATTAATTCTGATACCTGCGGCTTCATTCCAACCCTTGTAATGGCCCTGTACTTTTTCCACCACGTCAGGGCGGACCGATTCTATTTTTACGATCTCATCGAGTTCATTTAACACCCTGTTGCATCCCTGGTGCCGCCCCCAGGCTTTCTCATAATCCCTGGAAATATGTGTTGAGCGGATTTGCTCCACAAAAGAAGAAAGTTTCGGAGTCTTGCTGAGAGAACGCATGAAGGTTCTTATAAGCTGTTTTTCCTGAGGCGGATAAAGAGTATAATCCGGAATCTTTCCAGCATCCCTGATAGAGTCGATCTGAACATTGACGGAATGGTCAAGTTCTCGATAAACTTTTTCCGATAAATGTCCTTTGGAAAACATTTCATAATAAAGTGATTTTTCCAGAGCCATGCTGCGAAGAAACAGTAAACGATATTCTTCTTCGTTATTCAGCTCCGTATCACGCAAAGTTTCGATATAAATCAGAATTTTTTTGATACTATTTTTGTAACGATCCTGTATCATATCAGCAATGCGCGCTGAAAAGAATCCGCCTGCCTGCAGCTCAAGAGTACGCTGCTATGCCCGCCGTTTTGCAGAGAGAACGCCGTCTGCTTTTGCCAGACGATCAGAGAGAGGCGGTTGGTCAAGGCCAAAAAGGTGCACAAGTTTTCCTATGGAGAGTCCCTGAACCAAAAGGGTGAAAAGAACAACCCCCATTACCAGGGCGATAAAAGTTTCAGCATAAGCAAAACTCTCAGGAAGATGAAGCACTATAGCAAGAGCAATAGCACCGCGCAGTCCACCCCAGAACATGACGGCCTGGTAGCCTCTGTTAATTGGATGTGAATTTGGCAACTTTCCCGTGATAGGGACAAGTCCAAACACAACTACGGCACGGGAAATGAGCATAGCAATCACAACGATTACCAGTGGTACTATGGAATGAAGAAGCGAAGTGAGTTCTACACGCAATCCCACCATTAAAAAAATTAACGCATTGCATACATAAGCAAGGTATTCCCAAAAATGCTCAAGATATCCTGCAACAGAAGGAGAAATTTTAGCGCGTCCCCACCCGCCCATGGTTACGCCTGCCGCAACAGTCGCCATTACGCCGCTGACATGGAACACTTCTTCAGAAATAAGAAAAGAGAAATAGGCCAGGACAGTAGTAAGAGATGTTTCAATGAACGGGTCGCTTTCAACACGCCCGAGGATCAAACCTACAGCTATCGCTGCAAGCCACCCGATAAAGATACCGCCTAAGAAAACGCCTAAAAATTCAAGAACACCTCCAAACACGGTCTCTGCGGTAAAATATCCTGCTAATGCTACACCCAAAAGTATTTTTGAAAGAACGATGGAAGTGGCATCGTTGAAAAGACTTTCTCCCTCTACAAGGATAGTCAGACGTTTTGGCGCGCCAAGCTGTTTAAAAAGCGCAATAACTGCCACTGGGTCGGTAGCGCTCAGAATAGCGCCCAATAATAATGCGGCGGGTAAAGGGATAGGTGAGGATAATATTGCAGATGTTACAGTCCAGACAAATGTTCCTATGATGGCAGTGGAAAGTAGCAGACCGGGGACAGCCAGGGTCAGTATTGGTAGCAGGTTTTGCCGGAGCTGTCGGGCGTCCAGGTTGAATGCCGACTCAAAAATCAGTGTGGGCAGAAAGACATAAAGGATAACTTCCGGCGAGATATGATATTCAGCAATCGGTCTTAAAAAAAGTGGTCCTGATTCCGCAATATAGGAAAGACCGATTCCCACCAACACCAACGCAACTGAAAACGGCAGATTGATGCGTTTTGTAAAAGCAAGAGTTGCGGCGGCAATCAGTAAAAGACCTATTATTGTCCCAACCAGTTCTGCAACATGACCCGCTCCATGCTCCATTGGGAGAGTTTATACCTTTTGAAAGCAAGCGTCAATACAAACAAAGCTCTGGAAGGGCAGGGCACAACGAGGATGTGTAATATCATTTTACCGTACCCCAAGGGCACTTCCTTCGTGCGCAAGACCGCAAAGAGATGAATAGGATACGAGGAGCCTAGGGTTCAAGATTATGAAGATTCTATCGCTTGAATCTTTTAATTTTTTCTCCTGACAGCTGATGGCTGTATTCAATCTGCTTTATATATTCTTACAGATACACGTTTAAAAGCAGGTGTTCTTGATTGCGGGTCGACTTTGCCGGGCACAATAATATTTGCTTCAGGAAAGTAAACAGCAGCGTTTCCAGCTCGAATTGAACCCTCTAATAACTCCAATTTAATTTTCCCGGCTTCGCTTTCTACCCAAACCTCTTTTCCTGTTGAAAAGCCATTGTTAGAAATATCATTTTTATTCATAAAAACAACCATTCGATGTTCCGCCCCCCTGTATAGGTCCTCCTCTTCATATACAATAGTATTAAACTGTCCTTCAGACCTGAACGTCATAAGATTTAAAAAGCCTTCTTCAGGGCGAGAGTCGACAGAATCAATAGCAGCCAGGTTTGCCTTTTCATTTTCAGTGGAAAAATTAGGAGTGTGCTTTACTCTTCCGGGAATTGTAAATTCTTTTCCTGAATCAAGCTCAGTCATCAAGTGCATCTTAGGCAGAGTTATGGAAATGAGTTTTCTAATTTCCTTATGGTCCGCTAATTTTGACCAGGGCACAGGAGTTTCCCCAAGTAAAGTTTTGCCCGCGATCGCGAATATATCGGTTTCAGAGGGCAGATCATCTGAAGGTGCCTTTGAGCCACCCAAAGAAAGCCTTACATAGCTAAACATGCTTTCCTGGGAAGTGGATAATTTTTCTTCATCCCGCGCTCGAACAGGGAGAATCAGACTGTTTTTTCCACCCCCCTGGACATGACCGGAATTTAAAGTCGGGCTAAGGAAAGCAATAAAATTTATTTTATTTAGCGCTTCTCTAGTCCATTTAAGATGAGGACTGGCGCCATAAAGATTTCCACCCAAAAGCAGGGCAAAGTCTATTTCTCCCTTTGAAGCCGCTTCAATACAGCTAAATGTATCTTTTCCCGGAGAAGGAGGAAGTTTAATATTTAAATGTTTCATTAAAGATTCTGCGATTTTCTTTTTTAATTGTGGTACTGCGCCGACTGTGGCAACGCCCTGCACATTGCTATGTCCTCGAAGCGGAAGAAGACCCGCGCCTTCTTTTCCTACCATTCCAAGGGTAAGGGCTAAGTTAGCAATCATCCTGACTGATTCAACTCCATGTAGTTGTTGTGTTATGCCCATGCCCCAGGCAAATATAGTATTTTTAGATTTATTCAGATAATCGCAAAAAATTTGCAAATCTTTAAGAGAAACACCGGACATCTTAAGAAGTTTCTCTATATCCTGCGATTCTATATCTTTTTGAAATTCATCTAAATTATTACAGTGCTTATCAAGGAAATCGGTATCAACTTTTTTTTCCTTAAATAATAAAGCTATAGCGGCTTTAATAAAGGCAAGATCGCCTCCACAATGAGGTTGAATATAATAATCCGCGATATTAGAGCCAAAAAGAAGAGATCGAATATCACTTGGAACATTAAAACGCTGCAGCCCTAACTCTTTAAATGGATTTATAACTAAAACCTTGCCACCTCGTCGTTTATGATGAACAAAATATTTCATCAATCTTGGATGATTGCTTGCGGGATTTGCTCCTATTAAGATAATTACATCGGATTTCTGAAGATCATCTAACTGAATAGTGCTGACGCCGACGCCCAAACTTTGAGTTAACCCTACACCGGAAGCCTGGTGACAATAATAAGCGCAGTTATTAATATTATTTGTGCCCCACTGTCTCGCTAAAAGCTGTATAAGAAAAACAGCTTCATTGGAAGAGCGTCCTGAAGAATAAAAAAAACTCCTGTCCGGGTTAGCGGATTGCCAGTTTTTTAATAAAATTTCATAGGCTTGAGACCATTCTACAGGTTGGAAATAATCAGCTCCTTCGGGCAGATACAGCGGATTAATCAACCGTCCTAAAGCCTCTAGTTTTTGCCCGCTCATTTGAGCCAGTTCACGGAGAGAAGTTTTTTTAAAAAACTCTTCAGGTATACCAGGTAGCATGTCCTGGGCCTGAGCCTGCATAGACTTTTTGCAGACCTGAAAGCCCTGGCCCATTTCATTTCTTAGTCCGCCTTTTATGCCGCCTTTTCCAAGACCGCATGTTTTGCAGGTATTAGGACTATTCAATGCGGAAAAGAACTTTATAAATCCACCGGAATTTTTAGCCGTTCGGAAGGCATATTGGATAGAGTTCCTTCCCCCTGCTGAGTTTGGTTTTTCAAATACTGGCATTTAATTTTCTTTTCTTATAAATTTTTTTCCATATCCTGACTGCTATGATAAATGATTTGTGATAGAAAGAAAATAGATGAAGTGAGTTATTGGGCGTGTCCATAAGTTACTCTTGACGGTTGCTTATCATTTGCTTTATCTTGGAGCATGGTGGAAATTTCGAAACGTATAATAGTTGCGGCAGAAAGCGGGTTCTCTCTATGCGAATATTATTAGTAGAAGACGATAAAAAAATTGCTTCTTTTGTTTCTAAAGGATTTAAGGCAGCCGGTTTTGCTGTTGATCATGTTAAAGATGGAGAGGAAGGGCTCGACCTGGCGTCCACTGAACCTTATGACGCCGCAATTGTTGATATCATGCTTCCAAAACTGGATGGACTTACTCTTATTAAGTTATTGCGCAAAGACAATATCAATACACCGGTTATAATCCTGAGCGCTAAAGGATCAGTTGATGATCGAATAAAGGGTCTGAATACCGGTAGTGATGATTATTTGACCAAACCTTTTTCTTTTTCCGAGCTACTTGCCAGGGTTCAGGCATTGATTAGAAGAGCAAGCGGTGCTAAGGAACCGACAACTCTTAAAGTAGAGGACATTGTGCTCAACCTTATTACTCGTGAAATTACCAGGGGCAACAGGAAAATAGAGCTGCAGCCTCTGGAATTCTCTCTTCTGGAGTATCTCATGCGCAACACCGGAAGGGTTGTCTCAAAAACTATGATAATGGAACATGTATGGGATTACCATTTCGATCCCCAGACCAATGTGGTTGAGTCGAGAATCTACAAATTAAGGGAAAAAATCGACAAAGATTTTCCTGAAAAACTAATCCATACTATACGGGGAGTGGGGTATGTTATTAAAAAATCTGATTGAATTTCGACATACCCTGGTTTTCCGTTTAACCGTGTGGTACACAGCTATCTTCGCGCTTTCCACCTCCGTGGCATTTATATTTTTCTATTTTCTTCTAACCTCCATTATTCAAGACAAAATAGATCAGGACCTTCAGGGAAAGGTAAATAGATTTACCAGGGTTTTCTCCAGTCAGGGAGTCAAGACGGTAATTCGAAACGCAATGATTGAAACCCAGGCTGCCGGAGAGGAAAAAATATTTTTCAGGCTTATTGATCTGTCGGGGCAGGTGTTTTCCTCTTCCAATATCTCTTATTGGGAAGACATAAAAGTTGACGAAAATGTCATATATAACCTTCTCAGAGGTTCCGATTATATCTTTCAAACAATATCCGCGACTAACCGCAAGCATAAAGTCCGCGTTCTCTACAGCTATATTGATTCGGGAATAGTTATTCAACTGGGGCATTCTATGGAGAACTCTAGAAGGATATTTGAACTATTCAGAAAGACATTTGTCGCGACCATGTCTGCTATTATTATTTTTGCCGCCCTTATTGGAAGTTTTTTAGCCAAAAGAGCGCTTGCCGGTGTTTGGAAAGTTAATCGGACGGCACAACATATTTCAGAGGGCTCTCTTGATGAACGGGTCCCGGTAACCGAAAGAGGAGATGAGCTTGATCAACTTGCGACAACTTTTAATCAAATGCTGGATCGTATTCAAAAGCTGTTAATCGCAACAAAAGAAATGAGTGACAACATTGCTCATGATTTGCGGAGTCCTGTTACAAGAATAAGAGGAGAGGCTGAAATCGCGTTAACTACAAGCAGAACAATTGACGAATATCAAAATATGGCGTCCGGAACGGTTGAAGAATGTGACCGTCTTCTCGATATGATCAATACTATGCTCATTATTTCAAAAACTGAGAGCGGGGTGCAGGAAATAAATAAGTCGAGTATCGATATAGTACAAACTTTAAAGAGCGCCTGCGACCTCTTTCAGCCAATGGCGGAAAATAAGGGCGTGAAGTTGATATGTAATAACTCTGATAATATTATGCTAAACGGAGATACTCGAAAGATACAGCGGATGATCGCCAATCTTTTGGATAATGCTATAAAATATTCTACTTCAAAAGGAAATATTTGGTTATCAGCTTTTT
>DASCNB010000172.1:0-3782 GCA_036011265.1 Nitrospinota bacterium | reverse complement strand
TGGCCATCTTCGACGCCCGGGTCTTCCACTCCCAGTACATCAAGGAAGATAAATATGATAATGTCTTTCGTATGAATCAGATCATCTATCTCACTGCAGAGAAGAACACCATGCGTACGGGGAGTTCACTTGCATAAGTGATACGGACATTAGCTCCCTTTTCCATGACGACATTTGTTATTTTTAAAAGATCAACAATTGCAAATGACACAACTTCCCTGGCTGCCTAACTTAAACTCCGTAATTGTAAAATATTTTACATAAACTACAACAAAAACAACTAAAACTATAAAATATTTTACAATTAAAAACCTGCCTCTCTATTCCTCTTTATTTATCAATAACTTTATTCTTTTTATATTTGGTAAGGATTTTGCATTATTATATTTACAAGATCATTAAAGTATGAGTATTAAAATTGCCGTTAAGTAAATAAAAAGGCTTTATGAAAGGGGGGGATCAAGATGTTTAGAAAACTTACCCTAATATTTACTTTATGTTTTATCTGGACTGGAAATATTGTTAGTGCTGAGACGGTAACGACCAAATTCCCTAAAGCCCAGGAGATTAGCAGCAGCGACATTTCAACAACTGGTGATTGTCCGAGCTTGAATGTATTGAGAAAAAACAGTGAATGGGTCGAACACACCGGGAAATGGAGTAAATTTTTGAACGGCGTTTTGATGAAACACTTTAGCCTTCCTATTGCTCCCAAGAAACCTTCCGTTTCTTTAACTCTTCTCCCTGTTAACGTGGATCGTGGCATGGGGATTACCGGGTGGAGAGAGATTGTTTGGGTAGTTCATAGAACCAACCAAATGAATTTCATCGGTAAAAACAATAATTGTTTTGTATTGGGTTCAGTAGCGTATTATGCGGAGGTGAAAAATAAAAATGGCTGGCCCCCTGAAGTTAAGCTTATTAGCGAGCCGGAAACTGAAGAAAAGTGTCTGCAAAAAGGAGATACCGGTCTAATCGAGCTTCGCTGGTATGATCCGGTGGAGAAAAAGAAACATCGGTGGTTTAACCGTCGCCTGGCATCATTTTTACAATGGACCGATGAGTATAAATATAGTCCAATCCCATTGCCCAGGGTAATTAATTCATTGGATTAATTTACTCCTTTTTAATACCATATTTCTTCAACCTGTAAATAAGCTGACCTCGTGAAATTCCCAAAGAAGAGGCGGATTTAGATTTATTCCATTTGTTTCCATCGAGAGAAGCAAGAATTTTATCGCGTTCGATATTTGAAATAATAGAGGGAATAGTTTTTTCTGTAGCTATGATTTTTGAAATTTCTTTTCCCCCGGAAGGTTTTGAGAGCATGCTTTGAAGAATTTCTTCCGGCAGGTGTTCTTCAGAAACTTGCTCCATCTTACATGAAAAAACAGCATAGTCTATAGAGTTCTCAAGCTGTCTCACATTACCGGGCCATAAGTAATTAGTCAAAATCTCCTGTGTGCGTGTGTCTAAAGATGAAACTTTTTTATTATGGACCAACGAAAACTTTCTTAAAAAATGATTAGCAAGTATTAGAATATCTTTTTTCCGCTCTCGAAGTGGTGGAATATGTATTCGAAGTGTGTTAAGTCGGTAGTAAAAATCTTCCCTGAGCCTGCTGCTTTTAATTTCCTCTTCTATATTTCGGTTTGTTGTTGAAATAATTCTGGCCTGGAGCTCAATAGTATTATTTCCTCCAACACGTTCAAATTTCCTTTCCTGCAAGACTCTTAAAAGTTTAACTTGAAGCTGGGGAGGCAATTCCGCGATCTCATCAAGTAAGATTGTCCCATTTTTTGCCGACTCAAATCTGCCAATTCTTAGCATATCCGCACCGGTAAATGCTCCCTTTTCATGACCGAACAACTCGCTCTCCAACAATGTCTCAGCATAAGCGCTGCAATTCACGGGGACAAAGCTGTTTGGATTTCCATTGCCCGCTTCATGTATTATCTGTGCTACAACCTCTTTACCCACGCCTGTCTCTCCTGTAATTAAAACCGGCGCTTCTGATTTAGCAAATAACTGCATTTTTTCTCGAATTGAAATAATTTCTTCCGATTTACCTATCAGTTTTCTCTTTCCATAGCTATCCCGCAGTAAATCACGCAAAAACCTGTTTTGAAACTTTATTCCCATATGTTTTCTTACGCGCTCCATAGCGATTTGAAACTCTTTCTTCTTGAACGGCTTGGTTATAAAATCAAATACTCCTGTTCGTATGGCATCAATCGCTATTTGCAATTCCGCGTGACCTGTCATCAGTAAGTAATATGAGTCCCCCTCATTTTTCTCCAGTTTGCTAATTAAATCCAAACCTTTCATTTTTGGCATATTGTAATCGATCACTGCAATATCAACGGGATGATACTTTGCCCAGGTTAATGCTTCTTGAGGTGAACAAAAACCGTGAAACTCCAAAAAATCTATTGTAGAAGCATATTCTTCAAGAAGGTTCACGACTGCTTGTTCATCATCAACGACCAGAAGCTGAAATGTGAGCGATTTTTCAAGCATAAAAAAACCCTTTTAACTTTAAAATATTGTAAAGCTTTCTCTTAATTATAAGACATTATTTTTAAAAGATGTAATAATTCCTCGAGTCAGCTTATCAAAACATACGCTACCTGTAGGGAGTTGCAAAATGTCAGTAAAGCGCTAAAACGTCATTCTGAACCATTCGCCTGTCATTATGAGCGGTGCGAAGAATCTCTTTCTTCCCCACTTAGAGGTTGTTCTGTGTGAAACAAAGGAACAAACTTCCAGAATGACTAATAAAATCAAATTGTTATGGACAATTCAGCGCGCAATGTCATGCTGAGCCTGACGAAGTGTCAGGGTGACAAGAAAAGGGGTACAATGTCTACTTCGAGTTTCAACCACTACCTGGTTTTCTCTTGACAGATTTTAGACAGTTCTCTATACTCAAAAATTAGCTCTTAACCACAAAATATAGTTTTTTGGCTAAATTTTTAACATGTTTTGCCGAAATAAGACGCAAAATTCCATATACATCATATGACAAATAAATTCCAATTTTCAAAATTCTAAAGTCTAATCAAACTTCTTTAAAACTGAAGTAAGGAGGATATCATGGCATCAATAAGCTGGGAAAAACTGTCGGGAAAAGAATATGTTGGCCTTTTTCCCTGGGCCTGGATAGAGCTTGAGAGTTCCAATCCGCTCGGTCCATTCCCTTTTTTAGGGGGTGTGGACCCAAAGGTTGTATCTTGTCTGGATGAAGTACACCGGCACCTCGGTGGAGCTATCGACATCGTTATCAGCGATCTGTTCGCCGGTCGTGCTCCGCTTAAAGATCCTGAACTTCCAAAACGATTGGAGAACGCTTATATGGAAGTAGTACACTCACGGCCGCATCTTCGTAAGGTCATCCGCTGTGGACGGAAATCGGACGGCTCCTTCGAGTGGGACTATCCATTGGATGAAAATAAATCTTCGCCTCTCAGCTATTCCAGGATGCAAATATTAAATTCACACAGAAGGCAGTCTGTACCTTTTGAATTAGAACCATCGCTTGCCCCTGTAGCCGGCAGATTTATTGGTTGTTTAAACGGAACTCTGACTGTCGCGGAAGTCCGAAATGAGATTAATAAGTTAGGAGAAGAATTTGGGGAAGGCGCTACGACATACCTGATGGAATTGCTCGAAATCCTCCTGAACGGTAACTGCCTCGCTTTGTCGGAAAAGTCATCTATTCGCCAACATTGGCTTGACACAATGCAGGACCGTGATACACTCCACACTGGCCACGCCGGTTT
>DASCNB010000171.1:0-13722 GCA_036011265.1 Nitrospinota bacterium | reverse complement strand
AAGTTTATAAAAACATGCACATAAAAGGAAAAAAATCCAACTTTAAATGGCGGCTGGAAACTCCGGAAAGAGCAGGTCAAGCCGGTATGCGAAGAATAGGGATTGGCTTCCTCCTTGGTCTGTCTGATTGGAGATTAGACGGATATTATTTGTCTCTTCACGCGCAATATTTAATGAAACGTTTCTGGCAATCGCAGATCAGTATCTCTTTACCGCGCTTATGCCATACCGGGAAAAACTTTCAAGTACCTCATCCTGTAAAAGACTTTCAGCTTGTTCAGTTACTGTGTGCTCTCAGAATGGTATTCCCGGACGCAATTCTAACTCTATCAACCAGAGAAAAAGCTTCTTTAAGAGACCGTCTTATTCCTTTAGGTTTTACAATGATTAGCGCCGGATCAAAAACAGAACCGGGCGGTTACACGCGTATCCACCGGAGTGACTCTCAGTTTAAAATAGAAGACACACGTTCATCCGCGGAAGTTGCCGATGAAATTCGCCATATGGGACTCGAGCCGGTATGGAAAGACTGGGATAAATATTTTTTAATCAAATCGTAATACGAGACTAAAGGAATTTTAGATTATAGGTTGCGGATTGCAGATTTGAACCACGAATTGCGCTAGTTACATTAATTTTTAATGGATTTTTTTTCTCTTTCTTGCCGGGAAACTATTTCCCTTTCCAGCTAAATTTGTCCAACCCTCAAAACAACCTAAACTAATTAAATCTATTGATTCAATTAGTTACAAGAGTGAAGTGCGTTTGGCATACCCTTTGCTTTCTTTAGGGACTCAAATGATTAAATTTTTTACAAACGGAGAAAAAAATTGAATCAAGCAGTTCTACCATTATTGCAGCCAACAAATAACACTGAGATACAGAAAAAAATCAGCAATGCTCCTGAAGCAAAGGAGGGTAATTTCTCAGACGTATTTGATAATGCTGTTAAAGAGCAGTCCATATCACAAAAAGATGGGACTGCTAATAAAATTTCCGAAAAGAAATCTGAAGTTTTAAATACTTCGAGTAAACAGGTAAAGTTGGAAAAAACATCAAATGCACAAAATTCAGACCTTGAATTAAGCGAAACTGTTTCGGCTAAAGAATTTTTAGAAAAATTAGGGCTTGATGAAGATGCGATTCAAGAGATATTGCAGATTAACGAATTAAATGAAAACTCTACCCTTTTAGAGCTGCTGAATAATTTAAGTTTAACATTAGATAATCAGGATAATTTCCTTAAAACCCCCGCTATAGACTTCTTTAAGATGTTAGGAATAGAGGGTGAAAAAATTGAGGAAATTTTTCAACAGATTGCCGGCCAAAGTGAAAAATCCAAAACAGATATTTCCGTAAAAAATCTTTTTGAAAATATTGGTTTAGGCTTAGAAAAATATACTGCTGTAGAAATGGACGATTTATCTGTTGAAAATTTCTTCCAAAAGTTGGGGCTGAATGAAAAAGAGTCCCTTAACTTAATAAAAGAGTTAGGTATAGGCAAATCATTAAATGATCCAGCGCTACTCAATGTTCAGGAAACTGATGCTAAAGATTTGTTAAAACAAATGGGGCTTAATTCTGATGAAATTACAAAAATAATTGAAAAGAGTATTAAAAATTCAGATGACAAAAGCAAAATCAAAGACCTGATTTTAAATAAAGATTTCAGCACTTTGAAAAAATTGGTTTCATCGGAAAAATTTAACATTAATTCATCCGGAAAATCTGATTTTCAAGGAATGTTTCAAGCTGTTAACAAAAATGCTGTTTCAGACACTTTTGCCAACAAATTTCAATCTGAAATGATTTTGCCGACCAATCCTGTTTTAGATAGTTCCCCTGTTTCTTCAGTTCAGAGTTCAGGATCGATGAATGGAACAAGTGTCGGCAGTGGAACTAATGGATACACCCAGATGGCAAACATTTCAAACGAGATTCCAATCGATACAAAGTTAAGTGAAACAACCCCTAAAGCTTTTTTTGAAAAAACGGTTGTAGATCAAATAGTTTCAAAGGTGAGCTTTAAAGTAACCGGTGGACAGGAAGAAATAAAAATTCGACTTGAACCACCTTCTCTTGGATCACTTCAGTTGAAAGTTTCTGTAGAAGGGAAAACAGTTAACGCAGCGATAGTAGCTGATAATAATATCACTAAAGAAATCATCCAGTCCAATCTTCAGCAATTGAAGGATTCCATGACCGAGCAAGGATTAAAATTAGATGATATCTCGGTTTTAGTCGGAGACGGGAGTTCAAGAGATAAGGATATGGATGAATTTAGAATGTTGTTAACAAAAGAAAATATAGATCAAGCTGCAGATTTGGAAGAAGAAAATAACAGTAATTTATTTCAAGAAAGCTCTGGAAATTTTTATAGAACCGGTCACGCGTTTTCTCAAAACGGAGTAGATTTATTTATATAATTTTTTTAAAGGAGAAAAAAATATGATTGACCCTTTATCATCTTCAACGGGAACAAACGTTCAATCCAGCTCAGCAACAAGCGCCTTAACGAATGGCGCTATGGGAAAAGACGACTTTTTGAAACTAATGGTGGCTCAAATGCAGGCTCAGGACCCGATGGACCCTATGGACAACGCTGATTTCAGCGCCCAGCTTGCTCAGTTCAGCGCGTTGGAACAGATGCAAAACGTTAATAAAAATATCGAAGATTTAATCCTACTGCAGTCAAGCGTCAATAACAATATGTCCATCAACTTGATTGACAAATTAGTAGCAAGTCCCGGGGATAGCCTGACAATAGCCGAAGGCAACCCTGACTCTATTACTTATGAGTTGGGTAAAAACGCGGCAGCGGTAACCATAAATATATATGACTCAGGAAACAATCTCGTAGCGTCTATTGCTGACGGAGCACAAACTGTTGGTCTTCAAGAACATATCTGGGATGGTAAGGATTTAAATGGAAACATTCTCCCTGACGGCGATTATACATTCAAAGTCTCAGCTATTGACAGTTCTGAATTTCCGGTAGTCACAAAAACATACCAAAAAAGTATGGTAACCGGTGTCGTTTTTGAAAATGGAGAAAGCTATGTAGAAACTGGAAATAATAAGGTTAACGTAAAAGATATTATGTCTGTTAATTCATCATTATAAACTTTTTTTGAGGAGGTGAAGTTATGTCATTAGTAAGCTCAATGTTCACAGGGGTCAGTGGTTTAAAGGGTAATTCTCAAGCATTACAGGTAATTGGCGACAACATTGCGAATGTCAATACCGTGGGGTTTAAAGGCAGCGACGTAGTATTTGGAGATATTCTCAGCACGGTTTTAGCCAATGGAAGTACTACTATGCAATTTGGATGTGGTACTGCATTAAACGGTGTTTCGCAAAGTTTTGAACAGGGCGCCCTTGAAAGTACGTCCAATGCAACTGATATGGCCGTTGACGGAAGTGGTTTTTTTATAGTAAACGACGGTACCGGAAGTTTTTATACCAGGGGAGGACAATTCAGGATGGATAGTTCGGGTAGGCTTGCGGATCCTAGCGCAAATATATTACAGGGATACGCTATAACTGCCGGAACAACTTCCTCAACATTAAGTGATGTGGACCTTGCCGGTGTTCAGTCAGCGCCAAATGCTACGACAACGTTTACGCTTGGCGCCAATCTTGATGCTAGCGCCAGTGCGGCTACCACATTTACATCCCCTATTACTATTTACAATTCGATTGGTGATGAAGATGTTTTAAGTCTTACATTTACTAAAGGAACCGGAAACAGTTGGGGCTGGAACGCCACATCATCACTATTGTCAAGTTCCGCCAGTCTGGCTTCAGGAACCGTATCATTCGACACTTCCGGTGCCCTGACGTCGCCCACTGCAGACCAGACTATAACACTCGATTATACAACGGCAAGTGCACCAGCCGCTTCTCAAACAATTACATGGGATTTAGTTGACTCCACCGGAGCGAGTAATGGAGATATGACAGGTTATGCCGCAGCATCTAATAATAACTCCGTAGTACAAGACGGGTTTTCCACAGGCACTCTGATAGGTCTTTCTGTGGATGCGGACGGAATTATCTCCGGTCTATTTAACAATGGACAAACCCAGTCGATATACCAGGTTGCCTTAGCTGATTTCTTAAGCCCGGAGGGTCTTAACAGGGTAGGTCAAAACCTGTTTTCCGTAGCAGCCGAGTCTGGACAAGCGGTAATAGGGACTGCAAATACCGGCGGGTTTGGATCAATCCTCGGCAGTTCGCTGGAATTGTCCAATGTAGACCTCGCACAGGAGTTTGTAACTTTAATACAGAGCCAGCAGGCATTTCAGGCAGCTTCCAGGATTATTACTACTGTTGACGATCTATTGACTGAAGCAGTAAACCTGAAGAGGTAATAATAATTTCTTAATGAAAGAACTACTCACGTTCCCGGGCTAAAGCCCGGGAACAGGATGTATCAAAAACCGTGGGATATTTCCAGCGGTTTTTTTACTTTTGCACCCCTTAATCCTCAAGTGTAAAGAAGAATGTAGGAGGGGGTAAGTACCCCTTAACAAAACTTTTCCTGAATACAGATGATTGTAATCTATTGCGGCTACTCAGCTATATTCTTTTAGTTAATCTTTTTATTACAGATCATTTTTTTGCTATAATGTCCGCTTCATGGTAGTAATCAATGAACGGATAAAAGAAGTTAAAAGCGCCACTTCCCAGCGTTTTCATGCAGTCTGGCAGAACAATTTTAACGCAAACGGTCAGGCTATATCCAAGAACCAGGGAATCAGACCGTTAAAGGGTAAATTCAAAGATATACCTGTAATTTTGATCGGCGCCGGTCCTTCACTCGACCGCAATATTGAATTTCTCCATATTGCGGCGGATAAATCTGTTTTAATTGCCAGTGACGCATCCCTGCAACCTCTCCTGAAAGAGGGGATTTCTTCTTCCTTTGTGGTCTGCCTTGACCCGCAAGCTGAAATATCTAAATTTTTTCAAGGAATTAATACTCAGCCTTTTAATTTAATCGCTCCCACTATCATTCATCCAAAGGTTTTATCTATTTGGGAAGGAAGAGTAATTTTTTATAATAAATTTGCTCCGGATATACCTGTCCTCACAAAAATACAGGAGTTGGCAAAACAGATATTGCCGCTCACTCCAGGGGGAACTGTCCTATCCATTGCTTATGATTTCGCCTTCCAGATAGGGGGTAACCCGATAATATTTACCGGACAAGATCTATCTTTTCCCGAGGGAAGAGGGTACACAAGCAGCACTATTTATGAGGATATAGAGCAGGAGGAAATTCTTTTAAGAGAAAACAAGCATATTGTA
Organism: Nitrospinota bacterium; assembly: GCA_036011265.1. GTDB lineage: Bacteria > Nitrospinota > Nitrospinia > CAJXCL01 > CAJXCL01 > CAJXCL01. Next base: position 8,409 of record DASCNB010000171.1, on the reverse strand, counting down.
CTAGAGGAAGACATCTTCAACAAAAATATTCCCACCAATAAAATCATGTCCGTGTCACGCCAGTGGTTTGAATGGGCTTTTACGACATGGAATCGTCCAAATCCAGCCGCAATAATCAACAGTTCAGAGGCAGGCATATTAAAAAATCATTGTAAAATTTTACCGTTAAAAGAATCCGTTTACAGGCATTGCAGAAAAAAAATTAATGTAAACTGGCAGCTTCAAAAACTTCTCAAATATAAACATTAGCCTGAACTTCACATCTTAATAAAATTTCAACAAGCTTTAGAGTTGATAAATCTGTCTTACAATAAATGAAAATACTTTATTATATCTCTTCTCACGGATTTGGTCATGCAGCGCGGGCAGGCCAGGTCATCCGGGAATTGATAAAGGATCATACTGTTTATATTAAAAGTATGGCGCCCAAATGGCTGCTACAACAGGTTATTGGTTGTGAACCGCTTCTCTTCCCACGACAGTATGATACAGGATGTTTGCAGCTGACTAACATGGATGTGGACATAGATGGAACGATAAAGAGATATCTGGAACAATCAGAGAATAATAATTCCTGTATAAATGAAGAGATTTCTTTTATCAGTGACAATAAGATTAACGTTATAGTCTCCGACATAGCCAGTTTCCCATTCGTCGTGGCAAAAAAGGCATCGCTTCCCTCTCTTTTTATAGGGAATTTTACCTGGAAAGGAATATATCAGCTTTACCTGAAAAATGATTCTCATCCTGTAATTCAGGAACTAACCGGGCAATATGGTATGGCAGACCAATCATTAATTACACCCATGGCCATGGATATGCCTGAACTCAATAACCGGAAGAAAATAAATCTCATAGCAAGGAGAGGGAAGAACATAAGAGATGAACTAAATCAAAAATTCAACATCCCTGAAAAAAACAAGCTTGTTTTCTTCTATGCCGGTAACCTTGGCGCTGGAAATGTTCGTTCCGGATTAATCGGTAAGATTCCCAACCATACTTTTATTTCCTTTTATCCCATTGACTCACCACCAGATAATTATATCTACCTTGAAAACGGCAGCTATCCTCACCATGATGTTATGTCCTCTTCAGACGTCGCTATGATTAAACCGGGTTATGGTATGATATCGGAAGCGCTCGTAAATAACGTTCAAATCATATATCCGCCAAGAGAAGACTTTGCGGAATATTTTGCTTTTAAAAAAGAATTTGAAATTTCTGGAGGATCTCTATTAATAAGGAGAGATGACTTTGAGAAAGGAAACTGGCAGAATTCTTTATCTCAAATTGAAGATAAAAAATACAACAAGAACTACTCCTCAAACGGCGCTGAAGAATGTAAAAAAATTATTGAAAGATTTTAGAACAGATACTTTCTTTGAAAGAAATGAATACTTTTGTTGTTTTATGACTGTAGAGATATCTTGCTAACCTGGCTGTACGAGATGGTCCCGATTAAAATTCCATGAAGCTTATTCAAAACATTTTGGAGAGTGGAGGAATCACGCACGATCCTGAATGGAAAAAACAATTCCAAAGTTTCATTCTTATCAGCCTGATTTTTCATCTGCTCACAGCATATTTTTCCTATGGATTCGGACGACCTGATGAGCATTTTCAAATTCTTGAATTCCTCAATTACAAATTAAAGGGCTACAATAATAGTGGGTTGTTGGCTCATGAATATGCTGAAGAATTGAGGTCATGGCTTCAGCCCGCTTTATATTATGCTATAGTCAAAAGCTTAATATTTTCAGGAACAGAGAACCCTTTTATTTGGGCATTTTTCATTCGCCTGATTTCTTCTTTGATCGGATGGTTAAGCCTCATCCTTTTTGGACTTTGCTTTTATACCTGGTTTCCCAACGCTCGTTTGCGCTCATGGGCCCTGTTTCTTCTGACGTATCTCTGGTGGATTCCTTATCTTCACGCGCGAACTTCATCTGAAAACCTTTCCACCTCGTTCTTTTACCTGGCACTGGCTTCAATAGCTTTAGCGTGTACCTTCCAAAAAAAAGAGCCCGGAAATAATTCGTTGGAAATCCCAACCCAGGTTCTCATAGTTTCCGGACTATTGTGCGGGTTGGCATTTGAATTCAGGTATCAGGTAGGATTCATGGTTGCAGGAATAGGGCTATGGCTTTTATTCATAAAACGAATTTCTTTGCTTCGTTTCTCTGTTTTTGGGGTTTCTGTCTTAATTCCCATAATTTTTGAATTTCTAATAGATGGCTGGGGTTATGGCAAGTTGTCTTTCCCGCCATGGAATTATTTCAGTTACAATCTGTTTGAAGGAAAGTCAGCGGATTACGGAGAAAGTCCCTGGTGGCATTACTTTTATAGCATTTCATTAGATGCTTTTCCCCCTTTAAGCATAATTCTGGTTCTTACCACTCTCATTGCCTGGGTACGATACCCTAAACATATCTTGACATGGAGTACGATCTTTTTTTTCATTGTCCATTGCATGGTTGGACATAAAGAAGATCGTTTTCTTTATCCGATGACTTACGCTGCAGTTGCTTTCGCTTTTTTGAGTATTCCTGAAAGCTGGATGGAAAAAGGGATTGTGGATCGCTTTCTCAAAAAAAAGGGGGGACGCTTATTTATCAATGTTACTATAGGTTTAAATATGGCTCTTTTAGTTATAATGACCTTTATTCCCACTCGCACTGAAGTCATGATTCAAAAATATCTCTATTACCATAACCCGGAATTAATAGAAATTTACAGCATTAAAGGAAATCCTTACATTTTCCGTGGGGATGGTGACAATTTTGAATTTTATTCTCCGAAGAAAGTCATTTTTCACAAAGTTTCCAATTTGGACTCATTAAAAAAAATTCTTGACCGCGAGTCAGCACCCATTCTTTATCTGCATCATAGTAACTTGCTTGACAAAGAATCTATGTTTTTAGAGGAGAACTGCCAAACTCTGCATCGGTCTTTCCCTGAATGGGTAAACCGGGTAAACATCAACAATTGGCTTTCCAGGACACCTGCATTCCTCCTGTTGAAATGCGGATAAGAAGAAAAAGGTTTCGGATACCCGCTTGAATGAGTATGGAAGCTTAATATTATTTCAAAAAAAGTGTGTGGCCTTTGGCGGAGCTAAAATAAAATATGAATGATGAACAAAAAATTGAATTAAGAAAATTAATTAATAAAGATATCGAGGAACTGAAGAAAACAATTGACCTTCTGAAAGAAACTGTTAAACCTGTGGCTCCCGACAATGCTATTGGCCGCCTTACCAGGATGGAAGCCATCAATTCTAAAAGCATTAGCGAAGCGACATTACGCTCGGCGAAGGACAAACTTGGAAAACTAAAAATGACTCTGGAAAATATTGATCGCCCTGAATTCGGCATTTGCTCTGGCTGCGATGAACCTATTCCTCTTGGAAGATTGAAGATCATGCCGGAAAGCAAGATGTGCGTCAAGTGTATTGACGGGTAGCAGAGTTTAATTGGGGGACACCATACTTATTTTCCTTTTGAAAGCCCTCCAGACTATGGTAAAACAAGCCCGGAGAGCTGATACAGGATAGCCCGACTCTCATCTTAGCCTATTGGCTTCAAGTAAGAGCTTCCAATGCTTTGTTAAAGGTCTGGCTGGGGCGCATGGCATTTGACGTCTTTTCATTATCGGGGTGAAAATAGCCGCCCATATCAACAGATGATCCCTGGGCCGCGTTCAGTTCATCAACAATCTTTGCCTCGTTGTCTCCAAGTTCCTTTGCCAGTTTGGAAAAACGTGCCTGAAGCTCCTTGTCTCCGGTTTGCCCGGCCAGGGCTTGCGCCCAGTATAAAGTAAGGTAGAAATGGCTTCCACGATTATCCAACTCATTAACTTTCCGGGAAGGAGACTTGTTGCTTTCCAAAAACTTACAATTTGCCTCGCCAAGGGTACTGGCAAAGGTTTTCGCTTTTTTATTACCTGTGGCATTTCCCAGGTGTTCCAATGATTCCGCAAGGGCCAGAAATTCGCCAAGGGAATCCCATCTCAAATGACCTTCTTCTTGAAACTGCTGCACATGTTTAGGCGCCGATCCGCCCGCGCCCGTCTCAAAAAGTCCACCGCCATTCATTAGAGGTACAATTGACAACATTTTAGCACTGGTATTCAATTCAAGAATCGGAAAAAGGTCCGTGTTATAGTCACGCAATACGTTTCCGGTCACAGAAATAGTGTCTTTACCTTCTCTCATTCTCTCAACTGATAACCTGGCTGCTTTCGCAACGGACATGATCTGGATATCCAAGCCATCGGTATCGTGATTTGGCAAATATTTATTTACTTTCTTGATAAGTTCCGCGTCGTGGGGCCTGAGTTTGTCCAGCCAGAAAACAGCCGGCGCCCCTGTTGCTCTGGCCCTGGTGACGGCCAGCTTTACCCAATCTTGAATGGGAGCGTCTTTTACCTGGCATGCCCGCCAGATATCCCCCTCTTCCACGAAATGTTCGTGGATAATCTTCCCGGAAGAGTCAACAATGCGAATCTTTCCGCTTTCCGGAGCTTCAAACGTCTTGTCGTGAGATCCATACTCTTCCGCCTTTTTCGCCATGAGACCCACGTTTGGGACCGTTCCCATGGTTGAAGGATCAAGAGCGCCATGTTTTCTACAATTTTCTATGGTTTCCTGATAAAGATTCGCGTAACTGTGGTCGGGGATCACTGCCTTTGCATCTTTAGGCTTACCGTCAGGCCCCCACATTTTTCCTCCATCTCGAATCATGGGAGGCATGGAAGCGTCGATAATGATGTCGCTGGGCACATGAAGATTTGTGATCCCTTTGTCCGAGTTTACCATTGCCGTTTCAGGCCGGTCCTTATAAACCTCCTGGATGTCCGCTTCGATTTCCGCTCTTTTCTCTTCCGGCAGACTCTCTATCTTCGTGTAAAGATCACCCAGTCCATTATTAAAATTAACGCCAAGCTCTTTAATGACCTCAGCATGTTTTTTAATTACTTCTTTATAGAACACTTTAACGCAATGGCCGAAAATGATGGGGTCGGAGACCTTCATCATGGTGGCTTTCATGTGTAAAGAGAACAACACTCCATTTTCTTTTGCGGCTTTCATTTGTAACTCAAGGAAATTTGTCAAAGCATTTCTGTTCATGAAGGTCGCGTCTATGATTTCGTCGGCCTCAAGCGGTAATTTTTCTTTTAGGACTGTAATCTTTTCGAAATGACCAACAAACTCGATCCTGGCATTCGTTGCTTTGGCCATGGTAGTGGATTTCTCATTAGAGCAAAAATCTCCACTGCTCATGGTTGCCACATGTGTTTTGGAATCCGGACTCCACGCGGCCATTTTATGAGGGTTCTTTTTAGCATATTCTTTTACCGCGACTGCAGCTCTACGATCAGAGTTTCCTTCTCTTAAAACAGGATTTACGGCGCTTCCCAGAACTTTTGAGAACCTTGTTTTAATCTCTTTCTCCGCGTCGTTTTTCGGGTCTTCCGGGTAGTCCGGTATTTTGTAGCCATGGTCCTGCAATTCTTTAATCGCGGCTTTCAACTGCGGGATGGAAGCGCTGATATTCGGCAGCTTGATGATATTGGCCTCAGGTTTCTTTGCAAGCTTGCCCAATGCGGTCAGCTCATCAGGTATTTTTTGGTCCCCGGTGAGGTTGTCGGGAAAGTTCGCGATAATTCTACCCGCAAGAGAAATATCTCTTGCTTCAGCGGCAATGCCGGATGGCCCTATAAACGCGTTTATAATAGGGAGTAAAGAGTAAGTCGCCAGCGCGGGCGCCTCATCGGTTTTCGTATAAATAATTTTTGATTTTTTGTTTGCCACGTTTTTTACCTCCTTTTAAAATTTAGATTTTTTAGGAATTTGTCTGTTAAAAAAGATTTAAGAAAAACATTGGATCATAACATCAAACATATATAGAATGTCAAAACATTTTTTTTGATTGCAAATAAAAAACTCATAAAACCACGGAGCGGTTGCTCCGTTTGATTTTGGCAAAGCCCCGCTGAGCGTGGCTCCGCAGATTCGCCCAAAGGAGAGTAGCTGCGAAAACTTGAATTCGGTTTTCCTTACCGAAAGTGTTTAGCGAGCGCTGTCGCAGCTCTGCTGCGGGGTTAGTGAGTGAACTTAAAATAAAATCATACTCTACACTGAAGTTCTGTTACAGGGAGCTTCAAATGTGGTTCTGGCCCCCAGGTGGTTAATTTAAATGGCACTTATTACTTTTCAAAATGTAACCCTCGCCTTTGGAGGTCCTGTTATTTTAGACGGGGTTAATCTGTCTATTGAAAAGGGTGAAAAGGTATCCCTAACGGGACGAAACGGGACAGGTAAATCTACGTTGCTTAAATTGATGAGCAGCAGTATCTCTCCCGATTCAGGGTCTATCTCTATCCAAAAGGGTATTCGTGTTGCTTTCCTTTCACAGGAGGTACCCCCGGACATAGCGGGGAGTGTGTTTGATGTGATTGCTGGAGGATTGCAGGACCATTTTGATCTTGTAAGGCGATACCACACGATCAGTAACAAACTCTCGGAGGAAGATTCCCCTGCCCTGCTTGATGAATTAAACCAGGTCCATAATTCTTTGGATCGTGTAAATGGATGGGAGATGAAACAACATGTGGATAAGATCATATCGCAGTTTGGATTTGATCCTGATTTTACATTCAACTCTTTATCGGCAGGACTTAAACGTCAGGTATTATTGGGAAGAACTCTTGCGGGTCAGCCGCATATCCTCTTATTGGATGAGCCGACCAACCATATGGATATTGATTCGATTAAAAGGTTGGAAGAGTTTTTAATCCGTTTTTCAGGTACCCTGGTTTTTGTGACCCACGACCGAACATTTTTACGCAAGGTTGCTAACCGTATCGTGGAAATTGATCGTGGAAAGCTCTTCAGCCAGAACTGCAACTATGACGTTTTTTTAGACCGGAAACAGGCCCTGCTCAATGCTGAGGAAGCTGAAAACAGGTTATTCGATAAAAAACTGGTAAAAGAAGAGCAGTGGATTCGCCAGGGAATTAAGGCCAGGCGGACCCGAAACGAAGGACGGGTGCGGGAGTTGAAAAAGATGCGTGAAACCCGGAAATCACGACGGCAGAGGTCCGGTCTTGTTAACATGCAGCTTCATGAAGGGAGACGTTCCGGAAAGCTTGTCGCGGAAGTAGACCAGATTAATTTCGCTTATGGCGAAAAAGTTGTGATCTCAAATTTTTCTACTACCATTTTAAAGGGGGACCGTGTAGGAATTATAGGACCAAACGGAATTGGTAAAACCACTCTTCTTAGAATTCTCCTGGGAAAACTCAAACCTCTTGCTGGTAAAGTCCGGATCGGTACGGGAATTCAACTCACTTATTTTGACCAATTGAGAGAACAGCTTGATGAGACAAAAAATGTTCGGGAGAACGTGGGAGATGGGCAGGATATCCTAACGATTAACGGAAACAACCGTCATGTCATCGGTTATCTGAAAGATTTTCTTTTTTCTCCTGAACAGGCACTTGCCCCCATTTCCATGCTATCCGGTGGAGAACGTAACCGGCTTTTACTTGCCCGAATGTTCACCCGTTCATCAAACCTGCTGGTCCTTGATGAGCCTACAAACGATCTTGACGCGGAAACTCTGGAACTTCTTGAGGAAATTCTTATGCAATATAAAGGAACGATTCTTCTCGTCAGCCATGACCGTTCCTTTATTAATAATATTGTTACCAGCACTATCGTTTTCGAAAAAAAAGGGGTCGTCAAAGAGTATGTCGGTGGTTACGATGATTGGATTAGACAACGCCCTGCGGAGGTAATAAAGAAAAAAACGGCAACAAAAATAAAACAACAAACAGTTGATCCGCGAAAGAAGGGCCGTAAATTAGGATACATGGAAGAGAGGGAATTAAAATCCCTTCCTGAAAAAATTGAAAAACTTGAAGCTCAACAGGAAGAGTTGTTCCAAGTTATGAGTGGTCCTGATTTTTATAAACAGCAAAAATCAGAAATTGTGAAAATTTCAGAGAAAGTTAAATCTCTGAAAGAGGTTTTAAACAAGGCATACAAAAGATGGGAAGAACTGGAAGAGTTATAATAAAAACAACCTGGGGTCGCCCATTCATATAAAAGCATTAAAGCTACTTGCAGTCATGCACATCGACCCCTTTTTGATAATATCGCAGATTTTTATAAATGGTCTTTTACATTGATTTTGCGACAGAAATCACATAAGCGGTTATGTTCTCCTTGTGAAACAAATTTCTTTTCACAGCGAAGACAAATGCGTTTTTTAGGTTGGATTTCTTTCAGACCAGACATACGCCTGGCTTCATTAATGTGTACAATGTCATAGCTTTTCGTTTTCTCACTTCTATCCATATTAAATCCTCTGTTAACTTTCTCCATTTGTAACAAGCAAGAAAGGT
>DASCNB010000170.1:0-7082 GCA_036011265.1 Nitrospinota bacterium | reverse complement strand
CTCCAAGTTGGGGAGCAAAATGGCCAAATTGGTGTCCTGCATATGCAATCGCAATGGGTTCTGATCCAGGCAGAATCTGATTTCCTGAAAAAACCTGTGCCAAGGCAACCGAGTCATGTTTCAATTCATTTGGAATCATTAACTGTTCGGCCATACTTGAATTCCATAAAAAGAGATGGGGGTTCCGAACTGGTGTAGGCCTAGATTTTTCGTAAAAAATATCATCTAAGCATACGTAAGTATTTGAAAAATTCATTTACCTTATCTAACTCGTACAATTAATAAAATGGGGATTCAACTTCCGAGGGGCGCAGATAATAATTCATTTGCAATCAGTGTTCGATTAAAAATCAAAGAGATGCCTTCAACGTTGGAACAGGTTTAAACCAAATAGCCTTGCTTGATTTGATAAGACTTTGCTTATTTGAGAAGGATTCAAATAACTTTATGAGCCTCTATCAGCGACCAATCATAACCCTATCTGCTTCTCAAATACCAAGCACTTTTTGCTTCAAACACCCTTCCCCTATCAGTCACAAATATGCTATCATCAAGCATTAACCCTCATAGGAGCAGAAACCATGAAGCTGTATAAATAGCATAAAAAAATATCATCGTTAAGGATATGTCTTAAATAAAGCCGGAAGTCCTTGATGGCTGAATGCGAACCTTTCAAATACATATGCTGCCTTCCTGAATGGCTTAATCCGGTAATCAAACTGGCAGAGAAAAGAGTTGAAGTGGGGAATAATATTTTTAAAGCTTTACACAACATTGTGCAAAAAAATAGACAAATCAGCCAAACCAATTTAACTCCAATAGAAGTGGTTTAGTGAATAATGTTTATGTAAATGATATAATTATTCGATTAACTAAAAGTTAAGCGACTTTATTTTTGAGAAAATGTTGAGAATTCCCCCAGAAGTACTGGGGGAAAAGTGTGTTGGGGGCGCATTATTTGCGGTCTTGTGGCAGGAGCTTCAACATTGTAAACAAGATGAGAATGATATTTTTTTTCTAAGCCTTTCATGTTGACTTCAATAAGCTCAATATATAGAATGGGTCTAAGTAGTGGCACTTGAGGAAAAACGCTTAATTAAACCAGTGCTTTAACACAAAAAAAAACGCCATGACAAAAAAAACAAAGAAATTGCGGCAATTATTTGAAGAAGACAGAGTATTAAGGATAGTTGGCGCACATGATGGTTTGAGTGCAAAGCTTGCAGAAAACAATGGGTTTGACGGAGTATGGGCTAGTGGATTTGAGATTTCTACGAGTTTTGCCGTCCCTGACGCAAATATATTAACAATGACGCAATATTTGGAAGTGGCAGAAAATATGAATATGTCTGTTTCTATTCCTATAATTGCTGATTGCGATACAGGTTATGGTAATTCCAATAACGTAATTCACATGGTTAAAAGATACGAAATGGCAGGCATTGCTGCTATATGCATAGAAGACAAACTGTTTCCTAAAGTGAATAGCTTTATCTCGGGTCGCCAAAGTTTGGCCTCAATCCCGGAGTTTGTAGGCAAAATTATGGCAGCAACTAATTCCAGAGAGGACAAAAACTTTATGATTGTTGCTCGAACCGAGGCGTTAATTAATGGACTTGGGGTTGATGAAGCAATAAAAAGGGCACATGCTTATGTTGTGTCTGGAGCCGATGCCATTTTGGTTCATTCAAAATCAAAAACGCCAGATGAAATTATTCAATTTATGAGTAAATGGGATAATTCGGTGCCAATTATTATTGTCCCTACTACCTACTCTCAAATACGATTAAATGAGATAGAAGACCTTGGGGTGAAGATGGTAATTTACGCAAACCAGGGAATTAGAGCTGCTATAAAAGCTATAAATCAAATCTATTCGAAAGTATTAAAAGACCAGACTGCTGGGAATGTAGAAGCGGATATCACTTCGATGGAAGAAGTATTTGATCTGCAAGGGATGCCTAAAATGAAAGAAGAGGAGAGGAAATATTTGCAAACTGATACGGAAAAAACCAAAGCAATTATTCTTGCTGCTGGAGATAATGGGGATGAGTTGTCTATGAAGTCTCTATTAGAAGACCTTCCCGTGGCTTTGTTGGATATTAATGGCAAATCAATTCTGGAGAGGAATATTGAGACTTTATACCAGCTAGGTATTCAGGATGTTGTCGTTGTACGAGGTTTTGAAAAAGAAAAATTTAATCTTAATAGTATTTCTTATGTAGATAATGATAATTTTGAAAATACATTCACTCTTGAATCGATTATGTGCGTAAGGGATAAAGTGGATTCAAGGGTTTTGATCATGTATTCAGACGTACTCTACGAAAAAGATATAATTTCCCGATTATTAAAACGTAACGAGGATATAGTTTTAGCCATAGATCGTTTGCATCGGTTAACTGAGTTTCGGAATAATAAATTAGAATTAGTTATAGCTCAGGATGATCCCATAGATCATAAAAGAGTAATTACTATTGAAAAGAAAAACCCGATAAAAAAACTTGGGAAGAGGTTATCACTCGATGAAGCTAACTATGAGTTTATAGGAATTAGCTTGTTTTCAAAAAAAGGAATAAATCAATTAATGCAAGAATATGATCTGGCTATGGAAAAGTACAAAACAGGGACATTTCATGAAGCTGAATCTTTTATGAAAGCCAGCTTAAGTGATATGCTGCAAGAAATGCTTTGTAAAGGGTATAAAATTAATTCAATGGAAGTATATAAGGGATGGATAGAAGTCCATACCTTTGAGAATTATAAAACTGCTTGTCAGCTTTATTCGCATCTTTAGTTTAATTATGGTTACTCCGGACATTATAGGGGAATTCCTATATGAGAATGGATACGGTCCCTATACTGGAGTTCCATGTTCAATTTTATCTCCTTTAATAAACTATACTATCGATCACCCTAAAATTAAATTTTATATGGCTACATCAGAAGGCGAAGCCATGGGCATTGCGGCTGGGTTTACTTTGGGGGGACGAATACCTGTTGTTTTAATGCAGAACTCGGGATTGGGCAATTGTATTAACCCGATAACTTCATTGCATTTAATATATAAACTCAAAGTTTTACTTTTGATTACCTTAAGAGGAGAAACAGGAGTTCCTGATGAGCCGCAGCACCAGGTTATGGGCAGAATAACCTTTGATTTGCTGAAATGTATGGGTATTCCTTACGAAATAATGAACGATGAGAGAGAAAAACTAATAAAACAGCTTGTGAGTATTGATAAAAAAATTAAAAAGCGGAGTTTGCCTTCTGCCTTAGTGATTAGGAAGGGAACCATCTCAAGTTATAACATAAAAGGTTTTTCTCAAGGTTCCCCAAAATACTATCTAAGTAGAAAAAAGGCCATAAAGTTGATTACTTCCAATCTGTCGGGTAAAGAGGCTATTATCTCAACTACAGGCAAGATCTCTCGTGAATTATTTTATGACAATAAAAATCGAAAAGGCAATTTTTATATGGTTGGATCCATGGGATGTGCAAGCGCTATAGCTTTTGGGTTGGCAAAAGAAAAACCTGAAAGAAAAATTTTAGTTTTAGATGGAGACGGATCTTTTTTAATGAAGATGGGTAACATTGCTACAATAGGATTTTATAGCCCTGCGAATTTAATACATATTATTTTAGACAATGAAGCGCACGATTCAACTGGGGGACAGCATACTGTTTCAGGCCACATCAATTTAGGTGAGATTGCGAGTAATTGTGGTTTCAAAAGCAGCAGAGCAGCATTGACCGATCTTGAGCTAACAAAAGCTTTAAAAAGAGCGTTGAATGAAGAAGGTCCGCATTCTATTCATGTTAAGGTACGAAGAGGATCCGATAAGAATTTAGGACGTCCAGCCCTAACCCCTGACGAAATTAAAGATAGATTTTCTGCTTTTTTAGAAACCAAACCATAGATCCTTATTTATTTAATTTTAATGCAATTTGAGTTTTTCTTACCAACTAAGATTATATTTGGCAAAAAATCCCTTGCCAGAATTCAAGATGTTGTAGATAAATTTAGGGTTAACAGGATTTTAATTGTTACCGGCCGGTATTCTGCGCGGGAGAATGGAAATCTTGATAAACTTCATGGCATATTAAAAAATTATTCTCGTTTTGTATTAGATAAAGTTTTACCTAATCCAGGCTTACAAACTGTAATCGAGGGCTGTCAATATGCTCGCTTAAAGAAAGTTGAGTTAGTGATAGGGTTGGGTGGTGGAAGCGCAATGGATGCAGCTAAGTCTATTGCTTTGATGTCACCTCAGAACTTTTCTGGTGCGTTGGCATTTAAAAAGAAAGAGAATGATTTTAAACAAGGCTTGCCATATATTGCTGTGCCTACCACTTCTGGAAGCGGTGGGGAAGTAACAAAATGGGCGAGCATATGGGACCATAAAAAGCAGGTAAAAGCTTCTCTCTCACACAATTTGATGTACCCTGATTATTGCGTTGTTGATCCGGTTTTAACGTTAAATATGCCAAAAAGAATTACAGCGACTACAGGTTTAGACGCGTTATGCCATGCCATTGAGGCATATTGGTCCAAAAATAGTAATCCAGTTTCAGGTGGTTTATCTCAGATGGCCGCTTGTTTGATAATAGATAACTTGCAATTAGCGACAAAATATCCGGGTATACTAAAGTACAGAGAAGCTTTATCCAAAGCGAGCTTAATGGCAGGCATGGCTTTTAGCCAAACAAAAACAACCGCGTGTCACGCTATTTCGTATCCGTTAACAGCATATTACAAAATTCCCCATGGACTTGCTTGTGCCCTATCTCTGCCTCACCTGTTTGAGTTTAATCGATGGAAAATCAAAGATAAAGCCGCTTGCATTGCTTCATGGTTCAAATGTAAATCGACTGAGCAAGGGAATCAAAAAATTACTTCTTTTATTAAGAGCTTGAATCTTCCTGTTTCCTTAAGAGAAATGAATATTAAGATAAATAATATTGAAGATATTTTTTATTCTTCATTACAGTCTCAACAAATTCAAAATAATCCAAGAAAAATTACAAAACCTGATTTGCTCAGGGTAATAAATAACTTATCATAAATAACATATCAAGTATTCAACTCAAAAACTATTACTTGGTAGTTAACTTGATGCAATAAGGGATTTCTATGAGAGAAAAAATACCTTTGCCGGAAAAATACCAAAGCAAGGTGCTTTTTAGAAAAGAACCAATCTATACTTCACCTTTAAAGACACCAAAAAACGGAAACAAGGCATACTCTTTGACACAAGATCAAATTCATGAAATTCGATCAATTCGTGGTGAGACCATAGAACTTGACCCCGGGATGGGAGGAGTCTCACCAATAAAAATAAGAGAATGGGTTAATGAAGGAGCTAACCTTACTTCTTTAGATTTAATGCTTACAAAAAACTGTAATTTTTCGTGCACATGGTGTTTTGCCGAATCCGCTCCAGGTAAAACAGAGGCCCTCTCTTTTAATATTATAAGAAAAACGGTAAGGCAGGCGGCTGATATAGGAGTAAAGCTATTTATACTAACCGGTGGAGAGCCGCTAATGTATCGTGATGCAAAAGAAAAAAAGGGGTTTTTTGATGTTGTTGGTTTAATACAGGAAACGTATGAACAAGCAAATAAACAAGTTAGATTGTTAGTTTTTGATGATGTAGCATTGATTACTCCAAAAATTGCGAAGATGTTTTTTCAAAAGGGAGTTGGCCTTTGCACAAAAGGGGATACCCTTGACGCCTTGCTTCAGGATTACAAACTTCAAAAGCAAGGCGCTTTTAATGAAATGATGCAGGGGTACCGGAACCTGTGGGAAGCGGGTTATGGCAAGAAAGACTCTCCGCCTATTGTTGTTAACACAGTTTTAGACCATACAACTTTTTCCGGAATGGTGGATTTACACTACTGGGTTCGTGAGCATGGTATGGAGCATTCTATTGTGCCCGTACATTATTGTGGCAATGCGGTCAATGATGACCAGGAGGGTGGAATTCATTCTCATCATGTGAAAGTCCTTTATGACCTGTTGGCAAAAATTGACAAAGAAGAATTTGGAGACGTCTGGACTCCATGGTCTGCGTTTCCAAAAAATAAAAATTGTAATAGAAATTTGTCCGGCTTGCACATCAGAAGCAATGGCTTTGTCACAGCTTGTTCCGAATCCCCTGGCCCTGATGAAACCGATGTTTATACTTTTGGAAATATAAATCAAACTGACATCACATCAATTTCAAAAAGTAATAAATTAGAGGAATATAGAAGAGAATTTGAAACAGGGTATGGGCAGTATGTATGTAACCCTGAAGTCTGTGATCTTTATAAAGAAGATTTGTGTCGCGGGGGCTGTGCTACGAGATCGGCTTACTCAAAAATTGACTATAATACAGGTCTTATTATGAAAAACGAAAATCCGCTTAATTATTCACAGTTAAGAGAAGATCCTCTTTGTCCGGCGTGGACTATTTTGGCGGAAAAACAAGGAGTACTGAAAAGCGGATTATTAGATGAAGTTCATCAATTTTTAATTAATTCTTCTGAAAGAATAGACAAAGAAAAATATAAAGTCCGAAATTTTTTAAATAAAACTGATAACCAGAGAGCATTGTTTAAGTGACTATATGCTGCCGATACGGATTTTTATATTTTAGCCTTTAATGTTCCTCCCAAAATAATTAAACTTCTTGAACCTTTATAAAAATACTTGTAATAAAAAAGTAACAGATTTTATTGCCTAAATTATTAATCTATGAACGCCATAATAGTAGCCGCTGGAACAGGCAAGCGACTTAGAGAATTTACTATTGATAGGCCTAAATGCATGGTTGATATTAATGGAAAGTCCTTGTTCGAGCGTCAGACGGGAACCCTTTTTAAAAATGGTATCTCAACAGTTAACGTAGTTGTTGGATATAAAAAAGAATGCTTTAAAAGTAATAAGTATCATTATTATGAAAATAAGGATTTTCATAATAACAACATATTACATTCCCTTTTTTATGCTGAAGAAGCCATGGCTTCAGGATTCTTATTCTCATATTCCGACATTATTTATGAAGGAAATATTGTTAAACAGATGTTGAGCTCTG
>DASCNB010000169.1:0-4779 GCA_036011265.1 Nitrospinota bacterium | reverse complement strand
GTTAAAAAAATTTTCGTACAAAGAAAATTCATCTTTATTTAAATTCAAGGAAGCAAACAACATGTCTTTTTGAAATACATAATCACAAACAGTTCCATCGTGAAACAAACTACGTTGGGCTAATTCGAGCAATTGTGAGTACCGGTTCAAAAGGAAGAAGGTTTGTGTTTGAAAACCGTATCTATCTTTATCCCGGTAAAAATCTTTTAGAAATGGATTATCATTTGATTTTTCCAGAACCAGTTCGGCATTAAAACATTCACTCAGCTTTTCGGACAGGCTTGTTTTACCAACACCAATAGGTCCTTCAACAGCTATATATCTATTGTCTATCATATTCCGTTACTTTTAAATAGTTTTTTTATGAGGGTTTTTAGCCACAAAGTTATTTTCGCCGCGTCCGAAACGAACTAAGTATTACAAAGTTCTACTCTCTGATTATCACATAATATACTTTTTTTCAGTTCATTAATACTTTTCTTTAGTACAGGATGAATCAGGTCAGGCGCAATCTCACCCATCGGCTCTAAAACAAACCGCCGCTCATGATTTAATGGGTGAGGAATCTTTAAATTAGATGTATCAATTATTTTATTGTCAATAAAAAGAATATCATAATCAATTACTCTTGGTCCCCACTTAACCGAATGAACCCGTCCCATTTTAGTTTCCATATTCTTCAAGTAGAACAGAAGATTTTCCGGTGAAAGTGAGGTTTTCGCTTTCACCACACAATTAATAAACCAGTCTTGTCCCGGTCCTCCAACAGGTTCTGTTTTATAAAAAGAAGAGCAATGAATTATCTCTATTTCATTTGATTCTTTTAATTCGTTAATACCCCGCAAACAATTTTCTTTTGCGTTCCTCAGATTTGATCCAATACCGATAAAAACATTAGACATTTTTTTTAGAATTGCTTTAAAAAGCGGAGGTCATTTTCAAAAAACAAGCGGATATCGTCAATACCGTATTTTAGCATGGCAATTCTTTCTATTCCCATTCCAAAGGCAAACCCTGTCCATTTCTCCGAATCATAATTAACGGCTTTAAAAACTTCAGGATCAACCATGCCGGCGCCTAAAATTTCCAGCCAGCCGCTATTTGAGCAGAGCCTGCATCCTTTGCCTTTGCATAAAACACACTGCACATCAACCTCAGCGCTTGGTTCTGTAAAAGGGAAAAAAGAAGGCCGAAACCGCAGAGATGCGTTCTTTCCAAATACTTCATGAGCAAAAATTTGTAGAATACCTTTTAAGTGAGCAAAAGACACTCCTTCATCCACAAATAGCCCTTCGACCTGGTGAAACATGGGAGTATGAGAAATATCGGAATCGCAGCGATAGACCCTCCCCGGGGCAATAATTCTTACGGGAGGTGATTCTTTTTCCATTGTTCGTATCTGAACAGGTGAGGTATGGGTCCTCAGCACAACATCATCTGTTATATAAAAAGTATCCTGCATATCTCTGGCAGGATGGTCCTTAGGAATATTTAACGCCTCAAAGTTATAGTAATCCGATTCTATTTCCGGGCCTTCAGCAACCTCAAAACCCATAAATGTAAAAATACTGATAACTTCATCCATTACCTGAGTAATTGGATGGAGAGTACCTCTTGCCGGTCTTTTCCCTGGCAGAGTAGGATCGAAGAAATCTTTCTCCTCATCTAAAGACGTTTTCTTTTTTAGTTCATCCTTTTTAGCATTAATACCCTCTTCCAAAATTTTTTTTACTTCATTAACCTGCCGGCCAAACTCCGGTCTTTCTTCAGAAGAGAGGGAACCCACTTTCTTAAGAGAGAGGGTAATAACCCCTTTTTTTCCTAAATATTTTACCCGTAGATCGTTTAAGTCTTTTTCATCTTTAACAGATGATAATAGATTTAACGCTTCTTCTTTTATATTAATTAACCGGTTATTCATGGGGAAATTAACCACATAAGCGGGTTATTTTTTTTACTCACAGATTAACACGTAATGGCAGAGGGCCGCAGCCAAAAAAAATGCGAAATTCCAAACAGAAATTTCCAAATAAAATCCAAAATCCATCTTTATAAATCCGTGGGCAGCGAAAAAGGATGTATAGACTTAAAGGTCTAATCCTATGAGGCAGGCAGTTTTTATCTTTTTATTCCGGTATATTTCTTTTTCAAGACGCTTTTGCCAGTTCTTCTTTGGCTTTTTCTGTAATTGCTTTAAAAGCTTCCGGTTCATTAACAGCGAGATCAGCTAAAATTTTTCTGTCCAGATTAATATTAGCTTTTTTTAAACCGACGATAAACCTGGAGTATGTCAATCCGTCAGCCCTGACCGCAGCGTTAAGGCGAATAATCCATAATTTTCTGAATTCACGTTTTTTTACCCTGCGATCTCTGTATGCATATTTTAATGCTCTCTCTAAAGTTTCTTTTGCCTTTTTAAACTGCTTACTCTTGGTTCCCTTAAAGCCTTTGGCCTGTTTAAGTACTTTCTTTCTCCTGTTCCTGGTAACAGGCCCGCTTGTTGCTCTTGGCATTAGTTCAGTCTCCTATAAATTTATAAAAATTTTATATGGTCCGTCGTAATAATTAAATGTTATATTTTCGTTCAGTTTAATTGCCAGCTAACATTCTTTTAACACGAGGAGAGTCTACTTTGGATATTGTGCTTCCCGCCCTCAAGTTTCTTTTTTGCTTTGTTGTTTTTGAGGTGAGAATGTGCCGCAAGTAAGCTTTTGATCTTTTAATTTTTCCGCTTCCGGTAGTCTTAAATCGCTTAGCCGCACCTCTGTTTGTTTTCAATTTTGGCATTTCAAAAACCTTTCTATTTTGCTTTCGGAGTCAGTATTAATGTCATATTTCGCCCTTCCCTTTTCGGGAATTGCTCTACATCCGCTACTTCTTTAGTTTCCTCCACCATTCTTTCCAGTATGGCTTGTCCAATTGATAAATGCACGATTTCCCGTCCCCTGAACATCATTGTAATTTTTGCTTTATCACCATCGGCAAGAAATCGGTTTACATGTTTTAGTTTAAACTGGTAGTCATGTTCTTCTGTTTTTGGTCTTATCTTTACCTCTTTTAGATGGACAATTTTCTGTTTTCTTTTAGCTTCGTGCGCCTTTTTGTTGAGTTTATATCTATATTTCCCATAGTCCATTATTTTGCAGACAGGGGGTTTTTCTCCCGGCGCTACTTCTACAAGATCCAACTCCTTTTCTTTGGCCAGGTCGATGGCTTTCCTTGTCGGCAAAATACCAAGCTGTTCTCCAGAATCATCTATAACCCTAACTTCCTGGATTCTTATCCGTTGATTAATTCGTAAAAATTTTTTTATGAAATATCACCTCCCCTTTCCTTTAAAGACAATATCTGAGGTGCCACATTATACTATTTTTTTGAAATAATTTCCTCATTTAATTTACTTAAGAAACTTTCAGAGTTCATAACTTCAGTTTTTTTCTCTTTTCGCTTTCTAACAGCTACCGTTTTATCATTTATTTCTTTTTCGCCAATAACCAGCATATAAGGGATTTTACTTGTCTGGGCTTCGCGGATTTTAAAACCGACCTTTTCGTTCCTTGAATCCAATTCAACCCGGATCCCATCTTTTTTCAAAAACGCTGCTATCTCTTCCGCATATTTAATATGGTCGTCGGTAATAGTAAGAATTCTTACCTGGACAGGCGCCAACCAGTTTGGAAACGCTCCAGCGTAGTGTTCTATGAGGCAGCCAAAAAAACGCTCCAGAGATCCCATTAATGCCCTGTGTATCATAATAGGCTGATGCGGCTGCCCGTCTTCCCCAATATAGCTTATTTTAAACCTTTCCGGCAAATTAAAATCCACCTGAATGGTAGAACACTGCCATGCCCTTCCGAGACTGTCTTTGATTTTTATATCGATTTTTGGACCATAAAACACGCCCTCACCCGGATCAATATCATAAGTCATTCCTGATTTATCTAAAGCGCCTTTTAACGCTGTCGTAGCTTTTTCCCAGGATTCTTCAGATCCTACAAATTTATCGGGCTTTGTGCTGAGGTATATTTGATACTCTTCGAAACCAAAAGAGCGTAAAATAAAAATGGTAAAGTCCAGCGCTCTGGAAATTTCCTCAGATAGTTGATCGGGCCGACAAAATATATGCGCGTCATCCTGAGTAAAACCCCTTACCCGCAGGAGTCCATGCAACACCCCTGTCTTTTCGTAACGGTAAACCGTACCTAACTCGGCCCATCGGAAAGGTAGATCCCGGTAGCTCCTCAATTTACTGTTATATATTTTGATGTGAAACGGGCAATTCATCGGTTTAACGATGTAATCCGTTCCATCTATATCCATAGGGGAATACATGTTCTCTTTATAAAACTTGAGATGTTCGCTGGTTTCCCAGAGATGCGCACGGGCAATATGAGGAGAATAAAGTATATCGTATCCATTTTTATAATGCTCTTTTCTCCAGAAGTCTTCGATAATGGCTCTAACCAACGCTCCTTTTGGATGCCACAAAATTAAGCCAGATCCAATTTCTTCATCAACATGAAAAAGGTCCAGTTCTTTTCCTAATTTCCGATGGTCTCTTTTTTTTGCTTCCTCTAGCCTGTTTAAGTATTCCTTTAAATCTTTCCGGGAATAAAAAGCGGTTCCATAGATGCGCTGCAGCATCTTATTCTTTTCATCCCCTCGCCAGTATGAACCAGCAACACTCAACAGTTTAAAGGACTTTATATCTCCTGTGGAACCAACATGAGGACCACGGCAAAGGTCCGCAAATTCACCCTGTGTGTAAATGCTGACTTT
>DASCNB010000168.1:0-8374 GCA_036011265.1 Nitrospinota bacterium | reverse complement strand
TAGGTAAACCGTATCCAAAGTGTATATCCGGCATTGCCATAGACGCCTTAACGATTCCAGGCAAAGTTGCCCCGTTGGCAACCTGGACAGCAGAATTATCTTTTTTTATCGATTCGATAAGTTTCTTATCGGCAAAGATCTTACCGGGAACCCGCATTCCTTCCACGCTTCCTTTAGGGATTTCCCATCTATATTCATCCAATTGTTTTAATTCAATAACCATAATAATTCAGTTATCAGGTGTCAGGGGGCAGTTGTCAGTTATCATAAAAACAATACCTTTAGCAGGATTTTTTCTAAGTAGATGTTATTTTTTTTGCCTGCGACCACTGCCCGCTTAAGAATCAAAATAAATTCCGAATCCCCAGTAGCTATCTTTTTCAAGATAAAACTGTCCGAACTCATTATTCCCGTTAAAATAATGAATTCCCAATCGGAGGGCTTTGCGGGTTTGCTTTCGAGAGGGTTTCCACTGAATTCCAAATTGCACTGAATTATTCCATGCGCCACCGGCTTCATCTTTATATTTCACATCATAAGCTCCGTAAAATCTTATCGGGTGAGAAAGAAAATCTTTAGAGGATGAAAAAACTTCGCCGCCACCCTGAAAAAAAATTGGGTTTACATGAGGAAAAGTATGAACCACAGCGCCTCCCCCTCCATAAAACCTCATAGAATCGTTGTAATCATAAGAGAGAATGAGACGAAAGTATTCTCGACTATATTCAATCCAGTTTCTTTCATCAGTAAGAGAATCTCCCAGGTGAGCGCTGGCATGAGTAAATTCCAGTCGTTGAGAAAACTTCTTTTTAGAATGGCTTATAGAAGTGCCATACTGCCAGTCGTTCGCTCTCATAGGAAACGATCTTCCGCCGTAATCCAGCAGGGCATAAGCAGCGCCATGCACCCCCCAACTTATTCGTTCCTTGTTGGAAAGTTTCCATTGAAACAGATCAATAGACTGGCCAATAGCTCCTGCGTACCGATTTTTATTTACTAAGGTAAAAAAACCTGTTTGCGGTTCACGAAGATCCGCTATAAGAGGAGCAAACAAAGTGCGGGAAGGTAACAATTTCCAGCTTTTCTCTGCCGAAAAAGAAAGTCCCGGCATGAGACAATATATAGAAATTAATCCACAAATCACAAAAATTTTTTTTAATACTATTTTCATTTTTTTTATTTGTCGGAAAGCTACTTGCCAACGCCAAACTTTTTTGATCAATCTACAAGATTGCTCAAACAGTGGGTTGTCGTTGCTCCAGCGGTGGATAATTCTACAAAGGCATTTTAGGAGAGTCAAACTTTTTTGGGAGTGTAATGAGAAACAAAAGAGATGATATATATCTAAAATGTAAAGTGAGCTAAAGTGCCTAAAATTAAGGAAAATTTTTCAACACATTTAGCTCATTTTAAACACTTTTTAAAAGCTAGAAGACGTCCAGTGAAAAAATTTGAACCTTTCCTTTACACAATTCAGCAAGCCTACAGCCAAGTCAGTCCTGGATTCGATACCTTTCACGTATAATTCGTGATGCAGGGATACAGAATGACGGAAATTGTTTATATTGTGCTGTAAAATATTTTTAACTAATTTCATTTTTCCCCTCCTTTAAGATTAATCTGACGTTGTATTATTATTAACGGCAAATGGAGAAAATTGGATTAGGGAAAAATGAAGGAAATATCGAAAAACATTTAACAGATTTTTTTGGGGATCAGGAGAAAAAATCAGGGGTCAAGAGGCAAGGGTCATAAATAAAATGCTGTTTTTTCTTGTTCCATGCCACTTGATCCAAATTAATTACATCTCTATCTCCGTCTGAATGCAAAACAGGTTGTCTGTATCCGTCAGCTCAAAATCGTCTTTTGGATTAATGAACAGCTCTCCATTTCTCTCTAACGCCAGTGGAAGCCAGTTACAGGATGGTAGTCGACAGAAAGAAAAAAGATCGTTAAATGTTTTGAAAGACCCTTTTATCTTTTTTAAAGGTATTTTTTTTATATTTTCCTGGTTCTGAATGAGCAAAGTGTTAATCAGCTTGGACGTGCCACGGTTCACAATGGAATTGGACAGCAGTCCTCCTGTAATATCATCACTAATAATGATTTCAATGTCTTTAATTGTGTTTTTAAGAAGTTTGGCGTTTTCCGTGTTTAAAAGCTGGACAATTACGTAAACATCCGGGTTTATACTATGGATGAGATTACAGGCTAAAAATGATCGCGCGTCAACGCTTTCGTCACTAATTCCCCGAAGTTCTTCAGCAACGACAATTACACTGTTTGCGTCTGCGATATTTACATCGTTTAAAACCCCTTCCTTGGTAAAATCTCCACGTTTTAATATTACCCTGTCATTATCGATCTCATCGCTTGATTTGAGGGTTATAGCCACCACATCCCATTTCTGGTTCTGATGGTGTTTTTCAAACTCTTTCATCAACTGCTCGGCCGAATTATTCCAGCCACAAATAACAAGATGGTTCTTAAATTTTTTCATATTCAGTCTCCCTTCTTTAATGGCAATAAATTTTTGTGTCATTGCGGATGCCAGAACACCGGAAGGCAAGGCTATTGCCACAATCGCGCTTAGCATTAAAAAAACAGCAAGGACGCGGCCAACATCCGTGGAGGGCACTTTGTCGCCATACCCTACTGTTGTTATGGTAACAAAACTCCACCATAAGGCGTCGCCTAGAGATTCAAAACTCCCTGTCGGAACACCCTTCTCTAAAATAAAAATAAAGGTGGAGGAAACAATTACTATCAAAGAAATGAATGCTAATATCATCCCGAGTTCTGAAGCGTTTTCCCGGAAAATCATAAAAAGGCTTTCCATACTTTGACTGTATCGCACCAGCTTGAAAAGACGCAACAACCGGAATATTCTGAAAGCCCGGAACACACGAAACATGGGAAGAATGGCTAACAGATCAATGACAGACATTGGCTTGATCATCCACCTGAGCTTGTTTAGGGTCACCACATAAAATCCATTTATAACATTAAACAGCAAGTTCCCGTGATGAAGCCGATAAGTCTTTTTAAAATCTTTTCTGATATCACTGCAAACCCAGAGGCGCATGAGATATTCAATAATAAAAATAACCAAAATGGTATCTTCCGCGACATTAAATTTTCGCCATAATTCCGTTCGACCGCTTTCCAGTTCCATTAGCAACGTGGATACTGAAAAAATTATGAGTACCATCATAAAAAGGTCGAAGTACCGCTTCCCGGTGTACATACGGTCGTTCATTATTCGGTTTACTTTATTTTTTACTAATGTATAAGTCATTTTCTACCGGTTTCTTTTAATTGGAAAAGTCCGTCCAAAAAACCCGTCTTCACTTCTTTTATTTTTAATATGTCAAAATGTTTTCCGAATGCCCCACGCAGTTCAGCTTTAGTCAAAAATCGGTCATAATGGTTTTTGTGTACCACATAGCCGCGTTTGTATAGTTTGCCATTAGCGTGTTTGAATTTTCTGGAAAAGCAGGAAAGGATCAGGTACCCTCCTGGTACGAGCATAGATTGAAGCATGTCAAGATAGACGGCGGTATCCTTTCGCCTGATGTGGTGAAACACACCGAAATCAATGAGAACATCAAATGAAGAAGGTTTTAAGGGAATACGAAAGACATCCCCTCTCACGTAAAGAAGTCCTCGCCTTTTTTTTCCCTTTGCCTGTTTAATCGCTTGTTCCTGGTACTCCAGTCCTAGGACTTTAAAACCCTCCCTGCTCAGGAAAATGGAATGCCTCCCCTCCCCTGACCCAATATCCAAGGCATGCTTAAGTTTAAGCTTTGGCTTTATCTTTTTAATGGTTTTTACAAGCTCGGAACTGGGCAATCCGTCACCTGTCCACTGTGCATCACCTTTTTCATATGCTTTTTGGAAAAACTTATGCTGTTTTTTATACTGTTTTTGATTAACAGAACTGAACATATTCTTAATCCGCATTGTGCTAATCCAAGCTCCCTGAAGCAACCCCTGCACCACACTGCTAGAGGGCAAGACACAAGGGAATGCTCTCACCAAACACATTCAAGCACAAACATCTTTTGAAGTCAATTAACCAAAAGACGCAGAATCCTTCAGCAGCTTAAGAGCAACATGATGTTGCCAGGATTGCCTGATAAACTGTCATGGTGAGCTTGTCGAACTATTTGCGTTCTCTCCGTCTTTGCGGTTAATATTAAGTTAAAAAATGAATACTTTAATTCTCCCCAATTCACACAGCCTGATTGAAGAAACTATCTCCAACCTTAATAGCTCCGTAAAAGACTTTTCAGATTACTTAATTGTTTTTCCCGGTAAAAGGCCTTCCCATTTCATAAGAAAAGCCCTGGCTCAAAGAGAAAAGGGAAGCCTTATACCTCCAATTATTTTTTCAATTGATGAATTTATTGATCATGTTTATGAAAAAGAACTCGGCCTTTTTGAAAAAAAGTTGGAACCGATAGACAGCGTTGCAATATTATTCAAGCTACATAAAATGGCTTCAAAACCTTTAGGAGGAAACAGTTTTATCACGGCAGACAGTTTCTTTCCCATCGGCCTGAAAATTTTTAACGCTGTTGAAGAACTTTATATCGAGGGGACTGAACCTCGAAGAGTCAGAGAAATTGAAAATATCTCCAGTAAGATAATTCCGGAACAGTCCGCTGGCACACTTCAATCAATATCGTATTTTTACGATGAATTTTACGATAACTTAAAAAGACAAAAATACTCCACAAGATCGTTACGATACAGGACTGTTGCTGAAAAAATTGGTGGCATGGATTTATCACGGCTTAAAAAAATAATTTTCGCCGGGTTTTTCGCTCTCACACATTCCGAACGTAACCTGTTTAAGAAGATTTCAAGTTGGGATAATTCCCTGTTTATTTTTCAAGAGGGAGCAGGATTAGAAGAAAAACTTCGTGGGTTGGATTTGAACAATGACAAGACCGAACATGCAAGTACAAAAAAAAAGGGAGCCGGGCATAAAGAACCTGATTTCTTTTTTTATCAAAGCCCGGACACACATGGCCAGGTTTTTGGATTAAGCAGAATCATAAAAACCGATCTGAAAAAAAAAATTATCCCCGGTGAAAATACCGTTTTTGCCCTCCCCTCCTCCGAAACATTATTTCCATTATTCCACCAAACCCTTGCACTTCTGGATAAAGACGATTACAACATTTCCATGGGTTATCCCCTGCACAGAACACCTGTATTCGGTTTTTTTAATAATCTCATAAACCTGCTGATCTCAATGGAAGAGAAGCGGTTCTATACACCCGATTACCTGAAATTTATTCTTCACCCTTACACAAAAAATATATTTTTTAACAAAAGATCGGATGTTTCGAGAATAATGTTTCATTCTCTTGAAACTAAACTTGCCGATAAAAGAACGAAATCATTTATCAGCCTACAGGAAATAGAAGAAGACAAAATATTCTTCGAAAGAATGTTTAAAGAGTTAACGGGAACAAACGCCGATATAGATATTAGCGCAGACATTCTGAAAGAACATCTAAATGTTATACACCGAAATACTATTTGCAAGTTCCAGTCTTTTAAGAATATAAGAGATTTTGCCTTAAAAAGTACAGAAATCCTCACTTACATTTACAAAAACAGCACCGCCAAGCTCCATCCTTTTTTCTACCCTTTTTACGAAGAATTCATTAAATCCTTCGACTCCATAGCCGGTTCTCTTTTAGGAGATATGTCATTTAACGAGACAACAGGTTATTTTAATTTCTTCAGAAAATACATCATGATCTGCAGAACGCCCTTTGAAGGAACGCCTGTAAAGGGGTTGCAGGTTCTTGGATTCCTTGAGACAAGAAACCTGAAGTTTAAGAGGGTCTTTTTATTAGACGCCAATGAAGGGGTACTACCAAATACCGCGAAGGAAGATTCTCTACTCCCGTATAAAGTCAGGGAAATACTGGGTATTCCAACATACAGAGACAGGGAAAAACTTTTTGCCTATTATTTCGATACCCTAGTGCAGGGCGCAAAAGAGGTACATATATTTTTCGTCGAAAAAAATAAAAAAGAAAAAAGCAGGTTTGTGGAAAAATTAATTTGGGAAAAACAGAAAAAAGACAAGAAAACTAGCTCTAAAGATTATATAAAATCCATTAACTATAAAGTGAAGCTGCATAGCAAAGACCCGGCTCCCGCAAGAAAAACCAATGAGATAATAGCGTTTTTGTTGAACCATACCTATAGCGCCACTTCGCTTGATATCTACTTGAGATGCCCTATGATGTTTTACTACCGGTATGTCCTAAATCTTGGGGAAAAGAAACAAGTTACCGGTGAAATTGAAAAGCTTGAGATAGGGACCTTTGTCCACAAACTCCTTAAAACATATTTTCAAAACAGAAAAGGCAGGCTATTGGATAAAAAGGACATAAATTTTGATGAAATGGATGAACTTGCAGACAGCCTTTTTAAGGAAGACTTTGGCAAAGAACTTTCAGGCGCCGCGTATCTATTAAATATTCAGGTTAAAAAAAGGATGAAAGAGTTTTTAGAAAAGTATCAAATGCCTCTGCTTGAAAAAAATGAAGTTGAGCTCATGGAGCTTGAACATAAACTCAAAACTTCCATACATTCTTTTAACCTTAAAGGTAGTTTGGACAGGATTGAAAAAAGAAACGGGAGAATTTATATTATCGATTATAAGACTTCATCAAACGATCACTACCTGAAGATAAATTACAATAAACTCGACCCTGCGGACAGGAATAACTGGAGTGATTCGATCGGTAGCCTTCAACTTCCTTTCTACTTAACCCTCTTTACGACAAAAACAGGAGAAACTGTTGATAGTATAAACGGAGTATTTCTGACTTTGGGCAGGATGGCAATAGATGAAAAGATCGAGCTGCCCCTCTTTCAATCAAAAGAAGAGGCTTTAAATTATTTTCCCATATTGCAAGATATAATTTTTAAACTTCTTCATGAAATCGTAAACCCGGATATTCCCTTTGAACCTGCTTTGAAGAGACACAAAACCTGTTCCTTCTGCGCCTTTCAACATATTTGCGGGATATAATAATTTTTAACTACAAATCACACGAAAATACAACAACCCCCTGTTCCCTTATTTACAATGGGGGATACAATCAATTAAAAAAATGAACAAGTGCGAGACTTAACCACGGGAAATAAGTAATGATGATAAGGCCAATAAGGCGCAGACCTAAAAATGGAATTACTGCTCCGTACAGTTCAACAACCGGTTTGTTAAACCGTGAACTGGCTATAAAGAGATTAATCCCAACCGGTGGAGTGGAATAACCTATTTCCAGGTTAGTTAGAAAAATAATCCCGAGATGCACCATATCCACTCCAAAGCTTTGGGCAATAGGCACAATCAACGGAACCACCACGATGATTGCGGAAAATATATCCATCATACAGCCAACGATCAGCAGAAAGATGTTCAGTAGCATTAGAAAGGTTAATTGACTGTCAATATGATTTTTCATGAAGGCCAGGATTTTCATCGGGATCTCTTCATCAATAAGGTAGTTGGTCAGGCCCATAGCCATTCCGAGGATAATAAGAATCCCTCCTATCAATATCATGCTCTCTTTCATGATGCGCGGAACATCTTTAAACAAATGAAGGTCTTTATAAATCACGACTTCTGTCAACAAAGTATAAAATGCGGCTACGGCAGCGGCTTCTGTTACTGTGAATATCCCGCCGTATATTCCAACTAAAATGATAAGAGGCAATGGTATTTCCCAGCCAGCTTCTTTTGAAGCAATGAAGACTTCTTTAAAATTAAACGCTTTTTTTATAGGTTTGGAGATTCGTGCAACTTTTATACTGTAAGCGGAAAGGATAAGAATCATCAATATACCGGGGATAATTCCTGCAATAAAGAGTTTATCCACATTGGTTTTAGAAACCAACCCGTATAATATTAATGGCAGGCTTGGAGGAAATAGAAGACCGAGACTCCCTGATGAGGTCATGAGACCCAGGGAAAATTTATTAGGATATTTTTCTTTCAATAAAATTGGAAATAAAAGTCCTCCCAAGGCAATGATGGTTACGCCTGACGCGCCGGTAAAAGCGGTAAAGAAGGCGCAGGATACAAGAACAATTATTGACGTACCACCGGCTAAATGGCCGAATAATGCCCTGTTTAAATTCATCAGCCGTCTTGGAGCGCTACTTTCTGCTAGCAGATAACCGGTAAAGGTAAAGAGTGGAATAGCCAGAAGTGTCGGGGCAGAGGCCATCCTGTACATTTCAATCATAATGGCGGAACTGTCAATCTCTATGCTGTGAAAAGCCAAAAGAGCAATAGCGGAAATGATAATGAAAAGAGGAGTTCCAAGAAGCGCTA
>DASCNB010000167.1:0-42045 GCA_036011265.1 Nitrospinota bacterium | reverse complement strand
GTACCAACCGATAGAGCATACCGGTTTTATGTTGATAATCTATGTAAGATTCCCAAACCAAGCCATAGAGATTCTGAAGCTATTAAGAAAAAATTAGAGTCCAACCGAACAGAAGCAATGGAAACTATTTTACAATCTTCGAAAGTACTCTCTGATTTATCTAATCAGGCAAGCATTATTCTTCTCCCTAAATTTGCAAATATCACTTTTAAACGTATTGAACTGATTAAAACCGGTGCGTTTCAGGTGTTAGTTGTTTTCATTTCTAAATCCGGCGTAGTCCAAAACAAATTGATTAATTTAAAAGATGATCTTACTCAGGACAAACTCGACTCAATCTCCAGATACTTAAATGACCAGTTCAATAATTTAACTTTACGAGAAGTGAGGAAAAAAATTGTTTCCACTATGAAAAGAGAAAAAAGGATTTATAATAACCTTCTCAAAAAAGCAATGGAGTTAATCCAAAAAGCCTTTATTGAAGATGAAATAGAAGGAGACTTCTACATAGCCGGTACGACCAATATTTTTGACAAACCCGAATTCAGCGATGATTTAAAGAAAATGAAAGGTATTTTGAACGCATTTGAGGAAAAGAGCAAACTTATGTATATTCTGGATCAATGCCTCAAAGAAGAAGGGACCAGCATTATTATTGGATCAGAAAATCGAATACACGAAATGCAGGACTGCAGTCTAGTGACCCATACTTATAAGTATGGCGCTAATGTTTTAGGAACAGTTGGGATATTTGGCCCAAAAAGGATGGAATATCCCAAAATTATTTCCCTTGTAGATTATACCGCCAACATATTATCAAATAAACTCTCAGACTCTTAGATAATTATTATCTACCTGTAAAAAAGCTATTTGTTAATCCACAGTCTTACATAAGGAGCAACATAATGGAAGTTCCAGAAACACAAAAAATTATAGAGTCAGATGAAAACGTGAAGAAAAAATCCGGAGGAAAAGCTCCTCAGCAGGAAACAAAAAAAACACTAACAAAAAAGACTAAAGGCAAAGCAGATAAATTAGAGGCAATTAAAAAACTCTACAAGAAAGAAACGGAAAAGTTAAAAAAAGAAATTGACGCAAAGGACAATGAATCAAAGGAAAATTACGATAAATTCCTTCGACTAAACGCTGAATTTGAGAATTTTAAGAAAAGGACACAAAGGGAAAAAACTGATTCTTTTAAATATGCCGGCGAAAAAATTATACGAGAGATGATACCTGTTATGGATGACCTTGAGCGAGCTCTTCAAGCTACCAAAAATAACGATAAAGTAGATGAGTTGAGCAAAGGGGTTGATATGATTATGAAGAAAATCAAAAATATCCTGGGATCTGTTGGAGCTAAACAATTTGACAGTCTCAACCAGGTTTTTGATCCAAACAAACATGAAGCTGTCTCAAAAATCGTTACAACAGAACATGAGCACAATACAATTATAGAAGAACTTCGCAAAGGATACATATTTCATGACAGGCTTTTAAGACCTGCCATGGTCGTAGTGGCAGAAAACATATCGGAAAAAGAGAAAGAAACAGTGCCTAAAACAAAAGCAGAAAAAGAGTAATGAATAAAAAAAGTGGTGAAATAAATTGATAAAAAGGGATTATTATTCAGTATTAGGCATTTCTCGTCAAGCCAGCGAGAATGAAATTAAAAAGGCATACCGCCAGCTTGCCCTTAGACACCACCCGGATAAAAACTCCGGGAGCAAAATATCAGAAGAAAGATTTAAAGAAGCCTCTGAAGCGTACGCGATTTTAAGCGATTCTCGTAAACGGGCGAGTTACGATCAATTTGGTCATCGGGCCGGTTCAGCTAGTTTTGAAGGATTTGCTTCCAGGAGTGGATTCGAATCAGGGTTTGGAGATATTTTTGAAGATATTTTCAGTGATTTCTTCAAAGATAATTTTACTCAAAGGAAGAAAAAAGTCAAAAGAGGTGATGATCTAGAGTACAATTTAAATGTATCACTTGAGGAAGCCGCATCTGGCGCTGAAACAAAAATAATAGTTTTTAGAAAAGAATCCTGTTCTGCCTGTGTTGGTAGTGGGGCCAGAAAAGGAAGCCAACCGATAATTTGCCAATCTTGCGGAGGTACTGGAAATATAAGGGCTCACAGAGGCTTTTTTGCAGTTAACCAAACCTGTACGAATTGCAATGGAAATGGGCAAATAATCCAGGATCTCTGCCCGAATTGCTATGGCAATGGCATGGCAAAAGTCAAAAAGGTTCTGTCTTTTAAAATTCCGGCAGGTGTAGAAACCGGACAGAAATTTATAATATCCGGAGAGGGCAGCTATGGACTTAATGGTGGCTCCCCAGGTGATGTTATAGTTGTAATTTCTATTCGTAGCCATTCATTTTTTGAAAGAGACGGGTATGATACTCACTGTGAAATTCCCATTTCTTTTACCTTAGCAGTACTTGGGGGTGAAACAGAAGTTATTTCTCTGACAAATATAATAAAACTTAAAATTCCCCCAGGAACTTATTCCGGCCAGATTTTTCGTCTAAAAGAAAAAGGCATAGCAAAACCTAACGGTGGTGGTTATGGGGATCAACTGGTCAAAGTCAAAATAGAAATTCCAAAACGCATAACGCGTCACCAAAAAGACTTGCTTGAAGAGTTCACCGCAATTAGTGGTGAAACTATTAATTCACACAAGAAAAATCTATTCAAAAAAATAAAAGATATTATCCTTCCTAAAAAGTAATGTCTAACTTCGATGATTTATAACAAGACTCCCTGCATAATAGTGCCCCACAACAATGCATCAGGTCAAATTGGCAGGGTTGATTGCAGCAAGGAAAACCGCTGTTACAATCCTGACGTCTTTAAAAAGATGCCTTTAATAAGATTAGAGGGAAGCATTATTCTTTCTTTTTTAACAACAATTGCTTCCGGTCAATGGTATATTGCTGGCTTTCAGTCAGGTTATTCCGAAACCTCTTAAGGTTTTAAAGACTTTAGATCCTATGACTATTTACAAATTATGGAATGCCGAATGATTTTCTTCTAACCCTCAATATTTTCTACTAAACATAAGATAAATTGTTTTATAAATAAAAGATGCCATGCGTCAGTATAGCGAAATCCTCGGTGTAAAAATTGACAGGCTTTCAACAAATCAAGTGTTAGATAGAATCTCGGAGTTTGTTGCTTCCGGGAAACCACACCATGTTGTTTATGTCAATGTTGATGGAATAAATAGATTTTTTAGTGATAAGCGTTATTGTAAAATCGTGAACGAAGCAGACCTGGTTTATCCGGATGGCATGGGTGTGGTTTGGGCATCCAAATTCTCAGACAAACCTCTTAGCGAAAGGGTCAATGCAGGAGATTTTTTGCCGGATTTATGCAAAGTATGTGTTGAAAAAGGGTATAAAATTTATCTGCTTGGCAGCGAAAAAGGCGTTGCAGAGGGAGCTTCAGACTATTTACAAAAAAAACATAAGGGATTAAAAATAGTTGGTACAGGAGATGGCTTTTTTGATGATAAGGATGAGGAGAAAATCATAAAAGAGATAAATAAACTTTCTCCAGACATTCTCCTTGTTGGTATGGGGGTGCCGCGCCAGGAAAAATGGATAAAGAGAAATATGCGACGATTAAACGTGCCTGTATGCTGGGGTGTAGGAGCCCTTTTTGATTTTTATTCACTTCGAATTAAACGAGCCCCTATTATCATGAGGAAAATAGGCCTGGAGTGGTTGTTCAGGCTTATGATAGAACCAAGGCGGTTATGGAGAAGATACATAATTGGAAATTTCCTATTTACATTACGTCTTTTCACCTTACTTGCCTTAGATGCTTTTCTCATCTCTGTTGGGTGGATTGGAGCTTACTGGATTCGTTATCTTCTGAATGATTCTCTTAACAACCCTATTAATCCATTTTCTATATATTTATACGCCTTGCCCGGCATTGTAGGGTTATGGATTTTAATGTGTATATTCTTTGACTTGTATCGCCAACGCCCCAGGATGGATCGCTTTGAAGAATTCTCCATAATTGTAAAAGCTGTCTTAATGGGCATACTTTCTACTATGTCCTTTTCTTTTATGTTCAAAGAGTTTGATTTCGGCAGATTGGTAGTTTTAATTTCCGGTATGTTAAATCTATTTTTATTAATTTTTTCAAGAAATTTGATTACATCAGTCGACAGAATTTTGGAAAGAAAAGAATATGGTCTAAAAAAAGCGCTTATTGTTGGAACAGGGGAATTTGCGCAGCAGATAAAAAAAGAAATTGAAGATATGCCGGCGGGGTATAATGTAGTAAGTTTCATAGGGCTTGATCATGTTGCTGATTTAGAAAAAGTAGTTGATAAACATGAAATTGATGAAATTTTTATTGCAGCACCTGACATGCCCTTAAAAGAGAAGCTTAACCTTGTATCTTCTCACAAAGAGCTTGATGTTGAGTTTAAAATTATATCAGACGCCTTCAGACTATTCGCAAAAAGGATAAAATTGGATAAGATTATGGATATACCTGTCGTGGACATTTCCTCATCCGAAGAAGACAGATTTTATCTAATTATAAAAAGTGTAGCTGATTTTTTGCTGGCCTTTATTGGAATATTATTATTTTTGCCTTTTGGTTTTATAATCGCCATTTTTATAAAATTTGAATCACGCGGTCCGATCTTTTTTTGGCAGGATAGAGTGGGAAAGGATTTTCAGATATTTAAAATGTTAAAGTTCCGGACTATGCACCACGAAGTAGATGAATATGAATTATCTCCCAATGACTTAAATGACCCCCGGGTAACGCCCATCGGCCGCTTCCTGCGACGGTGGAGCTTGGATGAACTTCCACAGTTATTTAACGTATTAAAAGGAGATATGAGTCTCGTCGGACCGAGACCGGAGATGGTATTTCTGGTCGAAAAATATGAATCCTGGCAAAAAGAACGTCTTCTTGTAAAACCGGGAATTACCGGGCTCTGGCAAATCGCAGGGAGGAAAAACCTGCCGCTTCATAAAAATATAGAATATGACTTCTATTATATAAAACACCGTTCTCTTGTCCTAGATTTCTTGATTCTTTTAAAGACAATCCCGGCTGTACTAAAAAGACATGGAGCTTATTAGCCCCATCCACGCAAAAAAAACGTTATCTCTATGGTTTATAATTTGTTGATGTGAGAGAAAAAATCGTTGAAATTTTAAAAAAAGCTGTGTGGGGTGGAATTGTTCTTACACTATTTTTAAGATGTATCATAGAATTTTGGCTCCTGCGATTTATTGATATAAATGATTTTGTTCAGATAAGATTAATTGAAGGTAGAGCAAACCATATAATAGAATCTATTATATTTTTTACTTTTTTTTTATTTGTCATTCAACGTTTTTTAGAAAAGAAATCTTTCCAATTTGATTTATCCTTAGATGGCTCCCTATTAGGATTTATCTCTCTTTCTTTAATTTCCTTTGCCTATACAATAAATATCCAAACTAGTCTGCAGGCATTCCAGGAGTTAATATCCCTTACTTTCCTGTTTTATATGGTTTCAATTATTGCGCTTAACAAGAGAATATACAAAGATTTTATTTGTTTGCTGGTTATTATTGCTGTTGGCATTTCTCTCTATGGAATACGGCAGTATTACGTTATATTTCCATTTTTAGAAAGCAGCGGAATGTTAGATAACGTTACAGGGATTGGTAAAAGCATGGTAACCCTTAGAAGAGTGAGCTCTGTATTTGGATGGCCAAACAAGCTGGCTGGCTTTCTGGGTATTTGTATTCCTGTTGCAATTGGAATGATATTAGCTCATTTCTCTGTAGTTAAAAGCAAAGCAGAAGTTAACCACGTTTCAAAAACCGCAAAACATACTTTACTTTTACGACTTCTATTGTTCATAGCATCGTTCATCTTGTTTTTATGCATGTTTTTTACTTATTCCATAGGAGGTTGGCTAAGTCTTTTGTTTGCATTAATAATAGAAGGAATTTTAATTGTAACAATTATTGGCAAAAAAAATATTAAAGAATTATTTTTTAGCAAAAAGATTTTGTCTGGAGTAGTTTCTACTTCTATTATTATAATATTTATTTGTTTGATTGGTATTACATTTCAAAAAAGGATGGGCGCAGTTACGGCAAGTGCAACATCGGCCCGAATATCGTATATAAAAGGTACCCTGATTGTGATTAAAGATAATCCTATCTTAGGTGCTGGAATAGGAAATTTCAAAACTGCCTATGGAAGATATGTTCCCTCTGGTAAGGATGCGACAAAACATGCCCATAACAGTTACCTGGAATTAT
The DNA here is from genome assembly GCA_036011265.1 of Nitrospinota bacterium. Lineage (GTDB taxonomy): Bacteria > Nitrospinota > Nitrospinia > CAJXCL01 > CAJXCL01 > CAJXCL01. The sequence goes on along the minus strand of DASCNB010000167.1, from coordinate 35,750 downwards.
GGGCGGATATCGGCATAGCCGGCCTTTTGCTTTTTTTATTGTTTACATTTCAATTATTGCGAAGGGGGGTGCATATTATTAATGACATAAAAGATAGGGAAGATAAATTACTCATAACAAGTCTTTTTTCCGGTGTATGCGTATTTCTAATCCATAATATCATGGAATTCACTTTTTATGTTCACAGTGTAGCCTTATATTGGTGGTTTATTGCAGGATTGCTCACTTCTCGTATAAGGATGAAAAATAATTAACCATTTTTTTCATTAACCAATAACTCATCATAAACTTTCTGATAATTTCTAAAAACCTTGCCCCATCTATAATGATTCAGAACATAATTTCTACCTTCTTTCCCTATTTTCAACCTCAATTTTTTGTCCCTATATAGTTTTATTATTCCCTCTGCCAATTCAGAAGCAACACCACGTCTAAATTTTATACCAATATTACCGGTAGATTCTATTATTGCAGGAAAGTCCGAATAGATAACCGGTTTCTCACATGACATAGCTTCTACTGCTGTATAACCAAAACCTTCTTCCATAAGAGTGGGAAATATTACGATATCGGCTTTCTGATAGTACGGTACTAAATCTGTAACATTTGTCTCAAAATCTACAGGCAGGCCTTCTGCCAATTCTTTAATCTTCTTGTAATATATATTGTCAGAAATATGACCAGCGATTATTAAACGTAATTTATTTCTTAATTCAGGAGCTATCAGTTTGATAGCTTCTATGGCTAAATGCTGGCCCTTTCCAGACAACATCCTTGATGGATACAGAATAGTAAAATATTTATTTAATGAATCTCTTGGAACAAATTTATTTGTATCTACTCCAACATGTATTGTATTAACCTTTTTATTACTTATGCCTAATTTTAGAATATTTTTTTTCGTTGCGGAAGAAATAGCTATGACCTTATCTACACTTTTCAGTTTTTGATAAATTAACGACCTTTTAATAATACTATTATTCTCAAAACCGACAGCTTTACCAAAATTAAAATCATATACAATCATTACTGTTGGTATATTCATTTTGGGTATTTCTAAAGTATTCGCTAAGATAAGATCAGGATTGATATTCTTTAAGTATTTCCTACAATTCCAATAAAACTTTAAATAATTTATGGCTTTATTTTTTGTGGAGATATCTATTTTGTAAGAATCTTTTGGCAATAGAGTGGGGTTGTTTTTCCATCCAGAGATAAGACTTACTTCATAATACTGTTTAGCCATCTTCCATAGATTATATATTACCGTTTCTCTACCACTGATTGTGTCCGGGGAAAAACCTCTTGAAATAATTGCAAGTTTAATCTTTTTATTCATTTTTTCTACTTCTAGCCATCTCGTACCATCTCATAATAATTTTCAAGTGTTGATTCAGCAGCCTTTTCCCAGCTAAACTTTTCCGATTGCCTTTTTCCTTTTTTAACAAATCCTTCCTTAAGTCCTCTATCAAAAATCATACGTTTTATTGTTTCATAAATATCTTCAATATTATAAGGATCGACATATAAACCTGCGTCTCCTAAAACCTCTGGCATGGATGATGATTTAGAAGAGATCACAGGACAGCCGGAAGATATTGCCTCAAGTATTGGTAATCCAAACCCTTCATAGATAGAAGGATAAATAAAAAAATCAGCTATCTTATATAGCATGGACAGGGACTCATAAGGTAGATAATCAATATGCACTACAGAATTTTCAAGTCCTTTTTTTCTTATAACTCGAAAAATTTCATCATATTTCCATCCTTTTTTGCCTACCAAAACCAGCTTATGTGCAACTTTATGTCTTTGAAGTAAAATATCGTATGCCTCAATTAACCTGACAAGGTTTTTTCTGGGCTCCAATGTTCCTACAAACAATATTAAAGGTTTTGTTATATTTAATTCTATTAGGCACTCTCTTAGTTGTCTGTCTGAAAAATCTTTACAAAAGTGTGCTCTATCCACACCGGGATAAACAATCTTTACTCTGCTTTTATCAACATGATAATGGTCTATTATATCATTTTTACAAGAGTTCGATATTGCTATCACCCTATCAGCCCCTTCCAGCTGTTTATACATTTTTTTAAAATAAACAGGATTTATTTCTGTAGATTCAGGATATTTCAGGTATGCAGTGTCATACGCAGTAATGACTCTTTTACCCTTTTTTTGAGGAATGGGTATATCTAAATGATGAAATATATCAACACATCCGATAAAATTTTCTACAGTCGGAAAAGAAAGGTTCCCCCAGGAAAATCTAAGTATATTCCCAGGAATTTTGAAAAACTTTATTGTTACATTTTTATTATTTGCAAAATCAAAAAGATCATTTTTATTTCCACGAAATGACCTGCAAAACAATATATAATGGTTTTTTTTATCTATTTTTAAGATATGCTTTATAAGTTGATACGCATAAACTCCAAATCCGGTTTTTTCCCCTACTACTCTGCTTGCATCAATACCTATTTTCATTATTATGCATCCACTTGAGAGCGTTAAAAAAAACCAATGCCAGGCCTCCAGCCTGTAGTCTTCATGTTGATTTCATTAATCTGCTTTGCAAAACCCGCTCAACTTCTAATTTAGCGGTAACAGAATAGTGACATGGCACTCATATCTTATACATTTTGCAAGTGAATATTCATATTCTTCAGCACCACCTATTTCATAAGATGAGATGATAATTAATAATTTTTTATTTTGGATATCAGCATCTTTTACCTATGTTTAAAAGTCTATTTCATCGTAATAAGGATTTTTCTCTTTTGCCCTTTTTTATTCTTGATCACTTCAGGTAGTTTTTCCAATGGCATTTGCTCCGTAGACAGCAGGGAAAACAGACGGGAATGTTTCTGGAGCAGTGAAAGGGCTTCAGGAAAATGCATGCAAGGCACCGGGAAAGCGCTCATAACCTGAAGACGCTTAAAAATAAGCTTGGAAAAGTCTATCTTAAATTTGTTTCTTTTAGGCAATGCAGAGATACCTATATTGACAATTGTAGTATTATAAGGAAGGAGATCCAGATAATTGGCGATATAGCATGGAGGGGCGGTATGCAAAACAACAATCTTTCCTGATAGCTGTGATAGTTTTTGTTGCAATGTAGCTGGAGCGGTAATAATCAAATTAGCTATCATGTGCCAGGGGAAAAAGTCTCCACCCGTCTCATTAAGGCAGGCACTCAGGTTGGAATTTAGCTTTCGGCCTAATACTCCCTGAACTTTTGCCCCAAAGATTTTAGCAGTAAGGAGCGCCATACTTCCCATATTTCCACCTCCAACTATCAAAAGATGGCTCTTCTTAGCAAGACTAGCAAGGTGGAATGCATCCAGAATGACTGTAAGTGGTTCTGCGAAACAAGCCAGCGCAGCTGGAAGCGGAGGTGACACTTTGTGTAGCAACCGTTGATCCTTAACAAGGAGATAGTCGGCAAACCCTCCCTGCTCTGCTAGGATTAAATGATTGCATTTTCTATGATTGCCTTCCTTACATCGGACACAAACACCGCATGGGGCCGATAGAGCTATAAGCACCTGATCACCAACTGCAAATATTTTTACCTCGCTACCAATCTCAGCTACTGTAGCAGCGATTTCATGCCCAAACCGTTTCCAATTCTTGGCCCACGCCTTTGCTTCAATGAAATCGCTTCCACAGACTCCGCATGCTTTTATCTTTACCAAAACTTCATTTTTTTCTGGTCTGGGCAAAGGAATATCTCTAATCTTCACTTTGTTGAATTTTTTAACAAAAGCCGCTTTCATTAATTATTTCTCTCCCGGTATATTTGAATCCCTTTTTGATAAATCTCTATCAGCCGGGAGATATATATTTTCTCGTTATAATAGTTGCAAACTCTTTCATAAGCCGCCTTTCCCATCTCTTGTGAGCGTTGCGGATTTTCCAACACCTGATCTATTTTCTCAGCTAACTCCTTTGCGTTGCCTGGCTCAAAAAACCATCCTGTTTCGCCATCTTTAAGCCAATCCATGATGCCCCCTATTCGTGAGCCAATTACAGGCTTCATGTTTGCATATGCTTCCAGACCAATTAGACAGAAGCTTTCAATCCATACCGAAGGAACAATTACCACTGAAGACCTAGCATAATATTTTCTGGTTTCCTCATAGGAAAGTCCGGGGATAACCTCAATAAGACCATTATATTTTGAAGCCTTTGCTTTAATATCTTCAAGAAGAGGTCCCGCAGTAATAATAACCACCTTACATTTACTTTTCAGATATTTACAGGCATCCACCAAAACATGAATACCTTTTTCAAAGGAGGCCCTCCCAACAAAGAGTACGATCTTTTTTTCAGGTTTGAAATACTTTTGGAGAAAATGCTTCACTTCTACTTCATTGCTAACAGGTGTAAAATTAGGAAGCCAGGCTATTTGTTCTGGAGAAAACCCATTCTCCAACATACATTCTATTTGCGCGCGACTTTCCCCAATAAGTACCGGAATTTTTTTGTGAACTTTTAAATTCCTTAGAACCCATCTTGCGTTTCTGTCAAAATCGTTTTGTGGAATTATTCCTGAAGATATGCATCCCTGATTAACGCATTCTGGGCCAAGAGGATAAGGACAAATGCTACTGTTTGGAAGCAATCTCCAGTTAGTAAAACAGTATAAACGTGGATCATGTATAGACCGAACAGAGGGTATTGTTTTAATGAGATATCTAATAATAAAAGAATTTTGAAGACTGTGGATCTGGCAAACGTCGGGTGAGTGCTTTTTGATAATAGCGCTAATTTTTTTTACTAAGCTCTTACGAAACAAATAAGATATTGGATTATAATAATACCAAAACTCCAATCCAATACATGCATATTCAGGGCGAAGGCCAGTTGGTTTTTGATTGCGATGATCATTGTAAATAACTACATTCTTATGGTTATTTTTTTCCAAAAGATTAAGAGTATCAAATAACAACTTTTCAGCACCCCCGAAAGGATGGTACCAATCACATATATGAAGAATAGTCATCATACGGAAAATCCCTCTTCCTAGCCTTCATCAAACGCAACTCTCTTTTCGTACTCGCAGTACAGAAGACATACCATGGTGAAAAGAGTAATTTAATCATGCCGTATAACAGCGGTTTTATTCTACGTAAGATTAGATTTAACAAGATTTTGCCTATTTTTTTCGTTCCGAACTGTTCAACGTTATTTAATATGCATTTTGAGAGACCGATAATGCTTAAAACAGATCCAAGGACAGCCAATTTACACTTTATACGCTTTCTCATCTGGAAAATAAAAGCCCCAGAACCTCTGGGAAAAATGCGAAACATGTTTGTATTACTGAAAAGAAGAGACATTGTCATTAAGCCCTCATTGTATACAAAAATAGTGGTGCTTTTTGACAAATTGCGTGGGATGGTATGACAGTACTCAATATTTGATTTTTCAGGTACTTGGGAAAAGGAGGGCAGCTTAGAGAGTGTATCTGTGCCTCTTTTCTTTACGACAATATGCCGGGCCAGGGGATTGCAAGCAATAAATATTCCGGGTAAATATTCATCAGCTTGTGGTGTTGTTATATAAACAACAACTGGCATCTCTCCACAATTAATCATTTGTTGAACAGTCTCGTACAGCTCAAAAAACTTTGAAATGTAAAAGGCCCGAATCATGTCATCCTTTGGGAAATCAGGTAATTCAAATGAGATGGGGACTATATTGCTATTAAAATGTTGAGCATCTGTGATGTCGCAAAGCATCTTACCTTGATTTTGTACAATGTCCCACACCTCTGTTTTAGGATATGGAATTAACATGCCAAATATATAGCTTTCAAGCTTGAGCGAATGTTGGAAGCGCACCGTTTCAATAAACGTATCAAGGGTATCTCCGGGAAGACCTATAATAAAGTATCCAACTGCCTTGATACCCACTTTTTTTATAAGTTTTACGGCATCGACAATTGATGAAAGCGACTCCCCCTTTTTAATCGTATCAAAGACCTCCGCATTTCCGCTTTCAATACCAAAAGCAATGCTAGTACACCCTGCCTGCTTCATAAGCGTTGCAAGTTCATAGTCTAACTTGTCCGCCCTAATACCATTGTGGCAGTACCACGAAAGATTAAGTTCAGCCTCATTTATTAGTTCCCTGCAAATTTCTTTAGACCGTTTAACATCTAAAGTGAAGTTGTCGTCCCAAATTTCGAAAGAGTTTATACCTTTAGTGCGAACAACATGTTTAAGTTCGTCAACTACATTCTTAGGGCTTCGCGAACGCCACTTTCGAGAATTAGTAAGTTTATTAACACAGCAATAGGTACATAGAAAAGGACATCCACGACTCGTCACAACAGGATACCGAAAACCATGCCAATCAAACCGCTCTATAGCGTCAAGATCAGGCAAAGGTAAATTATCTAAATCCGCAGGTGGTTTCCAAGAGTTTGAAATAATATGCCCATTTTTTCGAAAAACCAGACCAGAAATTTTGTCTATGCTTTTTTTACAAGACAAAGCTTCTACAAGTTCTACAATGCATTCTTCTCCTTCTCCCATAATTGCATAGTGAAAAACGGGAAAATCCCTCATATATTTCTCCACGCATAGAGTTACATGCGGACCGCCTACAAGGAAATAAGAATCAGGACATACAGAAGATAGAAGATTTGCTATACGCCCCCCCTCGGTTGATGTTGCAGTTTTAACTGAAATCCCAATAATACCTGGAGAATATTTTTTTACTCTTTGTTTTAGATCGCTGTCGCTCATTTCATATCGATTTATATCTAGAATCAACGTAGGAAAACCAGCTTTTTTAAGAGCGCCCGATAAACAAGATAGACCTAAATTAATGCTTTCTTTCTGCCATCCTGCTGGATTTATAAAAAGAACTTTATTGTTTTTCAACATTTATACTCCAAAGTTATACTTGAAAGAAAAAAACCTGCAACAATTATCGGCTCCCTTGAAGTCTTGCTGTGACTAATCTTATTATTTTTTCCCCGAAAAACACTAAAACAATTCACAACTTATTCTTTCTTTATTTTTTCTCTTTAAAAAACCTCTTTATTGCTCTCAATGGCGTTGTTATTTTCCAGCTAAAACTGTTCAGCAAGGCATCTCTTTCTACTAGTAAAGATCTTATTTGAAGATCCTGAAACCTCTTTGCGGCTTGTTTAATTATTTTTACCCATTCATAATTTTCGTCACATTGATTCAAGTCATCTGTTTTTTTACTCCAATAATTTTCATCTGACAAAATTTGACAGATCATCTCTCTTGTTAGCCTTGTTTTTGAAAATCCCTCAGTATTGCTCATGAGGGTTGACCAAGAAATCAATTTGTCTTGCATACCCACTTCAGGGGCATTAATTGAAGATTTGATTTCATTAAAATCATACCCCATCACCTTAATCAGCTCTGGACCGAGTGACTTGAGATATGACAAGGCAAAAAGCCTTTCCTGAGGAGAGGTATATCCTTTTTTCCACTTGTCTAACGATTCAACGATCGGACGACTTGTCTTACTAACCCCAACTTGATCCCCAAACTTCCATTCGGCATTGTATCTGTTATCATATTCAAGCATCCTGTCAGAATAGGAAATGTCAAGAAATGAACAAATATCTTTTAGAACAATCTCAGGCATTGTAACAAGTTCTTCATATTTAACCTTTAAACATCTCTCTGGATATTCCTTTGTGAAGTCCACCAGTTTGCGTGGCGCATCCATCAAATGATTTTCATAGCTTCCAAGATGTGTAATATCATCTTTGACCCAGGTCTTTAAAATAGAATTCAAAACAGCTAATGGGTTTCTAAAAAGAATTATAAATTTTGCTTTCGGAAATATCTCCACAAGTTCCGGGATAATTTGGCAATAATGGGGCGTTTTATCAAGAAAAAATTTCTTCTTTTGGTACTCAATCGCCTGCTTATATAAGGAAAGCAAAAATGATGCAACCTGCTTTTTGTAAAAACTTATATCCATGCCGCTTTGTTTTAGAAAATCCAGGAGAGCCAGGTGTGCAAGTTTAGAATCATACATAGTATCTATACCGCTTGTGCGTAGGGCATATATTGGGTGGAGAGCTATCCATGGTTCAGATGTTGTGGCTATATCAGCATGACCTGACAACATTAGTTGAAGAAGGGTTGATCCCGCCCTCGGTTGAGAAATTAGAAATATCAAATTTTCACCATTAGAAGCGATCATAACAAGGTGGCCTTCTTTGCAGTAAATAGGCGCCTATAAAAAGATTTCAGATTGTAAGCCCGACAATAGCGTAATATTCATCTTTTTCAGGGCCTGATAAAATACCTTTTCGGTGCGTTTTTATCTATTTTTTAAGATAACCAAATCACCCAATAAGGAAACATGAAGAAATGTAGATTTGATGATTACCTAAATTGAGTACTCTTTGCCACTCAGCCGTCTACAAAATCGGTTTTCTATTGCCCTACATACGCACTGATAAACGTGTGGTGTATAGACAGATCTAACCGACGATGCCATAGATCCAGCCCTTTAGTCTCTTTAATGGTAAACCCTGCGTTTTCCATCATCTTGATAAGGCAGGCCTTATTGGGTGTCCAGATACTCCTTAGGTTGAGCATAAAATGCATGAGCGGTTCTTTATGATCATCATCAACCGTAACGCACGAAATAATACTGTCGCCCTTTGTTACCGATCTAATATTTTGAATCGCCCTGAAAGGGTCTGACAGATGCATCAATAGACTTCCGCAAAACACAAAGTCAAAGACGCCGGCCGTTGATGGGGAAAGATCATATACACTCAACTCTTTGTGTGAAACCTTGGACTGCATAACCTCTTTCGCCACCTCAAAACTGGAGACCGGCTGAATTTTACTGAGAGACGGTGACAGTATCCCGGATGAAGTTTGTCTAACACCATCCTTAAATACTTCGGAGGCGATATCCTGATTTTCTGCGGCAACATCAATTGCTGTTACCGTAGCTCCTCGCTTTTCCATTTCAAAAGCCCAAAAACCAGAAGACGAACCAACATCCAAAGCGGAAAGCCCGTTCATATCGGTCGGTAAACCACTCTGGCTGGCTATGCTCCTTAGATCAAAATCACCGTCGGTGACTTTGCCATTGCCTAAATCAATGGTATGGTACCAATGGATTACCGATATCAACGAAGCATAATCAAAGCTACCGTTAGTACTTGCGGATTTTCCATTCATAAGAATATATATTAGTTTCCTTTAGCAATATGGTATTTAAAGATCCCATAAACGAATTTTCTGTAGACACCCAAGGACTGAAGTCTGCGGCACTAGCATCTAGGAATTCTCGACGCCTTCCTGACTAAAACTCAATCACACACGCACTAAAAGTCTATGTTACTCTGTCGCTTCGCATCCGTATTGAGGAATTGTGCCACATGGCCGTTGTTTCGATATCCAAAAAAAGAAAGTACCATCATTGGCAAAAATTAGATTGCAGGCGCGCTTTCGCCAATTCAAAGTTTTTCGACTGTAACCGTTCCCTGAAGATTGCAGACTCCTGAATATGGAAAGGGACCATTACTTACTTGAACCAGTACGGCATCCACATTTCGATCAACATACACCAAATCCCCTTTCTCGCTCCATTCAGCAAGCGTGAGGGTCATCAAATAATGCCCGTTATTAAGATGCAGATGTTGTGAAAACTGAAATTTCAAACTATCCCCGGGATTGACAGGTCCAAGCGGAGTATTTGCAAAAGTTGTGTTGTTCCCAAAAAGCTCAATGCCATGCCAGGTTCTTATCATAATACCTACGACCGGACTAAAAATTGCTTTCTCTATACTAAATTCCAGGTTAACATCAAGTTTTTTCCCGGAGTTAATGGATATTTCCAGGCAACGCTCCTTCCCATTGATAGTGTAAGAGACAAGCCTTCCTTTTCCATTACCATACCTTTGGCTACCAATTTTTATTTTATCATCAGCCGTCAATAACGATTCAGGTTCATTCTCGGTTTGGCAGTGTGGTTCTTTGGGAGCGGTCGAGGTGACTTTCGTTTCTGTAGGTTGTTCGTGGACAGCCGGTCCTTTGAGATCCACTGCACCCAGTTGCCACGCACGCAGTGCGTGGTAGGCCTCAACGGCTTCTGCCGAATCACCCTCAAAAACAATCCTGCCTTTATCTATTAGAATTGTCCTGTCACACAAAGAGCGAATCATTCCCATATCGTGAGACACTAAAAGGACCGCCACTCCTTTCTTGAGCATATCCTGGAGTTTTTTGACGCATTTGGCCTGAAAAAAAACATCTCCGACTGCCAAGACCTCATCAATTATCAGTATATCAAGCTCAGCATGTACTGTCACTGCAAATCCCAATCTCACATACATCCCGGAACTGTAATATTTCACGGGGGAATCCATAAATTTTTCAATCCCTGCAAAGTCGACAATTTCATCAAACTTTTCATCTAACTCATTTTTGCTCATGCCAAGTATGGCTCCATTTACATAAACATTCTCTCCTCCAGTAAGCATAGGATGAAATCCAGCTCCAACCTCTATCAATGATCCCATGCGCCCCTCTATTTCAATCTTTCCTTTATCAGGCATAAATATACCATTTAACATCTTTAACAGGCTGCTCTTGCCGGAACCATTTGGACCTATTATACCCAGACATTCACCATGCTTTAAGTCAAATGAAATATCGTCAACAGCCCAGAACTCTCCATTACGTAAACGTTCAGAATGATGATTCAAACCCAAAAAGCACACGGCAAGATCTCTTGCACCATAAAACATGGTCTGCTTTAGGGAACTACAAAATTTCTTTGATACGCTTTCGACTTTAATAACTGTGCTGCTCATCAAATCCTTTCTGCAATCTTTGTCTGTGCCAGGTAAAAAAGCCTCCACCCTGCATAAAATAAAACAACTGAAAATATAATAGTAAAAACATATTCGTTAAGAAGTTCAGCATCACCCTTTATAATAAAATCCCTGGGTACATTAACGAGATAATTGAATGGATTCCAAATATTGGCAAAAGTGAGAAGATTGTCGCCTGTTATTGGATAAAGGATAGGGGTTAGCAGCATAACTCCCAATAAGGCTATATTTAATATATGTACAATGTCACGAATCACTCCAGTCGCCAGAGATAAAACAAATCCCATCCCAACCATAATTAAATAAATGGGGATCAGACATACAAAACCGATAAACAAACCTCCCCAGTTTGGCGCGATTCCATAATAAAAAAATGTCAAGGCTATGAGTACCGTACGGATCAGAAATTCCACTATGCCCTGGCCTGACGCAGCGAAAACTAAAGCTACTTTGGGAAAGTTTATCTTCACAATCATACTGCCTGCATTGACTAAAGAATCACTACAGGCTGTCAAACCAACAGTAAAGAAATTCCAGATCGTAAGCCCGATAATGGCGTAAAGGGGGTAGGGAATGCCAACATTCTGAATATTAAGTATTCCGGAGCGGTTCATGCCTATAAACATCCCTACTGTAATAAGAGGCATAACTATGGCCCATACTACCCCCAGTGCGGTCTGGCGATATTTTGCGCTGAAATCACGAAGAAATAACCTCCAGATAAGCTCTTTTGCTGAAACCAGTTCACGCCACATAAGACGGGCAGTTAGAAAGTGACCTCTTATACCCTCAACACTCACTCCTTTCGGAGTATATGTAATTTTAATATCGTGGTTCATATTTTTTCATTCGTCAGGCTTAAAGTCCGTATAGCCTCTCCATAGCGTTTCAGATGTGCATCAAGATAACCCAAATCGCCCTTTATTAAAATAGCTTTTTGTGGACAAACCAGGGCGCAATAGAGGCAGCTCAGGCAATCGTGGGAAGTCCAAAAATTAAAGCCGGGAGTAGTGATAGGCAGTTCCATCGGACAAGCAGTAAGACATTTTCCACACTCATCACATGCCTCACGCTTGAGAACCAAGCGCTCGATGGCTGCATCTGCTTTTTCATATACATCTTGAATTATGCCCAGCTGATACAATAAACGTCTAATAGTTTCCATGCCATGTACTGGACGTGTAATATCGCGTAGCCATGTTAAAAGCGGATGATCGAGAATGCGTACGATCAGACTACGCGGACGGGGTGGCTCAATATTGGCTTGAACATCAATCTCATTTAGACTGGCAATCTCTTCGTCACGAATATACCCCTTTTTGAGAGCAATAGGATAATAAGAAATAATATTTCTATCCAGTCCAATTAACCGGGCAATAAGCATATCCAGTAAAAATGGATTTGTACCCGCAAGAAGAAGGTCGAGTTTTTTAGGTTTTCCATTACCAGGACCATCGCCCTCCATTCCAATAAGCCCATCCACCAAAATCAAATCGGGTTTAATAATCTCATTAAGCCTCACAAGGTTATAAGACAAGTCGGCATGGATCAACCGTTTGTCAGTCCCTACAACACAACCCATCAGATTCTTAACTGCGGCGCTCAATCCTGTTTCAACATGAGTTTTAATCTTGGGAATACTAATAAAATAGTCAGACTGAAGACAAATCTCAGGCACACGTATCGTGCCAGCGGCCAATTTTACCCTCTTGAAAGGGGCAGAGTTCAAATCGACCAGTTGCACTCCAAAGTGCCTGGCCAGAGCTTCCACGCCTAACCGGTTAAATACATTTATACTCTTACGGTATATCCCTATGTTTGGTCCATCAGCAATAGTGATGTTGGTATAACCTTGTTCTTGCAAGACTTGAATCAGAGCTGCCAGTACGCGAAGGTCTGTGGAATTGCCTGTTAAAGCAAGGAGGTCATTGTTGAGATTGGGCTTTAAAAGGATAGAAGCTTCTTTGGGTAATCGAGGAAATAATTGGTGGTTTGCCAATAAACTGGCGATGTTTTCTCTTAAGGCTGATTTAGAGAAACATGATGAAATAAAAATTTCATGACTGCCACATTTGATAACTTGCATTTCTCTTCATCAATTATAGCCTATTTCTACTATTATTAACAAAAAATAGTCCGGTTTGGGATATAATTACATTGTATGAAAATAATGATAACATATCCTCCGTTACAGGGCAGAGGAAGTCCTATGCTGACTCAAAACCGGCAATTTCAATGGTTTAATGAGCCTTCCTATATATATCCCATGGTACCTGCTTCCGCAGCAACTCTCCTTAAAAAAAACGATTTTGATGTTCTCTGGAAAGATTGTATTGCCGAAAGGTTGAGTTATGAACAGTTCTTAAAATATATAAAAAAAGAACTGCCTGATGTAATAGCTATAGAAACAAAAACTCCTGTAATAAAACAACACTGGAAAATAATAGATGACATTAAATCAAAGATAGGTAATGTCGTTATTGTACTGATGGGAGATCATGTAACAGCCTTACCGGAAGAAAGCATGAAAAACTGCAAGGTCGATTATGTTATTACTGGAGGAAATTATGACTTAGTACTATTGAGCATCGTAAGGCATCTAAGAGATAAAGATCTATTAGCTGGAGGAGTTTGGTATAAAGAGGCGAAAGAAATTAAAAATAGCGGTGAATTTCAGTTTAAAGATGATCTTGATTCTCTTCCGTTTGTTGACAGGGACCTGACAAAGGCCGGTTTGTATGGGGAAAAATGGAAAAAACGTACACCGTTTTTTTATACAATGGCAGGAAGGGACTGCTGGTGGGGAAAATGCAGTTTCTGCTCATGGACAACGCTTTACCCTGAATTTAAATTAAGGAGTGCTGAGAATTTGCTTAATGAAATTGGCACCTTAATTGAAAAACATGGTGCTCGTGAGATATTTGATGATACTGGCACGTTCCCCACAGATAATTGGCTAAAAGAATTTTGTGAAGGAATAATATCACGTGGATATAACAAAAAAATACTATTCTCATGTAATATGCGGTTTGGCTCTATTGATAAAAATACTGCGACACTTATGAAAAAAGCAGGATTTAGAAAATTGAAAATGGGATTGGAATCCGCAAACCAAAAGACACTGGACAAACTGAGCAAAGGTACAAATGTAAAAGATATCGTTGAAAATTGTAAAATGTTGAGCAAGGCAAAGTTGGACATTCATTTGACAGTTATGGTTGGTTATCCATGGGAATCACGAGAAGATATTACAAATACACTGAAATTTGCGCGTGAGTTGATGAATAAGGGGTATGTTGAGATGCTGCAAGCAACTACTGTTGTTCCTTATCCAGGTACACATTTATTTGGGATGGCCAGGGAAAATAAATGGTTTAGATTCAATCCAGAAAATTATGACAAATATGATATGGGAGAACCGGTTTTAAAGACACCTGGTATATCTCCTCAAGAGATTAAAAAAATGTGCAGTCAACTTTACAAAAGTTTTTGGAGTCCACGATTTATTCTAAAACAGTTTATGAAGATTAGATCTGTTGAAGATGTTAAATACATTTCCAAAGGGGTAAAAGCTGTTTGGGGTCACATCAAGGATTTCAGGTGATAAATAAACCAAGCGATGCTGATTCTCAGCAACTATTTCTCCATCGAAATAGTAATGTTTTTCGATATGGAATATAACAGATATTTGCAAAAAAAGATTGGGTTCTTAATGCTACTTGATTTGCTTCTTACCGAGGAACTGGGCAATCTTGAGTTGCGCAAACTTTTTGTTAAGGTCTTCAACCAGTAAAGCATCAATATCTCTAGCTTCTTCTATATTTTGACGCGCCAGGGTTTTATCTCCCCTTAAGAGGACAGCGAGACCATTAAGATAGAGGGACATTGCCTCCGGGACCTTGTCTCCAGAGAAAAAAGGTCTAGATGCTTTTAAGAAATGCCGGGACGCCCCCTGAACATTTCCATGCTCATACTCGCTCAGGGCTAATCTCATTGTTGTAGTTCGCCATTCCGAGGGAGACAGATTGATGGCACGACGGATATCATCGTAAGATAAAGCATTTGCGTCTCCGACTTTTACAATGCCTGCCTGGTAAAGTGATCGAATTAATTCTTTCGCAATAAGGATTATCCCTTCGAGGTTTGGATGCGCATGATCAATAATCCATTCGTCACCTATAATTCCATAAGGGGAAAGAGCTTCTAATTCTTTTTCCACATCGGATAATATAATTTCCCTTTCGGCGGCCACTTCACGAATTATTTCATTTATTCGCTTGGGAGCGCGGTGGCGGTATCCGTCATTCAATATCGCATTTTCTATTGCATTTTTTGCTTCCTTGACTCTTCCTGTATTTAGCAATGCCTGACTTTTAAGAAAACTCAAATAAGGTTCATTCGGAAATATCTTTCTGGCTTCAGCTACAAGCTTCAAGGCAATCTCTTCCTGCTGGTTTTCAATGTGTGAGCTAATTTTTAATATCAGGTCTTTGAACCGGCCCAGATCTGGCTCGGACAATTTAAAAAAAGTCGGATAAAGAGGTTTTAAAGTGCGATGATTCGCAGCCACAGTACTGAGGAGAAAGGGAATAGAACGGCTTTTAGCCAAATAAACCATTTCCAGTAAGTTTGCTTTAAAGGAAGCAAATGTTGCATTAAGAAATTCTACCGACTGTCTCCCTGATTGCATACCGGAATGCCCAAAACGGAAACTTTCCCATTTCTGAACCCATTTTCTGCCCAAGTCAGTCCCTATAGCCCAGCGCCACAGGTAGGTTTTCCTCAATGTCATTCTGATTTTCATAAGAAACGTCAAAGGTGTTGATGGATGAAACCCGGTGATTAGGTCAAAATCATGAAGATAGTCGATCCATAGAAATTCATTATGTCCCGTGTAAACGATGAATAAATCGGGATTAAATTCAAGAGCTTCCTTCATAAGGGAAAGAGTGCGACTCGAATCGCCACCATTGAATTCGGCATTAAAAACTTCTACTTTCCTAGCAGGCATGACCTTTTGCAGAAACATACGCAAGACAATCGGGATAGATACTTTAGGAGCAAAAGGGTAGCCAAAAACAGACGACCCGCCGAAACAAAAGACACGAAAAGTGGCTGGAGACTTTTTCAGGGGGATTGACTGGGAAACCATGCGGACAGGGGTTTTATCATCTGCGGGTCGCATAAAAGTTTCAATAAATTGAACATTATCTCTCTTTTTTTTTAAAATAAGCCATTTTTCGAGCCCGGCTATTTCCGAAAACCGGATATACGTTTCGCCCCCGAGAAGAATAATTGAAATCGATATTAAGACAAGAGCTACATTTAGAGCAAAGATCCTCAACCGTCTAAAAGATTTCCCTCTATGGTTTTCCGCAGTCATAAACCTTCTATCCACATAGTATAATTTTCTTTTGGTATATCATCTGTCAGAGTGACCGGACCGGTAAAGCTTCAGACGATGTTTAATTTCCTTCACAAGTTTCTTCTTTCCGGAAACATCCGCCAACCCTATCGCTTTTTCTGCTGTTTTTACAGCTAAAGGAAATTGACCGGATGCCGCGTAAGCGACAGAAAGGAGGTTTAGCGTATTCGGTTCTTTTTCTCCGGTAATTTTGTTTGCTTTTTCCGCAAGTGCAACGGCTTCAGAGGTGTCCCGGTATTTCGGATTTTCATTAGTTGCAAGTATCCAGGCTAATTTATTAAGGGCCGGAACCCAATCAGGCTTGACACGCAATTCTTCCCTATACTGAATTATTGCTTCATTTATTTTTCCCAAATGCTCCAAAACCACACCAAGGTGATAGCGTACTTTTGGGTATCCTGGCTTGACTTGGAGTACCTTATTATAATGAAAAATAGCCTGTTCCATTCTCCCTTGATTTGCTAAAACAAAACCAAGATTAAAATGGGCTTTAGCAAAAGCTGGATCAATTTGAAGTACTTTGGAAAATTGAGAAACTGCTTCTTCCTGCTTCCCCAAACCATATAAAGCAATTCCCATATTATTATAGGCCTCCGTGTAGTAAGGATTTATTCTTTGTGCCTCCGAAAAATAAGCTATTGATTCTATTATTTTACCCTGCTTACCTAACGCTATTCCTAAATCGTTGTGAGCCACATAGCTGTCAGGAGATTTTTTAACTGTATCGCTCCACAGACTGAAATCGTCCTTCCAAACAGGCTGCCTTCTTGAAGTGCTGACGGTATAAACAAACATGATCATTAGGGATAAAAAGATTATACCTTTGCCAACAATTTTAGAATCAAATCCTTTTTTATTCAGGAACAGATAGATTTTCTCAAAAATGTAAGAGGACAATAGAACAAAACCAAAAGACGATAAGTATAAATACCTGTCTGCAAACACAGTATCTCTTATCGCAGGGAGGTAAAATACAGGGATTAAAGGAATGAAAATAAAAGTAAGGCTTAAGAAAAAGATACTGTCTCTCTTTTTTGAAATATACCAAAAAGTCATATATAGAACAGTAAAGGCTATTGCGACTAACACAACACATTCTGAGAATGAATTGACCGGATGAAAAACATATATTGCTTTAAGATCAAACGGGAGGAGAAGTTTTTTTGTATATTGCAAGAACAAAGGAAAAAAATTTAAAATGAGTTGCTCTACGCTCATTTTAGCGTTTTCCCTGACAGTGATACCGCCCAGGGCATGAATCCGTAGTGCCATATATCCCACAATAATTAAAAGATACGGAGTGTACCTTTTATACCTTTTAAGTACTGAAATAATGCTCCACTTGGAATAATCATATAGCAGGATAAACAGAAAAAGGGTTAAAGCAGTTTCCTTAAACAAAACTGCAATTAAAAAAAGAATCAGGGAAAAAATAAACCGGAGATTAAAGCCGGGTGAACAAGTAATATAAAGGAAAAAAGATGATAAATACATCGCTGTCATAAAGAGCTCCGGAAGAGTCCCGATCCATGCTACAGTTTCTGTGTTAACAGGATGAGCAGCGAAAAAAAGAGCTGCAAGAAATGCCGGAGTAATTTTGCAAAAGGTGCCGGAGAAATCCGATTGCCTCTGTTCAATTTCTTCTAAACTAGCCGGTTTCTTTCCCGTCGGCTTTTGTTGGTTCTTAAAGATATGCGAGGCAAATAAAAATACAATGACTGTATTTAATGCATGGAGAAGAATATTGACAAGATGATACCCCCATGGTTTTAGACCGAATAAGTAATATTCCAGCATGTAAATAACATGCATCAAGGGACGGTATATGTTGGATGTTGCACCACTATCAAATGACCATACTGAGGAAGAAAAAACATCAGGGACATATTTAATATCCGTAATCCACTTATTATCCAGTATCTGGAATTTGTCGTCATAAACAAACCCGTATTGAAGAGTGGGGAGATAAAGCCCTATTGAAATTAATAGCAATATTGAAATACTAAAATACCGGTTAATCAGCAACTAAACCTTAAAATAACTGTTAATAAATAATAAAGTTTCAAAAATCTTTATCAAAAAAAAATCGAAGATCACCCTATAATAGTATTACTAAGCAATAACCATCATTTATGTTTTTTCAATATCTTTTTAAAAAAAACGCTGGGTTTCAACAAATCGATAAATTTTGACTTTCCAGTTGAATCTTTTCTTACCGCATTAAGGGAGATTGAGATTGAGTAAAAAGGTATTATCCATATAAGATGATTGCGGTGATTTTCTTTTAATATGAGAAAAAAAAGCGCTAATAGAACAATATAATAAGAAAGGATTAAACTACTATTATAATTATGATTTCTAAAATAGAAGACAAATGTCAAAGAAAATAGCCCAATGATTGCGAAGATGATGATTTCAGCTAAAAGAGTATTGGTTCCATCCATAAATCCTGTAGAATCTCCCGGCTTTAAATAAAAATAAATAAAGGTATTTCCAACAAATGAAAGAAAATCCCACGCAATAAAAGGCAATACAGTTAAAAGAAATATCCCCCCACAACAATAAAGAAAGTTTTTTTTGTTTTTTACTTGTGGAAAGATAAGGAAAAAAAACAGGGTTCCCGGCAGCCATTTCGAAGCCAAAGAAGCGCCCAAAAATAAGGCGCTTTTTATCTCTTTTTGATCTAAATAATAATAAAAAGAAGCAAGAATAAAAAATGCTGGGATAATATCATTTACTCCCTGTCTAAATAGTTCAAATAAAACTAAATAAGATGATAGGTAGAGAATGACAGAAATTAGAGGCCGGTCGATTTTACTATCCTTTTCAAACAGCATTGTTATTTTAAAAATATATATGGCAGTAATAATATGAAATATAAAATTTGTAATGTACAACCCTTTGACTTTCAAAAGTAATACTGATGGAGTATAAATAATAAAAGTAAGTGGAAAATACTTATAACCTTCAAAAAATAAATATGGATGAGAGATTTCAACAATATCAACTGTATGAGTATAAGGATTTTTAAACCAGCGCCAGAATAACTCTATCGATATTAAAGAACTTTCTCCAACATCAATAGGATATGATTCGAGGTTTACAATAAAGAACCAGGTATTCCATGCAAAAAGGGAAAGAAAAAGGACGGTCAAAAAGGTCGTTGCTTTTGGGATTGAGAACTCGATGTTGAAATAATTATTTTTCAATACAAGCAACAATATTAATGCTAAAAGTGTTAGTCCTCTACCTAAACCTGCATTCCAATCAAAATAGTAGAGTAAATAAAACAAACAGGATACTGATAAGATAATGCCAATGTAAAAGGCAAAAATAACATCAGGATGTTTATCAGATAATTTCATTGAAATACCGTTTTCAAAATCACTGGAATATAAAGTCGAAACATGGATTTATAGAACAGACAAATCAAGTTTAACTTTACTAAATATGTAAACCCTTCTTTTTTTGTGGAAGTTTTTTAACAACCTTTTGATTATCGGCCATTCATGGCGTCAACCCTTTGGGCGGCTTTCCTTGCCGAATTGTAGTTGGGCTTGCTGCGTTATGGTTGATCAATAGAGTTTGATATTGTATTTTCATTCCTCTTTTTTTGTATGGCAAGCTCCAGGCTATCATGCGCTTTTGCATAACCCGGTTCAATTCGCAAAGCTTCTGAATAATGCTCTATAGCCATATCAAGATTTCCTTGCCTATCTAAAGCAACTCCCATATTATTATGTGCTTTCGCGTAGTTGGGATTAATCCGCAATGCCTTTGAAAATTGCTCTATAGCCGCATCGAACTTCCCTTGTCCTATTAAAGCAACTCCCATATTATTATAGGCATCCGCGAAATCAGGATTGATTTGCATCGCTATGCTAAAATGCTCTATCGCTTTAGTGAGCTTACCCAGTTGACCCAGAGCAAGTCCCAGGTTGTTATGCGCCTTCACAAAATTGGGTTTAATGCGAAGCGCCTCAAAATAATGCGAAACAGCATCAGCAAGTTTTCCTTGCTTTGCCAACGCGAAACCAATAGTGTTGTGTGTGTCAGCATTATCAGGCTTAATGAGCAATGCTTCGGAATAATGCGCAATAGCCTCATTAGATTTGCCTTGTTCAGCCAACGCTTGCCCGATAAAAACGTGTGACATCTCATCATCATTTTTAGTCCGCAGTACTTCGGAAAAATGTAAAATAGCTTCTTCAGTCTTTCCCTGTCGGAGCAAAGCATGTCCTAAGTTTTTACGAGCACCTACATTATTTTGCCTGATTTGCAATGCACTTGAAAAATGAACTATCGCTTTATTGACCTCATTTTGCTTTGCTAAAGCTACTCCCATATTATTCTGAGATTCCGAATCATCCGGGTCAATTCGCAACGCAATATTTAAATGTTCAATGGCAGCAGGAATATTCCCCTGTCTGATTAGAGCATTTCCAAGGTTGGCTTGCGCAATCAGGCTATGAGGATGCACTTTTAGGGCATGAGTAAATAAAGTAATAGTATTGCGCCAATGCTGTACTTGAAATACGCTGCGGATTCCAAAGAGACTCAAAACCAAGACACAAACTATTGGAACCAGCTTTCCTCGACTATGCGAGAAAAACCACGCCATCCCAAAAGCCGGGCCTAACATTGAAAGATAGAGATAACGATCGGCAACCGTCGACAAATTCTGAAATTGAAACGGTATTAAGCCCAATACAGGCAGAATGCCAGCAACAAATATCCCTATTGCAACAAACCACCACTTTCGATCTTTTCTGAACCAGACGAAAACAACCAAAATGAATGGGACAAACCATGTAAAATATGCCCATCCATACTTTAATATATATTTGGGTATGCGGCTGTAGTCCGGCCCGAGCCAAACAGGTACAACCAATTTATATAAATAGAATGCCACCGCGTCTGCAGCTACTAAAGGCCGCGCCCATATAGGTGTATAAAATCCAATGTTTTTGTCAGGTTGTATCATTTTATTTAATAATATTAATGGAATAGCCATAAGCACCCATCCGATTAATACCCTGGCACTTTTTTTTGCCGACCGCTCTAATACCCAGCAATCCAATAACCAAATAATTATTGGAACAACTACTGCTGTTGGTTTTGCAAGCATTGCCAGCAAGAAGGATAGAGAAGCAATAAAATAATGTGGATTCCAAATCGTGGATTTTATGTTTTGTCGCGTAGAACTACTATTTCGAATATTACGAGTGGACGAATAAACAAGGTATTGCCATATAGCCAGCAGTGAGAGAAAACCGCTTAAAATATCTTTCATTCCTGTAACCCATGCAACTGGCTCCACCTGGATAGGGTGCAAGCCAAAAAGTAATGCTCCAAACCCGGCGGCCCAATCATGAGAATACGTACTTTGAATTTCGGATTTATAGTTGAGAAGCAACCTCAGAATAGCAAAAATAAGCAGGACGTTTAAAATATGAAAAACAAGATTAACTGAGTGAAACAGGAGGGGATCAGGTCTTGCACTGATATCTCCGGAAATAATGTATTGAGAGATAAGGGCCTCTACTGCCCAAACGGTATAAGACACAGGAATGTACAATCCTTCATAGGGTTTCTGCCAAAATTGAAAAATATTACCCGGCGTAACAGGGTTAAAATAAGGGTTGTTATAGACATTGACCATGTCATCCCACTCTACAAAATCAAAGCTGCAGACAGGCCAGAAAACAGCCAGAGTTGTAAGAATTAGAAGTATTGTTAAGAGGTAATAACGCTGCATCATTTAAAACTAGGGGGCTATGAACAGAAAAGTATTATATCAGTACGTTATAAGATGCTCAAAGCATTTAGTTAAACAGACCAGAGTGGCAAATTTTCTGCTGAAGATATTTACAAAGGCTAAAACATTGTCTACGCAGCTTTTAGAACATACTACTTTGAGTTAATCTTGGCACCGCATAAAATCAGAAGGGTTGTTTTTCAAGAACTTAATTCCTGCTTATTCTGTTTTTATGCTGTTTCAAAAAGATTCGTATATCGGCGTCGCAAGATAAAGCTCATCTCTAAAGCAATTAAGTACGCAATTGCAGCACATAGCAAAACTGAAGAAAACCCGAAACTCAATGCAATCATAACGCTCAAGATGGAGCTTAGAACTGATAAACAACCATTAACCCCCCACACCCAGGGCATTAAGCGAGGAGCGATTTGGTTAACCAAACGTAGAGCTAAAGGAAACGGCATTCCCATAAAAAAACCGAGTGGAGATAACAGAAATATCGTCACAGCCATTCTAAACGGCAATTTTAAACCAATCATTGTCGATAATAGTTTGGGTAAAACCATGTTATAAAATAAAATTAAACATGCTAAAACTATCAAACAAACCTTTAACTTATCCATAACTTTATCTTTAATTTTTTCTGTACAAAAACTACCTAACCCGGCAAAAACTAAAATGGAAAAAAGAACAACCGATAAAGAATAAATAGGATGTCCCAAAAATAAGATAAATTTCTGCATAAGAGGAATTTCTATGAACATAAATCCCATCCCTATAGATGCAAAATAAAGCAAAAAAACGCCCTTGGCTGGACTATGTAATAATCCGGACCGCTTTGAAAAAAATAAGGGTAATAAAATAAAAAGAATCGATAGAAGCAAAGCCTGCCCAAAGACAGCAAATAAAATCAAATGGCTGATGTTATTACGATCAATGGAAACCACCTTCCATAATTGCGATTTTAAATGCTTCCAGGAGTAAAAATGAAAATAAAATGGTTTGTCGTCATCAGAGGGCGTAATGTTAAATGGATAATTTTGATAAAATATTTCTTTGTTTTTTGATAAGAGGAAATCTGAAAAAACTGTTTTTATATTCAATCCTGGAGCAAAAATAATTCCAAAGCCAAACTTATCAGAGATTTGACGTATTTTTTCTATATCAGCTGAATTAAAAGGCGTCTTTTTTAAAAGCATGACAGCCACACGCTTGCTATGAATGAAAACGATGTGATCTTCAGGGTTTGAAACACCTGTTTTTTCCAATGCCGCTGTCGCCAGGGCCGCTAATCTTAAGTTTTCCTTAGGCGGATTGTTTATCCAACGAGTTAGTGTCAGGATCCCTTCACTGGATAAATGATTTATATACTGAACGAATGCCTCTGTAGTATATAAATAATTTTCGGTAAGACTATAAGCCCCTGAGGATGCCGCCGCCCAAGTATCCACCAGTGACAATTGAATAACATCAAAAGTTTCATTATTATTTGCAATGAAGTTTCGACCTTCCGCAACATGCCAATTCACTTTTGGATGATCATAAATATCATAAGTAGAACCTTTAAAGTGGTCCTTAACAACATTTACTATATTAGGATTAATTTCAACAGCAGTTATTTTTGAGGCATCCGTTGTATTTAACGCTATAAAAACGTCAAATCCACCCCCTGCCCCAATAATACATATTTTCGGGTTTTCCTTTATCTGAAAGGCCATAGACGATGGGAAATAATGAAAGTAACCTTCCGCATCATCATTTTTGTCATATTGCAGTAATGGTGTTACAGCATCGCCATCAATATAAATCGCTTTCTGAGGAGGAAAGTAACTAGAAGCATACTTGATCGACAAGCCCGGAGCATACCGAAAATAATTGCCATTATCAAAGACATCTATACGAGAAAAAGCATTCCATTTTGTGAGCAAAGGTTTAATTCCGAGTTTATAAAGAGAGACGGACATTACTTTACTCTTTGCAATCTTCAATTGAAAAATACTTGGTGCATTCATTACTAATAACAACCAAATAAATATCAAAATTGCTGTCAGAATATTTTTCCATCTGTAAACATTCGCATTAAAAAATAAGGCTGAGACCAAAACAATTAAAGTTGCAAAAACAACAGTGCCAGAATTCGACAATATGGGAATTAAAAAAATAGTTAAAAAGCACCCGCAGCCAGAACCCATTAAATTAAAAAAATAAAGTTTGCTTATACGATCTGGAAATCGACATAACAGCAAAGAAATACACAAACCTGCAAAAAAGAAAGGTAAAAATAGCGCTAAATAATAAATAAATAGAATAAATATCTGGGACGGAAAAGCACTTATCTGGAATGGATCAAGGGTGAGACGACAAATAATGACCAAACTGCCAACACAACTAAAAGAAAATGCCCATGCTAAATAGGTTGTCACCTGATGCACATTTTTCTCAAATATGCGAGGGTAAATACTTAAAAAAGCACCACTTGCACCAAACCCAAGTAATGCCACACTAATAATCATAAAAGCAAAATGATACCAAACCGCGACAGAGAAAATCCTTGATAAAGATATCTCTAACATTAGCGTTGCTAAAGAAACAAAAAAAATGCCTGCATAGAGTGGAAACATGGAATGAGTTTTGGTAATAGCAATATTGTTCATTAATTTTATTTGTTATGGCGCTTGGTTACACTTCTTCTTGCAATAGAAGTAGTTTTTAATGCAAAACGGTTCAAGTTTATCATAAGAAATTATTAAAATAAATATCATTTCCCCAAAAAGAAAATTTTGGCTCGTGTATTTATACATTTGTTATTAGTAATCTAAAATTATCAATGCTATTAACACTCCCATTAAGCTATAATAATTATCACTAAGCAATAAAAACGTAAATTCCGATCCTATGAAATTGGGCTATAATAAAAAGGCATCTGAAATATTAATTTTCTGCATGCTTTTTTTTGCAGGAACTTATTTTTATCACCCGGTGACTTATGACAACATGAGTAGCCGCTATTTCCTTGTAAGCTCAATTGTCGACTTTGGAACACTTAGCATTGACCAGTACCACGATAGAACGATTGATAAGTCGTTTTCGAATGGGCATTATTATTCTAACAAAGCAATAGGCGCACCTCTTTTAGGCATACCCGTTTACTGGATATTACGTAATTTTACGCCTTCGGGTAATAGAGCACCACTATCTTCTTCAGATAAATATTTCGTAAGAGTTTTTACTACCACGCTGCCGTTTGCAATATTAGGAGTTGTTCTATTTCGTACTGCCTGCCTAATCGGAGCGAGTTTTAAAATAGCACTATTAATGGCGCTTGCTTATTCATTTGGAAGCATAGCGCTTATTCATTCTGTTACTTTCACCGGTCACCAGGTAGCAGGCTCTTTTGCCTTTTTTTCATTCTATATCCTTTTTAAATTATCCAATCAAAACAAGGGGGAAGTAAAAAAAAACCTCTCTTATCAAATAACCAAAAGTTTTTTAGCAGGTCTTTTTGCAGGACTGGCCGCCCTTGCCGACTATACAGCCATGTTTATAGCTATTGCTTTAACTGTTTACGTTTTTTCGTTGCGCCTGTCATGGCGTCTCACAATCTCATTTCTCAGTGGTGGTGGACTAATGGCTGTAGTTTTAGCCGCGTATAATTATTATTGTTTTGGAAGTCCCTGGTCAATGTCATATGCACATTTAACACATGAGGCTTTTCAGGAAGGCTCTTCAAAAGGGATTTTAGGAGTC
Source organism: Nitrospinota bacterium (assembly GCA_036011265.1). Lineage (GTDB taxonomy): Bacteria > Nitrospinota > Nitrospinia > CAJXCL01 > CAJXCL01 > CAJXCL01. The sequence goes on along the minus strand of DASCNB010000167.1, from coordinate 9,959 downwards.
TCAGTACCGGATCCCTTTGCCTTGTTTTCCATCTTAATATCGCCATCTCGTGGTCTTTTTTTTATAATGCCTGTGTTTATTTTTTCACTATTTGGCCTCAAATACTTATGGACGAGCGGCAAGTTTCGCAGAGAAATACTGTTGATTGTAGTTATAGTAGCAGGGTATCTTTTTATCAACGCCGGGTTTTATGCATGGCACGGCGGTTGGACTTTTGGCCCGCGTTACCTTGTACCAATGCTTCCATTTTTAGCACTACCAATGGTATATGCAAATCCAGGATCTTTCTGGTTTTACCTTCTATTTGCTATCTCTATGTTTCAGGTTTTTCCCGCTGTAATTAGCATCCCACACGTACCAGAAATTATCCAAAATCCTCTCACTGAAATTATCCTTCCCTGTCTTGGTTACGGTTATATGGCAGTAAACGGTGGTCATTGGCTGGGTCTTAATGGTTTATGGTCCCTCATCCCATTTTTCACAATAATGCTAGGAATAGCTGTTTTTATGTTTTGGAGTGTGGATTCAAAAGACCGGTATGACGTTGTTCCGCTCGCATGGAAAGCTTCGATAGGTTTATCGATTGCTTTTATCCTTTTGACTTTGGCAACCGTTCACACTAAACCTCCGGAACTGCTTCACCAACAACGTGCGGTAATTCTTCGACATGGCGCATTGGCTACCCAGTCGGAGCAGCTTTCTCGAATGGCGGCTTATGAAAAAAGATTGGCTGAAAAAGAAAGAAAATCGAAAAAATAACTAACGTGACACAGGTAATGATCATGCCTATATAAAATAAATCGGATTTATATACAAATTTTATTAAATGGATTCCTTTATTTAAAGCGACTCCCCTGAAATTGTAATTTGCCTTCAATATCTTTCCAGGTTTTTCATCAATAGATACCTTCCATCCGGGATAATAAGAGTCACTTAAGAATAGAAATCCTTTTTTTGTTAAGCCGACTTCAATTTCTATTAAATTAGATGAATATGTCTTAATCTTTTTAAAATTATTTTTTATTATCTCTTTGCTCTCTCTGCCCTGATATTCAGGTTTTTCTTCCAAAAATATGGTTTTTTGAAAATTAATATTTTCTTTTGACATCGCATCCAGTAACTTTCCATTATTTTTTATTACAACTGCGTTACTCACTAAAAATGCCCTTGGAATAAAGTGTGTCTTTACATATAGATGAGTCGATCCCTCCGTTAAGACTTTATTATATTCAGGAAAGCTGACATTTAAATCTGAAATTATATATTTGACGTTAAGCATGTCAAGGAGTCCGAAATTTATAACAAATTTTCTGTTTTCCAAATAGCGAGTTTTTTCTATAAAATTATCATAGCGATTAAGAGGAAGTATTCCGCCTCCATACCCCCCTATATCTGAAATATTGTAGAGAATGCCTGAATTAGGTATCAACTGTGGAGTTGCAAATCTAAAGATACGAAAAAGTGATTTGTCGTTTTGTAAAATCTTTATAATTTCTCCCTCGTTATTTACTAGATTTACATCAGAGCTTAAATTAGCATTTTGAAATTCCGATTCAGATGTAAAATTTAATAGACTAAAAAATATTACGAAAAAAATAATTAATTTTTTCATACTTTTTGATATTGATTCTTCAAAAATTAAAAGAACGGAAATAATACTTATGACAGCAATAACGGCGTCCCTATACCACATTGTTTTGTAGTCTGCTATGGAAAGCGACATCTTAGAAAATCTTTCTAAGGGATAGTTTATAAGGTAATAAAGAGTAATAGATGCGGCAACAAGGGATAAAAGAATTAAAACCCTTCTTAATGATGAAGATATTAATTCTTTGGTGTGATCATTTTGAGAAAAAAGAGAGTTCACTCCAAAACCAGCAAGGACAGCAATTGATAGGTTAAATATATAAACAAATCTTGCAGGTGATCTGAACCTGTTGAATCCAAATTCAAAAAAAAGTTTATAGATTGGCGTATACTTACCCATAGCAAAGATTAAAGCTATTATTGCCATAAACCAGAAAAAACACAGGTACTGTTTATTTTTTGATTTGATAAGTGCATAAATTGCAAGAGCAAGAGGCATAATGCCGATGTAGCTTGCCATCTCAGAGGGAAAACTTATTCCCCAATACTTAAGTTTTCCGTAATAACCGAAATAATTTGGAAGTATAAAATTAATGATAAACTGGAGCGGAGATAGAGAATCGGCAGATGCTTCGATATATGAGAGCCCGTCTGCTCTTCGAGACAAACCTGTAAGTTCATAAGTTGGTAAAATCTGAATAGCTGATACGGCAAAAGCAACAATAATTCCCCCGAGCAAGTATAATCCGGGAAAGACGAAATCTTTTTTATCTTTGGTAGAGTTATATTTTCTAAAACCGAGATATAGAAACAAAAGAAAAAGAGTAATGATTAAATAAAATGAGTTCTGAATACCGCCAGCCAAAAACTGGAGCCCCAATACTACCCCCGCCAGAACCGCATAGGAAATTTTTCTCCTTTCAATGGATTTGATGTAAATTAATAGAATGAGCGGAGTCCATGCACAAGCCATTACCTGGTTTAAGTGCCCCATATGCATTGTAAAAAAACCAGAAAACATATATATCATAGCACCTATAAAAGAGCTAAACCTGTCTATAAAAAAACCATGACGCATCAAAAGATATAAAAACCAACCTGCCATGAATATATGAATAACAAGGGTCGTTGTAATGGCGTAATAGGCAGGGAACAAATAGAAAAGTACTGTTAATGGATAAAAAACGGCGTTCTGAACGTCGGCGATGTATGGAACTCCACTAAAGATATCTGTGTTCCAAAAGGGAAATGAACCGCTTTGCAAAATCTTTTTTGCGTATATCCGTTGAGAGTAAAAAAAGTTATATATATCACCGGATAGAAACAGTTTTTCATTTAAAACCAGGTTGATAAAATATATCAATGTAAGAGAGAGAAGAAAAAAAATTATTGATATTTCTTTTGTTATATTATTGGCTGGTTTGTCGTGCAATAATTTCATAACTTAAGATAGCTGGTATGATATTGTTTTTGGCATTGTAATCGGATTGAATAGGAATTTCAAAGTTTTACAATAAAAAAAATATATCTCCAATTATTTTTTACTTTGCATCTTTTTTGATGGGACTATGGGTGTAATCTCCGCTCCTTTTAAACAGGGTGACAAATATGCCTGCAAATGATTTGTTTCTTACCATTGATCAGGGAGGTCACACCAGCCGCTCGTTAATATTCAACCGGCAAGGTGAAGTTTTAGCCCATGAATCTGAGAAAGTCAGTACTGATAACCCAAAAGAGGGTTGGGTAGAACATGATCCGGAAAAAATGGTTTTGTCGGTTGAACGCGCCACTAAAAAGGCGGTTGACGCGGTTGGAGATAGAGCTAAAGACATTCTTGCCGCCGGTCTTTCAACCCAGCGTTCTAATATCACTTGCTGGGATAATAAAACCGGTAAGGCGCTGTCTCCCATCATAAGCTGGAGGGACAGGCGTGCTGCTCCATGGATTGAGCGGTTTTTACGGCATGAAGCAGCAATTCATCAAAAAACCGGTCTATTTCCAACTGCGCACTATGGTGTAAGCAAATTGAGATGGTGCTTCGAAAATTTGTCTGCTGTAAAAAAAGCTTACGCGGACGATTGTCTCTCCTGGGGACCGATGGCAAGTTTCCTGTTATTTCGGATGCTGGATCAACATCCTTTGTTGGTTGATCCGGCAAATGCGTCACGAACACTTTTGTGGAATTTTCACTCATTGAATTGGGATAAAGAACTGCTTAATTTGTTTAAACTTCCAGAACAGCCGTTACCACGATCTGTTCCCACCCGATATTGTTTTGGAGATATTAATGTGTCCGGGAAGAAAATTCCCTTGCAAATAGTAACCGGTGATCAATCTGCGGCGCTGTTCGCTTATGGTCGACCAAATCCGGAAACCGCTTATATAAATATAGGAACCGGCGCTTTTGTGCAACGTCCTTTTAAAGAATATACCGGTGGTTCATCCAAACTGCTTACAAGCATTGTACTGCAAAATGGAAATGAGTTAACATATGTGTTAGAGGGAACAGTTAACGGAGCAGGGAGTGCACTGGCTAAAGTAGAGGAGGAGTTGGGACTCGATCCGGTTGAGACTAAACAACAATTACCAGAATGGTTAAAAAACGCTAAGTCTCCTCCCTTGTTTCTTAACGGAGTCTCAGGTCTTGGAACGCCATTCTGGATTCCTGATTTCAAATCACAATTTGTCGGGAATGGAAAAAATTGGGAGAAAATTGTTGGTGTGATTGAAAGCATAGTGTTTCTATTGTGTGTCAATATTGATGAAATGCAGAAACTATCCTCTCCACCCGAAAAAATTCTTATCAGCGGCGGATTGTCAGCATTAAATGGATTGTGCCAGAAGCTTACGGATCTTAGCGGAATTCCGATATACAGACCGGTAGAGTATGAAGCAACATCTGTGGGTACTGCCTATCTTCTAAGAGGACAGCCTAACGAATGGCAGGAAACTAAACAGGGGGTGTGGTTTAAGCCGATCCATAAGCCTGAACTTGAAAAACGTTTTAAACAATGGCTAAACTTGATGAACAACGCGATTTTAGAACAAAATCGTTGACTCTGGATTGAGAGTTAACTTTAAGAGTTTGGTTTAATAATGAAAAAATTACGTTTTATACTGTTACTACGTAAAAGCTTGCTTTTTTTAGGCGTTGTTAATTCTTGCTTTTTACAACGCCTTATGCAAAGCTCAGAAGTTTTTTTTGTTTGCTCACCGGAGCGGAAACTCCATTTGATATCGACCATCCCTGGTCTCAACTCTTCGGGCGGCTTTCCTTGCCAAATTGTGGTTGCAAAGACTCTCCGCTTTATTGTTTTAATCATCTGTTGTTTTTTTATTTCAAACTGTAACGACAAAATTGAAAATAAGGCCTCTCAAAAAAGGATATTAGTAAAAATTTCAGTGGAAAAATTTAAAGGAAAGCTTGATACGAATAAGTATATTTTAATTGATGTAAAGACAAAAAAAGAACACGAAAAGGAAAATATCCCTGGATCGAGTGTGATTGATTTTTATGGAAATAATTTTAAAAGTAATCTCAATAGCCTGGACAAAAATAAAAAATATTTAATATATTGTCACAAGGGGGCGAGATCGTCACTTGCATTGCGCTTAATGAATATGCTTGAGTTCAAAGAGGTCTATGAATTAAAAGGAGGAATTTCTGCCTGGAAGTCGGCCGGGTTTAAAGTGGTCGGGGGTGAAAGTTAATTTGTTTTTAATTATTTGTCATTCATTAATTGATTGAGATATTTTCAAACTATTATTAAAAGACTTTCCCTGTCGGGCATTCTGCCGTATCATTTCATCGTTTATCGACTTCAATATTTGAGCTTTTCCGAGGTTCCACTTTGGCGCGATCAGGAGTTCTTCGGGGCAGTCACCTAAAAGACGGTGTATTATTATCCCGGAGTCAAGGTGCTCTATAAACTTGATAACCACCGTCATGTATTCTTCAAACATAAAAGTTTTGATTTTTTCTTCGTAATAGTCTTTTTCCATGTCAGTCCCTTTTACAACATGAAAGTGATGAATTTTAACCCCATCAACGCCTACCGATGACAGATAATTTGCCGTTCTCATCATATCATTGAAATCTTCATCGGGCAGTCCAAGAATAATGTGAGCACATGTATGTATGGATAGTTTTTTTAATTTATTGATGGCAATCGTAAAATCTTTAACAGTATGATTACGGTTAATCTTGTTTAAAGTTTTGTCATTTGCGGACTCGAGTCCGAGTTCAATAATTAAAAAAGTTTTACGGGAAACTTCCTGAATAAGATCGAGGGTTTTATCTGGTAAGCAGTCTGGCCTTGTTCCAATAGAAATTCCGACAATTTCATCAAATTCCAAAGCTTCCTGATAAATACGTCTTAATTTTTCAGCAGAAGCCAAGGTGTTTGTATGTGTCTGAAAGTAGGCTATAAATTTCACAGTTTTATAACTCTTTTTCAGCAATTTCATACCACCTTTTATCTGTTCTGGAATGGATAAAGAAGGGTCAGCGGAAGGGGCTGAAAAACTCTTAGGGTTACAGTATGTGCATCCCCCCATTTCTCTGCTATTACTTCTGTGTGGACAATTAAATCCCGCGTCTATACCTATTTTATAAACAGGGAAACCGAATTTCTCTTTAAGAAAGGAGCCAAAAGTTTTATACCGTAATTCCGGAGAAGAGAGTTTAACATTCATAGGTTTACACTTTTCTTGAATTTGGGTAGAACCTCTGAGTTAGTGGGCACTCTAAAGGGATAGCATCTTAAATGGTGTTATCCCTTTTTTTGTTAAAAGAGTGTCCCCAGAATGAGTGTCCTATATATCCGGATAGAATGGGGAGAAGGCTGAAAGATAATCAGGATTAAATAATCAAATGACCAATGTTGTCAGGGACGTACTGCACGTACTCCTACCTCACAAACTTCCCATGTTAAAACTTTCTTTTCCCATCTATATATAATCCTCGTACTACAGTACCATCAGCGTTAGCCTTAGTCCCTTGACCATGGAATTTGTCGTCCTTAAATTCACCTACGTATTTGTCTCCATTAAACCAGGTAAAAGTACCTTGACCAGCTCTCATGTCGTCATTAAATTCACCTACATATTCATTTCCATTAGGCCAGGTAAAGGTCCCTTGGCCGGTTCTCATACCGTCTATAAAGTCACCTGTATATTTGTTTCCATTAGACCAGCTAAAAGTACCTTGACCGGTATTATTATCGTTTTCCCATTCACCTACGTATTTGTCTCCATTAGACCAAGTAAAAGTACCTTGGCCAGTTCTCATGTCATCTTTAAATTCACCTACATATTCATTTCCATCAGGCCAGGTAAAAGTACCTTGACCAGTTCTCATTCCGTCTATAAATTCACCTGTATATTTGTTTCCATTAGGCCAGGTAAAAGTACCTTGACCAGTATTACTATCGTTTTCCCATTCACCTGCGTATTTGTCTTCATTAGGCCAGGTAAAGGTCCCCTGACCAATTCTCATACCATCTTTAAATTCACCTACATATTCATTTCCATTAGACCAGGTAAAAGTACCTTGACCGGTATTATCGTCGTTTTTCCATTCACCTACATATTTGTCTCCATTAGGCCAGGTATAAGTCCCTTGACCATGGAATTTGTCGTTATTAAATTCACCTACATATTTATTTCCATTAGGCGAGGTAAAAGTCCCTTGGCCAGTCCTCATTCCGTCTATAAATTCACCTACATATTTGTTTCCATTAGACCAGGTAAAAGTACCTTGACCGGTATTATTATCGTTTTCCCATTCACCTACATATTTGTCTCCATTAGTCCAGTTATAAGTCCCTTGACCATGGAATTTGTCGTTTTTAAATTCACCTACATATTTGTTTTCATTAGGCGAGGTATAAGTCCCTTGGCCAGTCCTCATTCCGTCTATAAATTCACCTACATATTTGTTTCCATTAGACCAGGTAAAAACCCCTTGTCCGGTATTATTGTCGTTTTTCCAGTCACCTGAATATTTATCTCCATTTGGCCAGGTAAAAGTCCCTTGACCATGGAATTTGTCGTTTTCCCATTTACCTTCATATTTATTCCCATTAGGCCAGGTATAAGTCCCTTGACCATGGAATTTGTCATCCTTAAATTCACCTGCATATTTATTTCCATTAGACCAGGTAAAAACCCCTTGACCATCCCTACAGTCACCTTTTACACAGTCCCCGCCATCAGCATTTACAAGGGCCGGAGCTAAATGAAAGAAAAAGAAAGAAAGAATGCACAAGGCATTTATTTTCATAATTCATCTACTCAGAAATTAATACAGGGCTCATTAAAGCATAATCAGGTTCCATTTTGAGCTTCACTGGATGCTCCTAATACATTGAAATTAAAAATGCCGGAGGAGAGAGTCGAACTCTCACAGGGTTGCCCCTACTGGATTTTGAATCCAGCGCGTCTACCAATTCCACCACTCCGGCGAAATTATATAGCAATTTGAAGGTTTAAAATATAGCAAAAAAGAAAAGTAATCTCCAGCGTATTTTGTAGTGTCCCCGGCAAAAATGTATGTAGAGCCATCATGAAAAAAAATTCTCCACTTAAGCCTGACTCCTCTTTACGTGATAAAGAAGGATTTATGGAGTTTCAGAAAAAAATTTAACAATATCTTTATTTAGTCTTGACAAAAAAAAATAGGTTCTGATAAAATCCAATTGAGTCATTCCTCATTTGGGTAACTCAAAGTTCCCCTGCCGAACACTTTTTTTTAGAAGTTTTTTGCCTTGAGTATGTCAAAAAAAGCGAGTGCTTCAAAATCTCAGACAGAGATCATTCCGGATAAAATCAATAAGGCTGCAGAACGTGTTATTCGTTCCAGGACGCGGGACATGCTTATTGAAGATTGGCTTGGAAAAAAAATCAAAAAATATGTTTCTAAATTAAACGGCTATGAAGGGAACCTTTATGACCTGGTTCTCCTGGGGATTGAAAAACCTCTCATTAAGATTGTTTTAGATGAAGTTAAAGGGAATCAGGTCCAAGCTTCATGTATCTTAGGTATTAACCGAAACACTTTAAGAAAAAAGATTAACCAGTACGGCATTAAAGTCAAGAAATAGAAAGCGTTCAAGCCATTTTCTAACAATTTTTGATTGCACATGACTTACTGTTTTTGCTCACTTTCCTGATTTCTGACCGCTGAACACTTGCATAAAAATCCAACAATGAATCGTTTTTAATTTCCTCACGAATTTTTTTCATCAGGTTATTATAAAAATAAACGTTATGAATGGTATTTAACCTCATTGACAGAATTTCTTGAGCTACAAAAAGGTGTCTTAAATAAGCCCGACTATAGTGCCTGCACGTATAGCACAGGCAGATTGGATCAGGCGGAGATTGGTCATTTGTGTACTTTGAGTTTTTGATAATTACCTTTCCTTCGGAAGTAAACAAAGTCCCGTTTCTTGCATTTCTAGTAGGAAGAACGCAGTCGAACATATCTATTCCAGATAAGATCCCTTTAATGATATCGGTTGGAGTTCCCACACCCATAATGTAACGCGGTTTCTCTTCGGGCAATAGAGGCGCTGTGTAGTCAACCAATTCAAGCATTAAATCTTTCGGTTCACCAACGCTCAAACCTCCTATTGCGTAACCGTCAAACCCTATCTCTAATATGTTTTCCACGCTTTGTTTCCGTAGGTCCTTAAACATGCCTCCCTGGATTATTCCAAAAAGCGCCTGATTTTCCTCACTATGGCTTTTTTTACATCGTTCCGCCCATCTTGAGTTCATCTCATTTGAATTCTTTGCATATTCGTAAGAAGATGGGTAAGGAACAGGTTCATCGAATGTCATAGCGATATCAGCACCAAGGTCTTGTTGGATTTCCATTGATATTTCCGGAGATAAAAAACACTTTGATCCGTTAATATGAGAGTTAAAATATACTCCTTCTTCTTTAATTTTAGTTAGTTTATTTAAAGAGAAAACCTGAAATCCGCCACTGTCTGTTAAAATAGGGCCATTCCAGTGCATAAACTTGTGAAGGCCCCCCATATTTTTTATCAATTTATTTCCAGGTCTTAAAAACAGATGGTATGCATTGGACAAAATAATTGAAGTATCGTTTTCTTTTAACTCCTCCGGCGTAAGGGTTTTGACAGCGGCCCGGGTTCCCACCGGCATGAAAACCGGCGTTTCAATTGTTCCATGACTGGTAGTAATTAGCCCCAGGCGAGCTTTAGTTTTAGTTTCGGTTTTAATAAGTTCAAAACTGAATTTTTTTGACATAACAAATTTAACCTGTTTAAATTATTTCTATGAGCAAAACACTATTTATTATTAACCGGTGCTGGATTTTTTTCAACGCGCTGGTGATTATA
>DASCNB010000166.1:0-14052 GCA_036011265.1 Nitrospinota bacterium | reverse complement strand
GTGCTGGGAGTGGACGCGGGTGGGGACAATCAGGTAATCAAGGCAAACGTGCCTATGGCGGAGGTCTTAAAATATGCTCCAGACTTGAGGTCTATAACCGGTGGCAGAGGGAGCTTTTCCATGGAGTTCTCTAATTATGAAGAAGTACCGAAACATTTAACGGACAAAATAATCGAACAATCCAAGAAAGAAAAAGAATAATCCGCTGTTCCAATGGCTGTTGATCCGCGACTACCGACCAATGATGTATGATTGAAATAAATTTATTGAAACAAGGGCATGGCATACTTTACAGACAAAAATATATTCAAAAAACCGTCGCGCATCGACGCACAAAGACTTTGCTGCTCTTTATCCTCTTGTTGTCATCTCTGACCATCTATTTTACGCCGGCAAAAACATCTAATATCAATAAATTTGTAGTGGCCAAACTCTTTGATAATTTAGACATCGTCTGGTTCGAGGGAAATACGTCTTCCTTTCCAAGATGGTTTGAAGAAAACTTTTTACTACTCAAAGATCGAATTTCATTTCAACAACTCGGAGAATTTGCCGCCGGTATAGTAAATAAAATAATACCCAAAGAAGAAATTTTTTATGTGAGAGTCGCGTCTACTCTGTTTCCCGAAGAAGCGGATACCATTCAAAAAGATATTCTCGCAAAAGGATTTCAATCTGACCGAGGCACGTATAGTGAACGGGCTGACAAATTCTTTGTGGTGGTAGACCTGACCCAAACGAAAAAAAGCGTGGATAGCGTATTAGATGCAATTACTGCTCCTAATGCGACCTGGGAAATACAAGTATCAGAAAATAAGGAAACTGAAATAATTAGCCAGTCATTTATTTCCCTTGAAGAAGCTAAAAAAATAAAAAAACAAACCATGAAAAAAGGCTTAAAAGGAAAGATAGTAGCAATAAAATTACCGACTAAATTTTATGAGGTTCGAGTTGGAAATTTTAAAGATAGGGAGAATGCGATACCCCTGTTAAACCAACTTCAAAAAGCAGGTGTGAAGGGAACTATCGTAAATAGATAATGGTCTTTTTATTTCTTGACATGTGCAGTGGAATGTATGTAATAATTAATATTTTTGATTAGAATGACATTTTGAGATTTTGCAAATGCAAACTTGCCAAGCAACAATAAAAGAAACTATAGCTTCAATGACTTTTGATGAAACTTGTGCCCTTGTTCGCGAGGACATGGAAAAAGTTGAAGAAGTTCTCTCCAGGAGTTTTCAATCGGATGCCCTATTGATTCCTACAATTACCAGTTACTTAAACGGTGCAGGCGGCAAAAGACTCCGCCCCATGTTACTTGTTTTAAGTTCTAAAATAAGCGGTTATTCCAACGGTAACCGTCATATTCTAAACTCCTGCATAGTTGAATTAATTCATGCCGCTACTCTGTTGCATGATGATGTTGTGGATGAAGCACATATCCGTCGCGGAAATCCCTCCGCAAATAGAAAATGGGGAAACGAAGCCTCTGTTCTTGTCGGTGATTTTCTTTTCTCAAAATCATTTTTACTCTTAGCGTCAGAGGAAAATTCAAAAATTACCAAATCAGTGTCCGCGGCATCCAAGGAGCTGGCAGAGGGAGAAGTGTTAGGACTGGCTACCAAAGGCAATTTCGATATATCAGAAGATGAATATATGGAGATTATTTATAAAAAAACAGCCTCTCTTATTTCAGTAAGCTGCAGGATTGGCGCTATTGTAGGGAACGCTTCACAGGAAAAAGAAAGAGCTCTTGCTGATTTTGGTTTAAAAGTTGGAATTGCTTTTCAATTAGTAGACGATGTCCTGGACTATACCGGCAATCAAAAAAGTTTCGGAAAAACCATTGGATTAGATTTCCAAAAAAAAAAAATGACCCTTCCTCTTATAAACCTTTTTCAAAAAGCTCCGGCAAAAGAAAAAAAGAAAATAGAAGAGCTGGTTCTATCCAATGGTGACATGTCTTGCAGATTGAAAACGTTAGTGGATATGATGAAACACTATGACTCCATTAACTATGCTTTAGATAAAGCCAGAAATTATGTAGCAGAAGCTAAAAAAGAACTTGTGGTTTTTGATGAATCTCCTTCCTTGACCGCCATTTTGTCTCTTGCAGACTATGTTGTAAGCCGGGATATCTGAAATTTAGATGGTCATTTGTCAATGGTAATTAGTTAACAGCAAATGAAAATTGACGCTCCCTGCGGCAAGCCGAGTGGAATCTTCACAATGGAGAGCTCAATTTTTTTAGTTCGCTTTCTAACACTGCCGCAAAAAGCGGGGAATGCGTTCGCTAAACACTTTCATTGAAAACAAATGACTAATGTCTAATAATCCACTTGTAAAATTAGCTAAGGAAACTATCCGGAGCTATATAACTAATAAAGTTACACCTCAACCTCCCGAGGATTTAGCAAAAGAGTTTATGGAAAGAAGAGGCGTATTTGTTTCAATAAAAAAACATGGACAGCTAAGGGGTTGCATTGGAACGGTTGAACCGACAAAAAACAATGTAGCAGAAGAAGTTATCCACAACGCGATCAGTGCATCCACTCAGGACCCTCGCTTTCCTGCTATAACACCTGACGAATTGGAGGACCTCACAATTTCCGTCGACCTGTTATCTTCTCTTGAAAAAGTAACCGATCCAGACCGGTTGGATCCAAAAAAATATGGGATTATAGTAAGCTGCAAATCTAAAAAAGGGGTATTGTTACCCAATCTTGAGGGAATCGATACGATTAAAGAGCAACTCAGAATCGCTAAAGATAAAGGGGGCATTGCTCACCAGGAGAAATTTGAAATACAACGGTTCGAGGTAAAGCGTTATCATGACCAACCCTAAAACAATAAAAGAATTAAAAAAAGAAGTTAAAAAGATTGAAAAAAAGGTCCATGGGCTGAAGACTAAAATTCAGAAAATAGAGAGTGAAGGATGTCTTTCGGATCTGCAATTGAGTGAAAGAGATAGAAAGATAAAGGCGATTAACAGAGAGATCAGTTATCTCAATAAAGAAAATTATTCTATATCACAAAGTATAACTGACATAGTAGGAAAAAAATGGATAAAAAAAAGGGGATTCAATCAGCCGTAGGAAGGCCTGCTTTCTAAATTCTTACCCCCTGCCTTGATGTTCTTCATTAAAAAAATTCCCGTTGTTCCACGAGATTAAAGGGACAGGATGCTAACCATATCTCCGTGTATCCCTCTGTTACTGGCAAGGATATTATTTGAATATATAGAATAGTGTTCTCCTGCCATGCTGGTCACTTTTCCACCTGCTTCCTCAATTAAAAGAACTCCGGCCGCAACATCCCATGGATGGAGATTTAATTCCCAGAATCCGTCAAACCGTCCAGCGGCAACATAACATAAATCAATTGCCGCGGAACCGGGACGACGAACAGCCCGGGCTTGTTTGAGAAAATTTTTAAAATGGTTCACATTATCCATGTCCGTTTCATGGACGTCATAAGCAAAACCGGTAGCAAGCATACTTGTCTTCAAATTATCGACTTTTGAAACTTGAATTTTTTTATCGTTTAAAAAAGCCCCCTTCCCCCTTTGCGCCGTAAAAAGTTCATCCAAAACCGGCAAATAAACGACTCCTATTTGCAAATTGCCTTTAATTTCAAGGGCAATAGAAGAACAATAAAAAGGGAAATCATGGGCAAAGTTCGTAGTGCCGTCAATAGGATCAATAATCCATTTATAATCGGAATCTGTCGCGCTCTCACCACTCTCCTCCGCCAGAATTGAATGATCGGGATAATCATTTTTTATAAATTCAATGATCTTTTTCTCGCAGAGGAGATCGACTTCGGTGACAAGATTTATACGACCTTTATAATCGATTTTTCCCGGGTGGCCACGGCGTTTAAGCATAATCTGCCCGGCTTCTTTTGCCGCTTTTATCGCTGTTTTTAAGAAATGGTCCATTTAAAGAGGCTTTCTGGCAAGAATGGTTTTTACAATATCCTGAAAGATATAATTAATTGATAAGACCTCAAAACCCGCATTTTGGACATTTAACACTGTTTTTCTCGTTAAATCCGGTCCGGGCAAAAAATCCATTACTTTCAGTGCAAAATGAAAGAACGGATTCTTGCTGTCTGTATGCTCAAACATCGCAACGCTGCCTCCCGGCTTTAAAACCCTGAAAACCTCTTTTAACCCCTTTACCGGATCAGGCACAGAACAGAATACACACGAGGCAATGGCTGAATCAAAAACCTCATTTTCATATGAAAGCGATTGCACATCCTCCTGTTTGAGCTCCAGGGGGCAAGGAGACTGATTGACTTTGTTTTTTGCGATATCCAGCATTTTTTGTGAAAAATCTATCGCTGTTATTTTAACATCAGAAGGAAAGAATTTAAAATCGTTACCTGTTCCGGCTCCAATCATTAATATATTGCCAGAAGCTTTAGAGAAAATCTCTTTTTTGGCCTCGTACCAGCGCCATTCGCTGTACCTGGTCATCAAGTCAAACTTACCGGCAAAATCATCCCAGAACTTCGCACTTTTTTTATTGTCTAATGTTTTCATACTTAATTAAAATAATTGATTTATAACCACGAAGCACACGAAAATCACGAAGAAATAATAACTACCAATATTATATATAATTTGATTTCGGCAAAGCTGAGCTAAGCTCTGCCATCCTCGACCTCAACCCTTCGGGCGACTTTCCTCCGGAAATCGTCCAATTAGCTCCGCAGATTCGCCCAAAGGAGAGTAGCTGCGAAGACTTGAATTCGGTTTACCATACCAAAATGTGGTTGTGGCACTGCCACTTTGCGAGTCTTTCACTCTGTCATTCTGAGTAAAACGAAGAATCTCGTTATTTTTCATACCACTTAGCGCTCAAATCACACCATTCAGGGTTCATTGATTCACTTAAAGCTATTTTCTTTGCTCGTAACAATCCCTTTATCTGCTTTTCTCGTGAAATTGCAGCATTGACGTCAGATGTTACTTCATAATAGACAAGCTTATTAATATTATATTTGCGGGTAAAGCCTTGTTTCTTTTTCTGTTTATGTTCATCAACTCGCCGAATGAGGTTATTAGTAAAACCAGCATAAAGGGTTTTTGATTTGTTTGTTACAATGTAAACATAATAATCTTTCTTCATGACATCTTTTTAGTCGAGTTTCATCCCAGAGTTTATTCCATCTTTCCACTCAGGACAAGCTCTCAGACAAAATCGAGATTCTTCGCTTCACTCAGAATGACAGGCGAAGGGCTCAAAATGACACACATAATAATTCTCAATTCCACAATAAATAATTAACAACTAAATCATAAAAATGTTCGTTATTTCCTCGAAAAATCCATCAATTCATACTCCACTTTGTCCGTAATCCGCATATAATACTCATCTGATATCAATAAAACCAGCCAAACTAAAAAGGCTAATAATGCTGACATTGTATAACTTGTCTCTGAAAAGGCTATCATGCCTGAAAGCATCCCTATCGTCATCGTATGCATAATTAAATTAAACATTGTATTTACAAAACTGAAGATAAAACCGCATATCATTCCAATGATTCCTCCTAATAACATTCCCAAAGGCATTGAAAAATAAAAGGGGAGCGTCCCGGGCAATATCAAAGGGACGATTAACAAAGCCACAATAGCTGTTAGAATCGCAGCGATGAGATCAAGAGCTCTTCCAAGTAATAATATTTTCATAGTTATTAAATAGTTAAAACTCAGGCGTTTAGGCTGAAGGCTGAAGAAAATCAAGTATCTCTTAGCGCTTTAATCAAGCCATTCAAAACCTTTTCAGTTTCAATAATTTTTGGCTCAATCAGGGAAAAATCCTGATTGGGCAAGAAGTCCAGGCGCTTCGACAAACTTACTTGATAATGCAGTTCCCTTAATGATCCAAAGGCAATACTAAGAAATCTAAGGTAATCTGCCTGGCTTTCACGTGCACAACCTTCCACAATATTAGAAGGAATAGAAACCGCTGCCCGCCACAGCTTTGCATAAGGCGCTGTAAAAAAAAATAACATAACAGCGCCTAAATTTGAGAAGTCAAGCCATATAGCTCTTCTCTTGGAAACCTTGCGGTCAAGCGATAAACCAATAGTGCTACCTCATCAGCTAACTCAAAGGCCCTAAGTTTTGTGTGATCTCGCATTGTTTTATCCTATAGCCTTTAGTCTTCAGCCTAAATACCTAACTAATTACATTAAATTCCTGATTTTTAAACTCTAATCATGTTCATTTGATTAGGAACAATAGAATTTTCTATTTTTGAGTTTTCCGTAATTATTATATCATCCCAGAGGATAGAATTATTTAATTTAGATCCATTTTCAATAATGCAATTGTTGCCAATCGACGCATAGGGACCAATGATTGAACCTTTACCTATTTTCAAATTTTCTCCAAAACTCACCGGCGGGACTATCTTGACGTCACTATATCTGTTTTGAAGATTCATCTCTTCTCTATCCTGCGAAACATTTTGAAAAACCTTTTTTGAAAATATCTCTTTTTGAAGAAAAAGGTATTTTTCAGGATTTCCTATATCGATCCAATATTTATCCGTAACATACCCGAAGATTGGCAAATCATCTGTTAAAAGTTTTGGATATATATCTTTGGTGATGTCAGAATACCCGAGGTCTGGAAATTCTTTTAAAACAGAAGGATTAAACAGAGCGATGCCTGTAAACATGGATTTTTTAAGCGTTCCGGTGCGGGCTTCATCACTTAAATCCAGAAACCGCCTGACCCTGCATGATGAATCTAATCCTATAACACCATATTTTTCAACATCTTTATCTTCTCTTACCACCATGGTTACCAGAGCATTGTTTTTTTTGTGAAATTTAATAACATCAGCAAAGTCCAGTTCAAAAGCTATATCGCTGTTAATTACTAAAAAAAGATCGTCTTTTAAAAGCGGTTCTGCCGCTTTTATTCCTCCTGCCGTACCCAGGATCTCTCTTTCCATGGAATAATCAATTTTAACACCAAAAGCGCTCCCATCCTGAAAGTAACCTTTGATTATATCCGGATGATGATGCAGATTGATTACAAGTTCTTTAAATCCAGCCTGTTTCAAATAGTCTATGAGGTGTTCCAGAAGCGGTTTATTGGAAACCGGAACCATCGACTTCGGGATTATACTGGTTAACGGACGAAGCCTTTTTCCGAGTCCAGCAGCTAAAATCATTACTTTCATAGTTTTATCTCCATTACAAAATAAGCTAATCTTAGAGATCGCTGAGCAGCAAGTTGCCGCAACCGATTACAACCCCTGTATCCACCTTTTTTAAGGGGGACTTTTGGGAGAGAATTCCCCTCTAATAAGAGGGGTGTCCCAGAGGGACGGGGTGTGTTACAAAAAAAATATCATGGTGAGCTTGTCGAACCATATCCGACCCCTGCCCCAACTACTTTTTTCTCAAAAACTGATTGATAACTTTAAAATACTCATTTCCGCCAACAATATATGTATCATTATGGTCCGCGCCGTCTATTTCATAAAACTCTTTAGGTTCCCTCGCTGCTTCAAAGAGCTTCTTTCCCAGCTTAAAAGGGACAACATTATCTCTGTTCCCATGAATGAAAAGCTTGGGACAGGCTAAATCCTTGATTTTATCAATCGAATCAAACTTTGTCTTGATAAAATACTTCACCGGCAAGAAAGGGAACATCCTTAGTGCCATATCTTCCGCGGATGTAAAAGCCGATTCTAAAATTAATCCCGGACAACCGAACTCTCTGGCCATTTCCACGGCCATCGCTCCTCCCAGGGACCTACCGAAAAAAAAGATTTTTCCCTTTTCTATTTTTTTTTGTTCAATTAAATAATTATACGCGGCTCTTGAATCAATATAGATTGTTTTTTCAGATGGTAGTTTCCCATCACTTCTTCCATAACCACGGTAATCGAAAATAAAAACATTAATATTAAGTTCATGAAGAAATTTAATATTTTCAATTCTGTGAGAAAGATTCCCGGCATTTCCATGAAACCATAACAGAGTAATTTTATTCTCATCAGAGGGTACAAACCAACCATGAAGCCTCAGTCCATCGTTTGTTTTAAAATAAGCATCTTCAACTACTACCCCATAATCTTCCGGGTTCCAAATACCTTCAGGATATTTAACCGGAAAGTATATCATTTTATCCTCTAACATAAGAAGGACCACGCTAAATAACACGATAAAAATAACTATTAATATAATTGAAGACTTCATAGATGCTCCACTTCGTAAAAGAACAGGATAAACAAGATCATAAAGAGATACAAGATAAGAATGTGACAACTCAAAAAGTTTAGCATCACGATTACTACAAGATTACTTCGAGAAAAGGACTAATAAAAAAATCTTAAGGTCATCTCGATGCAATCGAGAGGCTAAAAAATATCCGCAAAAATCTTTCATGTAATAAACTCTTGACTTATTACATTCCGTCGAGTGATAATCCCCTATTAAGGCCTGCCTCAGTATATCGAAGGAAGGCCTTGCCATCACCCTTTCGACAAGCTCAAGACAAGCAGAAGTCAAAGGGTGGCGTCTTGTGTAATCAGGATGAGAATGTGAAGTTTCTAACCAGAGGTCAAGTAAAAAGTCTAAAGCATTTGCGACCTTTTTTTAATTAACCTAACAAGGAGTAAATTATGGAGAGATACAAAAATTTAAATGGTGACTCTGGAGTTTCAGCATACGAAATTGGAGATGACTATATAAAGGTTGAATTTAGTGATGAATCTCTTTATCTATATAACAACGGAAGTACCGGTAGCCAAAACATTGAGCAGATGAAAATACTTGCATTGAACGGAAGTGGATTAAATAGCTTCATTAATACCAGGGTAAGGAAAAATTATGCCTCAAAACTGAGGTAGGCTACCTGCCAAAAGTTTTAAGTATTGAAAAGTTTTACTTTACTTTTGCTTGAGGCAGGAGAGCAGGTCGTTAAGCTGCTAGGTTAACTATGGTAAAAAAGAAGAAAGCCAAATTTAAAGTCTGTAGTAAATGCTCGACGGAGAACCTGGTTTCTGTAGAGTCGTGCAAGTCCTGTGGCAAATCTCACTTCGAACCAGACTGGGTGAAAGCGCATCGCCCGCTAAATAGACAGTTCAGCGTTCAGATAACGTCTTCGAATCCTCAATTTGGAGATGTTGAGGAGCGTATAACACTAAGTAAGTGGTGGCCCGGCGGTCGGGCTACCTTCCATTTTCCAAAGTCAGGTCAATGGGAAAAGGTTGTAGAAATTATCAATGATGACCTTGGCCCAAAAATCGGATGGGAAACCGCTGACAGCTTAATCGATTCTGCAACCAAAAAAGGGGCTGCCTCCGTTTCTGGCAAGAAAGACATTGCAAAGCTCGCAAAAGATCATCCCGACTTCTTAAAAGAACTCATTGCTGCAATTGATCCAGACAAATTCTCTAAACAAGGTTTTGGTGCTGTAGTTGAGACGTTTGGTCAAATCTCAGATGTCTTAACTAACGCTAATGCTGGTTTTCGAGATGCATATCTGGCGATTGTAAAGAAACTTCCCGAACAAAAGCAGCGAGCCTTGGAAGATCTTGCGCTGCTTCTTGAAGGATGGTCGCTAAACATTGTTACTAACGTTGCGCACCAAGTCCAAGCACGCCTTGAAACCATCAATTTGTTCGAAAAGCAAATTGAAGATCCACGAACCTTTGAAATTCTGGGCGACAAATCGATTCATCGAATTTTGGAACGCGCAATGTGGCTTGTTAATGAAGAATACTGGCTACTTCATTCCAATCGAACCCTTCGTATCCAAATAGGAAATGAAATGTCTAAAAAGGACAAGAAGCGCTACGGAAAAAAACGACCTGATTTCGTGTGCGGAACCGTTAGCAATCGACTTATCATCTTGGAGTTAAAACGACCAGGACACAAGCTCGATATTGACAATATGAATCAACTGGAAACTTACCTAGCCGTGGCGAAAAAGTACTTCAAAGCCAGTTCCGCACGTGGCTATCTAGTTGGTTCAACAATTGATAATGAACTTGAGAGAAGACTGGAGTTCCGAAAAGGTACCGAAATTCTTTTCTACTCTAATGTAATTGACTCAACAAAAAAGCGCTACCATGAGTTTCTTAAGAACCTTGATAATTAAAAAGTCTGGATGCACGCAGCCTAACCATCTAATTCATATAATCCAAAACAGCAAGCTTTTAAACATACGGTTATCTGATATGACAATTTTTATCCTTCCAATATATTCTAGTTCTTTTTTTGGTTAGTTGATTAGAAATCGTTAAGCAAATAAAAGAGGAGTAGAGAATGTCTCGATGCAATTGTCCTTTATGTAAGCAAGAAGTGAGCAAAAGCCTTTATGAAAAAATCACTGGTGTATGGGAAGAAAAGGAAAAACGCTTGGCTGATCTCAAAAACAAGGAAAAAAAGCTTCTTCAGCGTGAGAAAAGTATGAAAATCAAATTTGAAGAAGAAAAGAAAAAGATTACTGCAAAAGAGCAGGCCAAATTAAAAAAAGAGATCGATACACAAAAAAAGAACTTCCAGGCAGAACTTAAAAAAGAAAAAGAAGCTATAAGAAAAAGAGAAGATAAAATACAAAAAGATTACCAGAAAAAAATAGCAATAGAGACTAATAAGATTCTCAAGCAGGAAAAAGCAAGACGAGAAGTAACAGAGAAAATGATAAAAGAAAAATTTGAGCTTTCAACAAAACGAATAATTAACAAGGAAAAAACCAAATTGCAAAAAGAAAAAAATATGATGCAGAAGCGTGATAACAATCAGATGAATAAATACAAAAAGCTGAACCAGCAGTTTATAACTTTGCAGTCAAAGAGTACCGTTTCATTAGAAAAAGCGAATAAAAAGATCATATCCCTTGAAGAACAGATTAGAAAAAGTCAAACGCCTCAGATGCTCGGACTTCTCGAAGAGGGTATCTTCCTCGATAAGCTGAAAAGCATGTTCCCTAGAGACAAATTCAAACATCCAGGGAAAGGCGGGGATCTAATTCATCATGTCTATGCAAGAGAAAAAGAAGTAGGTCTCATTGTCTATGAGCTTAAAAAGGTCTCAACATTTAGCAAGAAACATATTATCCAGGCGTTTGAGGCAAAGCAACAACGAAACGCTGACTATGGACTCCTTGTAACCAATGCAAAGCGTGGAAAAGACGATGCCGGATTTTTCATTTCAAAAGGGGTGATAGTAATCCACCCTTCAGGTGCTATAGTTCTTGTATCTATTTTGAGAGAGCATATCATACAAATATCGCAGTTGAAGCTGAGCAAAGCAAAAAGAGCCAAAGTCATTAATTCTGTTTTAGACTATATACAAAGCCCGTCCTTCAGAAACAGTATAGAAAATATAATGGAAGATACTAAGGATCTGTACATAAGCCTAACTAAAGAAGTAAAGGACCATATAAAGTCTTGGGAGCTCAGGTTGGCTAAGTATAGAAATATATACTCAAGAACACATAAAATTGAAACAAACGCCGTGAAATTATTGTTGGACAAAAAAGAGAGAAAAGCATTACCAGAAGACGTAGAAATTACAGCAATTTCACTTCCGTCAGAAATAGATTAGTTAAAAAAAATGCCTAACATTTTGTTTTCCGTTACTTACCCATGACGTTAGGTTTGGTGTGAGGTCAGCATATGTCTCTATATGAGAAACTTCAAAGTCATTTATTAAATGAAACTAAAGAGAGCGTTTCAAAGACATACAATACTGGCGAGGTATTTAAAGGCGGGCTGGAAAAAACTGTAAAACAGATAAATAGTGGCTTTCAGTGGACGATGTATATGTATCTTCTTGTATTCATTATTGGTGTGGTTTTTCTTGGAATCAGCGTGTATATGGCAATAACAACGGAAAAAGAATTTGTTCCAACCATTTTCGGTGGCATGGGAATGTTAGGCGTACTTTCGTTCTTTTTCTCTAAAACTCCTATCGAATTACAAAGAAGCAGGGCAGAACTTGCACAGCTACAAGCTGCATTATTTAATTGGTATATTGATATTACCAACTGGAATAGCTATCTGCTAAAAAATCAGGATATTTCACTAGAAGAATTTAAAGAGGTTTCTCAAGAGCAAATGATTAGAACTGATCAAACAGTTAAATTAATATCAACCTATGTGCAAAACAAACCTAACAAGTAATAAAGGGGTCTTTAGGGGGTTACACTCTTAATTTAAAAAGATAGGAGATGACCAACAGAAGTCCATCCTCTGGCAATTAGTATAATTCTTCCAACAATTTCCTTGTATCCTTAATATATCTGCGACAACGTTTTTTATCGACATTGTCGAGGTCATGTAATATCTCATTAGCTTGTTTCTTTATCTTACGTATATCCCAGGTTGATTGCTTATCAATATATGAGATTTTTCCTAACCATTTTATTATTTCATCTAATTTCCAATTATCCGGTATTTTCCCTCCCGGGATATTCCCTTTTACTTTTTCTTTGAAAGCCCCTTCTAATATAGATCTAGATAAGGCAATACAAGCATTGTAAAATCCATAAATATAAAAATATGTTGCTTCATAAAAAAGGGGCCAGGTTCATTCTTGACTGCATTACGGAATCGAAAGGATAAATTTATCTTGTTGCGTGTAGCGCAATACGCTATAATCTGAATGATAAAATCCTTTAAGCATAAAGGGCTTAAAAAGTTATATGAAACAGGTAAGACAGCTGGGATTCAAAATAAACATCGTCAAAAGTTACGAATTCGACTAACAGCATTAGATACGGCAACATCTATTGAAGATTTGGATTTACCAGGTTTTCGGCTTCACCCGCTTAAAGGCAATAGAAAAGGTTTATGGGCAATCGATGTAAGCAAAAACTGGCGAGTAGTCTTTAAGCTTGAGGAAAGTAACGTCTATTTAATTGATTATGAGGATTATCACTGATGAGTATGTTTAACCCTCCCCATCCAGGTGAATTTATCAAAGAAGTTTTTCTTGAGCCGTATGGCATAAGTTATCGTGCGGTTGCCGCAAAATTAAAAGTATCGCCTTCAACGTTTAATCGTTTAATTAAGGGACAGAGTAATATCACTCCGGAAATGGCTTTGCGGCTCTCCAAAACTTTAGGTCGTTCAGCAGAAAGCTGGTTAATAATGCAAGATAATTACGACTTGTGGCAGGCAAAACGGACTATAAACCTTGATGAAGTGGAGAAATTGGCAATACATGCCTGACCATAAAATCGAGGAATCAAGTCGATCCTCTGGCAATTAGTATAATTCTTCCAACAATTTCCTTGTATCCTTAATATATCTGCGACAACGTTTTTTATCGACATTGTCGAGGTCATGCAGTATCTCATTAGCTTGTTTCTTTATCTTGCGTATATCCCAGGTTGATTGCTTATCAATATATGAGATTTTCCCTAACCATTTTATTATTTCATCTAATTTCCAATCATCCGGTATTTTCCCTCCCGGGAAATTCCCTTTTACTTTTTCTTTGAAAGCCCCTTCTAATATAGACCGACATAAGGCAATACAAGCATTGTAAAATCCATAAATATAACAATATGTTGCTTCATAAAGTCTGTCTTCAATTCCTTTAGGTAATTTACTATCCAAGCTAAGAATAAGAGGACTTACATTAAAATACTTATCAAGCCATTCATCAGGGGAAAAATATGGTAAATTAAAAATTATTTGCAATTTTGCGACAGCTGTTGGATCATCACGCTGTTCATGATAATCATAAGCTGTATGCAATAGTGAAGAGACACTACCACCCCAAAATTCTCTTATAATGTTATATAATCTTCTAATTTGTTCTCTGTCTTTTTGAGGAATCAATGCAATATTTTCCGGCGATAGTTCTTTCATAAGTTGTCTGTATATATTAATGCATTCATTAAACTTTCCTCTGTCACCGCTTTCCAATTTTTCCTCATATTCGTCAAATACAGTAATGCAGTCATGGAGTAATTTTATTATTTTATTCGTGTCAACGTATTTCCTTTTATCTTTCTTCATGTTTTTAAAACTTTGACTGTTTTGTTCTGTTAAAAAA
>DASCNB010000165.1:0-5801 GCA_036011265.1 Nitrospinota bacterium | reverse complement strand
CAGGTAAACGGCTGGAGAGGAGATTCATCGTTGGAAAAACGAATAGAATATGATCTTTATTATATCGAAAACTGGTCTTTTTTATTTGACCTGAAAATCATATGGCTGACTTTCTGGAAAGGACTAATTAACAAAAACGCTTATTAATTAATATGTTTTCCACGAAGATACAATAAAACACCCTCCCCTTCGTGCCTTTGAAACTTCGTGGCTAACTTTTATCTGCTCTATAGAAACAGTGAAAGTATGATGAGAACAATAAGGAGGAACAATATTGAACGCAAAGATCTACATAACTTTTAAAAAAGGTATTCTTGAACCTCAGGGAAAAGCAATCCAGCATTCTTTATTATCACTAGGACATAATGAAATTCAGGAAGTACGGGTTGGAAAAATAATTGAAATAAAAATGAAAGGAACAAACAAAAAGGAAGCGGAGAATAAACTGAAAGAGATGTGTGAAAGTCTCTTAGCTAATACCGTCATTGAAGATTACAGGTTTGAAATTAAAAGCGAAAATGAATAAGCTACTAAATTTTATTCGTGTGCTTCGTAGTTAAAATTTACTGGAAATAAAAATATGAAATTTGGCATTATAGTTTTCCCCGGATCTAACTGTGATCATGATTGTTATCACGTTATAAAGCATGTATTAGAACAGGAAGTTGATTTTTTATGGCATAAGGACCAAATAAAAAAAAATTATAACTGTCTTATTTTACCCGGCGGTTTTTCTTACGGAGATTACCTGAGACCCGGAGCTATTTCACGATTCTCCCCGATTATGAGCAGTGTAATCAAGTTTGCCGGAAAGGGTGGTCTGGTAATCGGTATTTGTAACGGATTCCAGGTTTTAATGGAATCAAACCTTTTACCCGGAGCAATGATGAGAAACAAGTCCTTAAAGTTTATTTGTAAAAATGTAACAGTTAAAGTAGAGAACAGTAGCACTCCATTTACCAGAAACTTAAAAGAAGGTGAATTGTTAAACATCCCTATCGCCCATGCCGATGGAAACTATTATGCTGATCAGCAAACGTTAAACAAGCTGAAGAAAAATAAGCAGATTGTTTTAAGGTATGCTTCTCCTGATGGTGAAGTAAGTGACGATGTCAATCCTAATGGATCCTGCCTGAATATAGCCGGGATTTGCAATGAAGAAGGGAATGTTTTAGGAATTATGCCGCACCCGGAAAGATGCTCTGAGAGTATCTTAGGAAACCAGGATGGGCTTAAAATATTTCATTCCATTTTAAATTCAAAAGGAACGCGGATATAAGCAAATCAACACTGATAAATTGTAGATAATCTGTGTTCATCTGCACCCCGCTATCAGTTTCTTGTAAATTTCAGATACCTGTTTCTCAACTTCATAAATAGATTTGTTGTTATCAATCACGTAATCGGCCAATTTTACTTTTTCATCTAGAGGCATCTGGGAATTTACCCTTTTTTCAGCGTCTTCGAAACTTAGGCTATCTCTTTTCCTCAGTCTTTTTATTTGTGTGTCTTTGTTTAAATAAACAACTATGAGCTTATCCACTCGGTTATGATGTCCTGCTTCGATGAGTAGAGCAGCGTCTAATATAATAATTCCAGATTTATTGTTTTTTCGTAACTCATTAACCCGTCGGTTTTCCTCTTCAATAATTCTTGGATGAGTAATAGCCTCAAGTTGTTTGCGTTTTTCAGGAGCATCAAAAATTTCAGCTGCTAACTTTTCTCGAATGATTTCTTTTTTATCATCTAAAACAGATCCGCCGAAAACCTCGACAATTTCCTCCCAGGCAGCTTGATTTGGTTTAACTATGTCTCTTGCTATAACATCCGCGTCAATCAAATGGGCCCCAAGCTTAACAAACATTTCTGAAACCGTTGTTTTACCAGTAGCAATTCCACCTGTAAGGCCAATTAATAACATGGTCATAATACTAAATTACTCTTCTTGAGCGTTAAAAAAAAATAATATCAGCAATTCTAACTCTTGTGACTTTGTTTTTACACTATTTTGGAGTTCAATGACAGTTTCATTTATTTTTTTGTTTATCCTGTAATCCTGCTTAAAGTTTTTATAAAATGGAATAAATAATAAAAAAATGACTTCCTATGGAAATGAATCAATTTTATCTTCTCCAAAGCGTTGCCGGTTATCGGTATTCGATAGATTCTTTTATATTAGCTGATTTTGCATCTCCAGCGGAGGACAACAAAATTCTTGATTTGGGAACAGGGAATGGCATTATCCCTTTGCTACTGTCACGCAAGACCACATCAAAAATAACAGGACTTGATATCCAGTATTCTTTGTTGCAACATGCCAGGCGTAATATTTCTCAAAACAGACTTGAAAAGCAGGTGATGTTGATTCAGGGTGACATTAGGTTTTCAAAATCATTTTTGAAAAATGGATATTTTAATATTGTGGTCAGCAACCCTCCTTATCGAAAATTAAATAGTGGGCGCCTGAATCCAAATACAGAAAAAGCCATTGCCCGTCATGAAATTCTTATTACTTTGCCTGAGCTTCTTGAAAACGCTTTTAACCTCCTTTGTGATGATGGGAAACTGGTTATGATTTATCTCCCTGAACGATATGATGAACTTGTTTGTACAATGTCAAACCATGGACTAATCCCAAAAAAAATAAGATTTATTTATTCAAACAAAAATAATAATCCCAAGATGTTTTTGATCGAGGGGGTTAAAAGGAAGATGAATTCCCCTAACCCCCATTGCAAAGGAAAAAAAAGTGATTTAATTATGCACCCCCTTTATATTTATGATAATGATGGCAACTATACTTTAGAGATGCAAAAAATTTATGATTCCTTTAATAATAATCGCGGGGCCAACAGCGACAGGAAAATCTGAAAGATCGCTCCATCTGGCAAAGCGCTTGAATAGTGAGATTATCAGCGCCGACTCCATGCAGATTTATCGCTATTTTGATATTGGAACGGCGAAGCCTGACATCAAAGATCGAAAAACCATACCTCACCATTTGACCGACATAATTAACCCTGACGAAGAATATAGCGCA
Source organism: Nitrospinota bacterium (assembly GCA_036011265.1). Taxonomy (GTDB): domain Bacteria; phylum Nitrospinota; class Nitrospinia; order CAJXCL01; family CAJXCL01; genus CAJXCL01. Next base: position 2,761 of record DASCNB010000165.1, on the reverse strand, counting down.
GGAAAGTTTAAAAAGGACGCGGAAATAATAATCAACAAACTTCACGCAAAAGGGAAATTGCCGATTGTAGCAGGAGGCACGGGTTTATATATTAACGCTATTACCAAAGGATTCTCCATGGCAGTACCTTCTGATCCTGAGTTAAGGAAAAACCTGAGAAAAAGGTTAAACAATGTGGGGAGCCAGACTATGCATAATGAACTTTCAAAACTAGATCCCGATGCGGCAAATAAAATTAATCCCGCTGATAAATTTCGGATAGAAAGAGCTTTAGAAGTCAATTATCTAACGGGGAAACCTATTTCATCTTTACAATCATCCGAGAAGAATGACGCAAATCAATATGATGTTCTGTATCTTGTTTTGAATCAGTATCGCTCTTTACTGTATCAGAGGATTAATGAGCGTGTTGACAGGATGATTGAAAAAGGTTTAATCGATGAAGTTAGAACTATTCTCGCCAGGGGCTATTCAGAGCGGTTAAAACCTTTTCAGAGTATAGGGTATAAAGAGATCGTTCAGTACTTGAGGAAAGAGTTGGCATCGGAACAAGCAGTTGAAAAGATAAAAAAAGAAACAAGAAATTTCGCAAAAAGACAATTAACGTGGTTTAAAAAAGTCTCTTCAGCAAAATGGATTAATGTGGATATTGATAAACCTGAAATGACTAATGAAAAAATTTACGCATTAGTCCAGGAGCATTTTAATTTTTAAGTTCTTCTATAAATAATTCTAAATGTTGTATAAAAGAGATTCTTCAGTCGCGGAGCTTATACTGAATAAAAATAAGTGCTTCCGAACGGACCATCCAGGGTTGTTATAAAATGAAAGGTTTAAATTTAAATATTACACATTAAAACGAAAATTTATTATATCTCCGTCCTGTACAATATATTTTTTTCCTTCCAGTCTGGCAAGTCCCCTTTTTTTTCCTTCGTTCAGTGACCCACAGCTTTTAAAATCTTCATAAGAAATAATTTCCGCTCTGATAAATCCTCTTTCTATATCGGAATGAATTTCTCCGGCAGCTTCAAGGGCCTCCGTATTTTTTTTTATTGTCCAGGCTTTTACTTCATCCTTGCCCACAGTAAAGAACGAAATAAGTCCTAATAAGCCGTAAGACGCCCGAATAAACTTATTCAGACCTGGTTCTTCAATGTCCATTTCTTTCATGAATTCTATTCTATCGTTTTCTTCTAATTGAGCTATTTCCAGCTCCACTTCCCCGCAAATGCTGGTTACCGCCATATTCGGATATGCCTGGAGCTTTGAAATATCTGGGAGTTCGTTTTCTGATTTGCCTAACCAGCTATCCGATATATTATAAATAACAATAACCGGTTTAATGGATAGCATTTGGAATCCGCTCAACAATTTTTTTTCCGTGCCTGTAAGCTCGAGAGCTCGAAGAGGTTTCCCTGATTCAATAGTATCTTTACAGGTATGGAGCAATTTTTTTTCATCCTCGTGGAGTTGGAGTTTTTTCCCTTTAGAAGACTTGTTAATTCTTTCCAGCCGGTTTTCAATAGTCTGCAAATCCGCAAGGAGCAATTCTGACTCCCACTCTTCTATATCCTTTACAGGAGAAAAATCAGCGTCTTGATCAAACAATTTGCAAACTACAGCCAAAGCTTCAGCGGTTTTCAACTGGTTCAGGGTTTCCGGTTGTTTTTCTAGAGAAGTCGCAGTTTTTTCAAAACCCGCAAAGTCGGTAAAGATTAGCTCCGCGTAAGTTGTTTTTTTTGGCTGGAAAACTTCTGAAAGGTAATCTATTCTCCGGTCCGGGACCTTTACCGTTCCGATATTTGGTTTGTCTATGACGTGTTGATCTTCAGCAGCCCGGGTCAACGCTCTAAAAATCGTTGTTTTTCCAACAAAAGGTTTTCCTGTTACAGCTATCTTCATGGAGATGTTAATTGGATACGTTTGATTTCTTTGGCAAGACCTGACTTTGAATCCATTTCAACCACTACCGCGTTCAACTGGCTATCCCCGCTTGCAACCGAAAACTTTTCTGGAATAGACGTTTTAAATCTAAAAATCGCGGTTTCTTTTTTCATACCTATTACAGAATCTATTGGTCCGGTCATCCCAGAATCTGTAATATATGCCGTACCCATAGGGAGAATTTTTTCGTCGGCAGTCTGGACATGTGTGTGAGATCCAATAACAGCGCTGACCCTTCCATCAAGGTACCAACCCATTGCGATTTTTTCAGATGTTGCTTCCGCGTGCATATCCACTATTATGAATTTTGTTTTTTTTTTAAGTTCTGAAATTTCACTGTCGGCTGTTTGAAATGGGCAATCGAGATTAGGCATAAATACTCGTCCCGCTAAATTTAAGATTCCGGCGCAGGTTCCATCAGAAAACCGGAACAAAGTAGAACCTGAGCCCGGCACTCCTTTTGGATAATTTGCAGGTCGCAGAAGATTGTTCTCTTTCGGTAAATATTCCAAAGCCTCTTTTTTATCCCAGATGTGATTACCTGAAGTAATCACATTAATTCCCATATCAAATAACGATTCACCTACTTTGCGTGTAATCCCAAATCCTCCGGCAGCATTTTCTCCATTGGCTATACAGAGGTCAATTTTATATTTATCAATCAGATTGTCCAGATACTGCGATAAAATTATTCTTCCCGGTTTTCCAATAATATCCCCGATAAACAGCAATTTCATCGAGCAAACTCCACAGCCCTTGTTTCTCTTATAACAGTTACCTTAACCTCACCGGGGTAAGACATTTCTTTCTCAAT
>DASCNB010000164.1:0-6759 GCA_036011265.1 Nitrospinota bacterium | reverse complement strand
GGACTGGGAGTTTCATTATATTTTATACCGATTCAATTTCCGATATTGGTGCTGGGTCTTTTGACAACTCTAATTCAGGCAGTTGTGTTTTCGGTTTTGTCCAGCGTCTATATAGGAGGCGCTGTCGGTCATCATGATGAACATTAACTAATGATAAAAATTTTTACAAAGGAGGTGTTACTATGCTTTATTTTGCTTTATTAGCCATTGCAACTTCTGTTGGGTTGGGAATTGCCGCTTTCGGGTGTGGAATAGGAGCGGGCAACGCAATTTCAGGAGCCCTCGCAGGGATGGCAAGGCAGCCTGAATTAACCGGTAAACTTCAGGTTACTATGATTATTGGTCTTGCAATTATAGAATCGCTGACTATTTATTGCCTGGTTATTGCTTTCATGCTTTTCGCAAAACTACCGGCAACAGATCAGATGTTGGGTTTAATAAAATAATCGGGCAAGCATTCAGCTAAAACATGGTGATGGCAGGTATTAGGTGGCAAACATTTGCTTTTTCTAATCCCTGGAGTCTATCATCTTTTTTAGGCACTGTTTAGTCGTTGTTTATTTTTTACCTTTTACAGCGGCTTATGCGAAGCTTAGTCCCGCTGTTTAGCTTTTGATTTTTACAGCGGCTTATGCAAAGCTCGGAAGTTTTTTTTCTAAGTTATTCAGGGCTGAAGCCCTGTTTGATTATCGGCCATCCGTGGCCTCAACCCTTCGGGCGGCTTTTCTTCGGAAACCGTCCAATTCGGTTTTCCTTACCGAATTGTGTATGCGGTAACTTGCCGCTTTATGGAGTGAGATCGAATGGAGTCTTTAGATATTAGATTGATTATAGTCCAGGGCATCGGATTTATAATACTGTATTTCCTTTTGAAGAAGTTTTTATTTAGCCGAATTATCGATTTAATTAAGGCCAGAGAAACTGAAATCAGGGATACTTATGCCAAAAGTGAACAAGACAGGGATGAGGCTTCTAAATTAAAATCTGATTATGAAGCCAGAATCGCCCATGCAGAAGAAGAAGCGCATAAAAAAATACAGGAAGCTGTGCTGGAAGCAAAAAAAATAAGTGATAATATTGTTAAAAATACAAAAGAAGAAACGGAAAAAATTAAAGAAAAAGCCAAGAGAGACATAGATCAGGAAAGAAAGAACGCGTTGGTGGAAATTAGAAAAGAAGTGGTTAACTTGAGTATGATTGCCACGGAAAAATTAATCAAAAAATCGGTTGACAAAAGCACGGCGGAAAAGCTGCTAGAAAGCGCTATTCAGGATATAGGAGAAGTCTCGTGATCGAAAGGATAACTGTTGGTAGATACTCTCAGGTATTGCTGGATGTAGCTGCCGAGTTAAATAAAGTAGATGAATTTGAAGAAGAACTCAAGTGGCTGGATTCTTTGTTGAAAACAAATCCGAAACTGTTTCTTATTTTAAAAAATCCTTTAGTTCAGCCTAAAAGGAAAAAAGAGTTAGTAGACAAAATTTTTTCCAAAAATATCAACTTGAAACTAAAAAACTTCTTGTACCTTCTGATTGATAAACGCCGTGTGGAAATTTTGGAAGGAGTCTTGACAGAGTATCAGTCAAGGGCTGATATGTATAGGGGAGTGGTGAAAGCCGAAGTGCAGTCTGCTATTGAACTTTCCGAACAGAAAGTTGAAGAAATCAAAAAAATGCTTGAAAACAAAATAAAGAAAACCATTAAAATTGAAACAAAAGTTTTTCCGAAAATAATTGGAGGCTTAATCATTTATATTGGCTCTTCCATTATCGACAGGAGTGTCACGGGACGGTTAAAAGTAATGCGGGAGAAACTACTGGCAATGGAAGGGATTTAGTAAAAATTTCAGGAATCAGGGCTCAGTTGTCAGGTGGTTTGTGTCAATTACGACATGAACTCAAGTCTAACAGCAGCCTGACAGCCGATTGCTGACACCTGAAAGCTATCATTATTAATTTATTCCAAGGAGGTCTGTTTTGGCATTAGGGGCGGAAGAAATCACTTCGATTATTAAAAAAGAACTGAGCGGTTACGAAGAAAAACTCAAAATGGAAAGTGTAGGAACCATTTTGCAGATTGGTGACGGCATTGCCCGTGTTTATGGGTTAGATGACTGCATGTATATGGAACTCCTGGAATTTCCAAATGGTATTTTCGGAGTAGCGCTGAACCTTGAACGGGACAATGTTGGCGTCATAATAATGGGTCCGGACACGGGAATTAAAGAGGGAGATATTGTTAAAACAACCGGCAAAATTATTCAGGTTCCTGTGGGCGATGCCATGCTGGGAAGAGTGGTGAACGCTCTCGGTCAACCGATTGATGGAAAAGGAGAGATTGCTACAGATAAATTCTTTCCATTAGAAGGACGGTCGCCTAATGTTGTTCAAAGACAGCCTGTTATGGAACCTATTCAGACAGGAATAAAAGCCATAGATGCCATGATCCCGATAGGGAGAGGACAGAGAGAACTAATTATCGGAGACCGTCAGACAGGAAAAACCGCAATATGCATAGATACAATAATTAACCAGAAAAATACCGATGTTTTTTGTATCTATGTAGCAATCGGGCAAAAACAATCAACTGTTGTCGGCGTCCAGGAAACTCTGGAGAAGTACGGGGCCATGGGGCACACTATTATTGTTGCTGCAAATGCTTCAGACCCAGCTCCTATGCAATATATTGCGCCTTACGCGGGCTGCGCAATGGGAGAATATTTTAGGGATAATGGAAAGCATTGCCTGATAATTTACGATGATCTATATAAACATGCTGTAGCTTATCGGCAAGTCTCTTTACTGCTAAGAAGACCGCCGGGTCGAGAGGCCTTTCCCGGCGATATTTTTAACCTTCACTCCAGACTTTTGGAAAGGGCGGCCAAATTAAACGATGAACTCGGGGGTGGTTCTTTAACCGCTCTCCCTATTGTTGAAACTCAGGCTGGTGACTATGCCGCATACATTCCTACAAACGTAATATCTATTACCGATGGACAGATTTATCTTCAGGGAGATCTTTTCTATGCCGGCGTCAGGCCCGCAATAAACGTTGGTCTTTCAGTGTCCAGGGTTGGTGGAAACGCCCAGATACCTGCCATGAAAAAGGTCGCTGGAACATTGAGGCTTGATCTCGCGCAGTACAGAGAATTGGCCGCGTTTGCTCAGTTCGGCTCGGATCTCGATAAAGCAACAAAGGCTCAATTAGATAGAGGAATCAGAATGGTGGAAATACTCAAACAAGGCCAGTTCATCCCTCTGGACGTTATAAGCCAGGTAATGATTATCGCAATAGCCGGCTTAGGATTTCTTGATGATGTACCGGTCAATGAAATAGACAAATTTGAAGAAGGTTTTTATAAATATGCTGATAAAAAATTTCCACATCTGAGAGAAAAATTGGCCGCAGAAAAGAAATTATCTGATGAAATTTCAAACTTGCTGAAAAAAGCAGCAGAAGGATTTAAAGCAGAGTATAAAAAAGGAGCTTAACTGATTTTAAAAAATTAGCAATTCGAAACCTGAAAAAAACTCAAAAAAACTTAATTCTCTCTGTTGTTTGTGAAATTTGATATTTGAAAGTGTTTAGCGAGCGTATCCCTCAAAGCTTGCTGCGGGGAGCTTCAATTTCGGATTTGTTTCGAGTTTCGGTTTTCGAAATTCGGATTTAAACTTTAAAGTATTATTATGGCTTCAGCAAAAGATATAAAAAAAAGAATAAAGGGCATCAAAAACATTCAACAAATCACCAGGGCCATGGAAATGGTTGCTGGAGCAAAACTGAGGCGCGCTCAGACATTGGCGGAAAGCGCGAAATCCTACGCTGAAAAAATCCAATCCCTTATGCAAAACCTTGGCTCAGCCATTGCAACCATTGAGCATCCTCTGCTGGTAAAAAGGGAAGAAAAGAATGTCGCTCTGATTGTAATTACCTCAGATAGAGGTCTTTGCGGAGCTTATAACGCTAACCTATTCAAAAAAGTTCAAGCATACTTTAGCGAAAATCAAGGCAAAAAAATCTCACTGTTTTGTGTTGGCAAAAAAGGAAATGATTTTTTTAAGCAAAGAAATTACGATATTCAATATTATTCTCCCTCAGACAACAAAATCATGACCCTAGATAAAGTAAATGAACTGGTGGGTAAATTGATAAAGGAATACTCTCTCACCTCTTTTGACAAAATTCTAATAATATTTTCAAAGTTTGTTTCGGTGATGAATCAACTTCCAACGGAAAGGCCGCTTTTGCCAGTCGAAAAAATTGAAGAAAAGAAAAGCAGGCAGGTGGATTATATTTTTGAACCCGGACCTGAAAGTTTGCTTGAAAAATTGTTTCCAAAATACCTGGAGAATCAGCTTTATAATGCAATTGTGGAGTCTTATGCGTCGGAACTGGCGGCACGGCTGGTATCTATGAAAAACGCTACCAAAAGCGCGGGTGAAATGATGGATTCCCTGACACTATCTTATAATAAGGCAAGACAGGCTGGAATTACAAAAGAAATTTTAGAAATTATCTCCGGGGCAGAAGCCCTGAAAGGATAATAGTTATTAAAATCTGCGTTCTATATTATTTAATTACAGGAGAATTAAATTGGGAAATTTCAAAGGGAAAATCGCTCAAATTATCGGGCCGGTAGTGGATGTTGAATTTCAACCAGAAGGCCTGCCAGCTATTTACAATGCTGTGACTATAAAGAATAAAGAAAAAGATATCAACTTGGTCCTGGAAGTGTCCCAGCAATTAGGGGACAGTGTGGTGCGCTGTGTGGCTATGTCTGCCACTGACGGACTGGTGCGAGGTATGGAAGCGGTTGATACGGGAGGACCCATTTCCGTACCGGTTGGAGAAAAAAGCCTCGGACGTATAATGGACCTGCTTGGTAATCCGGTTGATAAAGGTGGCAAAATTGATTCTGAATTTCATTCTCCGATCCATAGGCCTGCCCCATCATTTGAAGATCAGGAGTCGTCTTCGTCTCTCTTTGAAACAGGGTTAAAAGTTATCGATCTGCTGGAGCCTTATGTTAAAGGCGGCAAGATTGGACTTTTCGGAGGCGCCGGTGTGGGGAAAACCGTTTTAATTATGGAACTCATCAACAATATCGCCAAACAACATGGCGGCCTCTCTGTTTTTGCTGGTGTTGGAGAGCGGACAAGAGAAGGAAACGACCTCTGGCTCGAAATGAAGGAGTCAGGCGTTATTGATAAAACCGTTCTGGTTTTCGGACAGATGAATGAACCTCCCGGCGCAAGACTTCGTGTTGGATTATCCGCTTTAACGCAGGCAGAATTTTTCAGGGATGAAAGAGGCCAGGATGTTCTTCTGTTTGTTGACAATGTTTTCCGGTTTACTCAGGCCGGTTCCGAAGTTTCGGCTTTGTTAGGAAGAATGCCTTCTGCCGTGGGATACCAGCCGACTCTTTCCACAGAGATGGGAGCAATGCAGGAAAGAATCACATCAACTAAAAAAGGATCCATAACTTCTGTGCAGGCGATTTACGTTCCTGCAGATGATATTACAGACCCGGCTCCGGCTACAACATTCTCTCATTTAGATGCTACAACGGTTTTGTCCCGGCAAATTGCGGAACTCGGAATTTATCCGGCTGTTGATCCATTAGATTCAACATCACGAATCCTGGATCCCAGAGTAATAGGTGATGAGCATTACAATGTAGCAAGAAACGTGCAGGGAATTTTGCAAAAATACAAAGACCTGCAGGATATTATAGCCATTCTCGGAATGGAAGAGCTTTCTGATGAAGATAGACTGACAGTTACCAGGGCAAGGAAAATTCAAAAGTTTCTTTCACAGCCGTTCTTTGTGGCTGAACAGTTTACAGGCACTCCCGGAAAATATGTTAAACTGGAAGATACTATTCGAAGTTTTAAAGAAGTTATTGAAGGGAAACACGACGACGTACCGGAACAGGCATTTTACATGGTGGGCGATATTGAAGAAGTACTTGAAAAAGCCAAAAAGATGAAAGAATAAAAACTAACCTCCCCTAAAACCCCTCCTTGGTAAGGAGGAGAAGCATGAAACGCAGAGGTGCTCGTAATTTAATTCGGACATTTATCAGATAAATTTTAATTTATAATTCAAATTATGGCGGAAAATACTTTTAAACTTGAACTTATCACCCCAAATAAGATCGCATACAGCAAGGATGTTGCGAGCATTATAGCTCCCGGATCAGAAGGATCCTTTGGAATCCTTGCCAATCACTCGCCTTTTATGGCTTCCCTTGACAAAGGCGAACTGAAAATAAAAGAGCCCGGCCAGACCAAACCACAAATAATTGATATCAACGAAGGCTTTCTCGAAGTCTTAAACAACAAAGTTGTTGTCCTCGTCGATAAAGTCAAAAACGAAACTAAGGAGTAAATATGCAAGAATCTTCAGTTATTGAATTTTCCACTTATTTCTCAAAAGCGACCCAGCAGACTATTAAATCAGCGACAGGGATGAAAATTAATATCTCCAGTACCTACCAGAAGGTCCCCAATATTATGATTGCGGGGGATATCGGTTCTTTTGTCAGCTTCAAAGGGGATTATAATGGGATTTTAATTATGAATTTCAGCGGCGATGCCGCAGTTGAGATTGTTTCAGCCTACTTAAAATTAATGGGAATGCCTGATGGAGATATTCCTAAAAACCATACCTCTGATGATGTCCGAAATAATATTGGTGAAGTCGTCAACCAGATCATTGGCAAATCCAGGCATTTAATTCAAGAACGATACGACCTTG